>CALAHN010000066.1 GCA_937891825.1 uncultured Alphaproteobacteria bacterium
GGCGGCGGGCCTGCCGGCAGGGCGCGCGCGGGCGCTGGCGCTCGCCCATGCTGCGACGGCGGCGCTGCCAGCCGCAGGCCGACCGTAAGCGCGGGCGAGCGCCTGATCGTCCGGTAGACCGCGCTTTCGGGGCGCGGTATCAAGGTCCGAACAGATATCTGGGGGAATCGCCTGATGGAACTTCGCAATCTCGGGTCATCCGGCCTGCGCGTCTCGCTGGTCGGACTTGGCTGCAACAATTTCGGCATGAAGCTGGACGCGGCCGGCACGGCCGCCGTCGTGAACGCGGCGATCGACGCTGGCATCACGCTCTTCGATACGGCCGACATGTATGGCGGCCGCGGCGGCTCCGAGGAGCATCTCGGCGCGGCCCTGGGCGCCCGCCGGAAGGACATCGTGCTCGCAACCAAGTTCGGTTGGGAGATGGACGACGCCGGCAAGCTGCGCGGCGCCTCCAGGGGCTATATCGTTCAGGCGGTCGAAGCGTCGCTGCGTCGCCTGAAGACCGACTGGATCGACCTGTACCAGCTTCACAAGCCCGATCCGTTCACGCCGATCGACGAAACCCTGCGGGCGCTCGACGACCTGATCCGCGCCGGCAAGGTGCGCTATGTCGGCTCCTCGAATTTCGCGGCCTGGCGGAGCGCGGAGGCGGAATTCGTGGCGCGCGAACTGGGCGTCGCCCGCTTCGTGTCCTGCCAGGAAGAATGGAACGTCCTCAATCGGGCGATCGAGCGGGACGTCGTTCCGATGATGCGCGAATACAAGCTTGGCATGCTGCCGTTCTTCCCGCTGGCGTCCGGCCTCCTGACCGGCAAGTACAAGCGGGACGCCATGCCGAAGGGCGCGCGCCTGACCGACAATCCGAAGTTCGCGAACCGCGGCTATGTGAACGACGATAATTTCGCCAAGGTCGAAAAGCTCGAGGCCTATGCCAAGAGCCAGGACCGCAGCTTGCTGGAGCTGGCGTTCGGCTGGCTGGCGTCCCAGTCCGTCACGGCGTCCGTGATCGCCGGGGCCACGAAGCCCGAACAGATCGCCAGCAATGTCGAGGCCGCCGGTTGGGCGATGACCGCAGCCGATCTCGCCGCAATCGACGGGATTGTCGGCGGCTAATTCGAGCCCGGGGTCGCGTCTCGGACGTCCGGGGCCGCTGGCGCGCTGGCTGTCTCGGCATGATTGGCCATACGGTCCAGAATCACGGTCTTGATTGTGGACGACATCAGGCGCGCCTTAGCGGCTTCGGCGTCCGCCATGATCGCCGACAGGCGCGGCGTCGCCAATGCCGGCGCCTCGTCGTGCACGGCCTGCAGGAAGGTCGGGGTTTCGATCAGCGCCAGCCCGAGGTCCCGGTAAAGGTCATAGAGCGTGACTTCGTCGAGATCGCGCGCCAGCAGGAGGCTGCCCGCGACCGACGGCGCGACATAGCCCAGGCTTTGCAGCCGTTCCAGGATCTGGCCAAGGTCGGCGGACCCCGCGGGCAAGGCGCGCTCGACCTCGGAGCGCTCCGCCGGCGCGCCAGCCTCGACGGCGCGCCAGATCATCGTCAGGACGCCGATCGACGCGGTCAGCCGCTCGCCCGCCGTCAGCGGCTGGCGGCGGGCGGCGGCGATGGCGCCTTTCCATTCCGGCAACGCGGCCGCGATTTCGGCGCCGATCAGGACGACGGTCCAGGTTGCGTACATCCACAGCAGGAAGAACGGGATCGCGGCGAGCGCGCCATAGATCGCTTCCTGGGCGGCGGCCGATTTGACATACAGACCGAAAACCTGCTTCAGGCCCTCGAACAGGATGGCCGACATCAGGCCGCCGGCGAAGGCATGCTTGATCTTCACCGAGCGGTTGGGCGCCGCGATGAAGAGGACCGTAAATGCCGCGGTCTCCAGCGCCAGAGGCGTCAAGCGGCGAAACCAGGCGATCGCGCCTTCCGCAGGGAGATCTCCGGCGAACGCCGTGAAGTAGCTCGTGAGCGAAATGCCGCCGGCGAGCAGCACAGGCGGCAAGGTCAACAAGCCCCAGAAAATCAGGAAGCGCTGCGGCAGCGAGTGCAGGTCGACGACGCGCCAGATGGTGTTCAGCGTCGTTTCGATGGTGTTCAGCATCAGGATCGCCGTGACGCCGATGCCAAGCGCCGCGATGACGCCGAGCTTCCGGGTATTCTCCAGGAATGCGTTCAGATGCACATGCACGGCGGCGCTGGCCCCGGGCGTGAGCGGCGACATGATCATGTCGCGAACCTGCTGACGGACGTCGTCGAACGCCGGGAATGCGCTGAGCGCCGCCAGAACGACTGCCAGCAGCGGCACCAGCCCGAGCAATGAGGTATAGGTCAGCGATGCGGCGGTTTCGAAGCCCCGATCGTCGAAGAAGCGCTGGACGACATAGCGGATGAACGCAGGGATGTCGCGGATCGCCCGCCAGACCGCGCGCGCCGTGCGGCGCCATCGGTCATCGTCTCCGGTGTCCTGCTCGTCCTTCATCTCAGTCCCATGCCGGATCGCCTATCGGCCTTCAGATCGATCTCAATAAGGTAGAGCATGGACCGCGCGTCCACGTGGACGCGCCATGCTCAAGTCTTGAATATAGGGACATAACGTCCCGAAACGAGGCCGCTTTTTGAATGGTTTACCGGCGGCGATGCGTCGGCTAGTTTAGCGCCACGGGCGAAGGCGTCGCCCGCTGCGCCGACCTCGGAAGGGGCGGGCTACCTGGGGGGCGATCGGGCCGACATGGACCGCACGATTTACGGGTACATTCTTAGGCACAGCAAGAAACAACAGGTCGTTCTGTTGTTTATTACCTGCGCGGCGTTCCCGTTCATTTACCTTCAGCCTGAAATTGTCAAGCGCATCATCAACAAGGCGATTGGCGGAAAGGTCTCGGATTTCCCGAAGGATATATTCGGGTTCGAGTTCGAGCAGATCCCATACCTGGTTCTGATGTGCTTCGCCTTCCTTGGCATCGTGCTGATCAATGGCGGCTTCAAGTATTACATCAACCTGTTGAAGGGCCGGTTGGGCGAGCGGATGCTGCGCCGGCTGCGCTACATGCTCTACGGCCGGGTGCTGCGGTTCCCGCAATCGCACTTCAAGCGGGTGTCCCAGGGCGAGATCATTCCGATGATCACCCAGGAAGTGGAGCCGCTCGGCGGCTTTATCGGCGACGCCGTGGCGCAGCCGCTGTTTCAAGCCGGCATGTTGGTGACGTTCCTGATCTTCATTATGGTTCAGGACGTCTACATGGGTCTGACCGCGATCGCGATGTTCCCGATCCAAGGCATGATCATTCCCCGGATGCAGAAAAAGGTGAACGCGCTCGGCAAGCTCCGGGTGCGGGCTGTCCGCCGCGTTTCCGAACGGATCAGCGAATCGATCAACGGCATCCAGGAAGTGCACGCCAACGACAGCTCGAACCTGATGCGCTCCGAGTTCGCGGGCCACCTGGGGCGGATCTACGACATTCGCTTCGAGATCTTCCAGCGCAAGTTCATGATCAAGTTCCTGAACAACTTCCTCAGCCAGTTCACGCCGTTCATTTTTTATCTGCTCGGCGGCTATCTGGCGATCAAGGGCGACCTGACGATCGGCGCGTTGATCGGCGTCATCAGCGCGCACAAGGATATGAATGCGCCCTGGAAGGAGTTGCTGACGTTCTATCAGCAGTACATGGACGTGAAGATCAAATATGAGCAGGTGATCGAACAGTTCGATCCGCCCGGCATGCTCGATGAAAAGCTGCAGCTCGACGAGCCGGCCAGCATCCCCGCAATTCCGAAGACCGCGGCCGTCGCCGCGCAAAGCCTGACCTTCCAGGAAGACGAAACGACCATCCCGATCCAGAATTTCAATCTGACCTTCCAGGCGGGCGAGCGGGTCGCGCTGATCGGCGCGAGCGGCGGCGGCAAGGATGAGTTTCCGATGCTGCTGTCCCGGCTCCTGGCGCCGACCAGCGGCCGCATCGCGATCGACAATCAGGATATCAAGGACTGGTCGGAAGCCGTGCTGGGGCGCCGCTTCGCCTATGTCGGCCCGAACGCCTATCTCTTCTCCGATTCCGTGCGCGCCAACTTGCTGTTCGGCCTGAAGCACCGCCCCGTTATGGAGCGCGACCGCGACGAAGCCGCCAAGAAGGCGCGCGCCGCCGCCCTGGAAGAAAATAGCCGGGCCGGCAACACGATCGAGGACTTCGACGACGACTGGGTGGACTATGGCGCTCTCGGCGCCGACGGCCCGGCCGACGCGGACGAAAAGCTGATCGACGTCCTCGGCCATGTCGAACTGACCCGGGACGTCTACGCGCTTGGCCTGCGCGGCTCGATCGACCCGAAGGCGCGGCCGCGCCTCGCCGAACTGGCGCTCGAAGCCCGCCAGCAGCTAGGCGTGCGGCTGGATGCGGAGAACCTGCGCGATCTGGTCGAGCCCTACGATCCGGCGCAGTACAACAGCAATGCCAGCCTCGCGGAGAACCTGCTGTTCGGCACGATCGTCGCCGGCGGCCTCGATCTCGAAACGCTTGGCGACCATCCCTATGTCCGAACCGTGCTCAGCGAGGGCGGGCTGCTGGACGATTTGCTGAATGTCGGCAAGGAAGCCGCCGCGCTGATGGTCGAGCTGTTCGCCGACGTCGAACCCGGCGACCCGTTGTTCGAGCAATACAGCTTCATCAAGGCCGACGCGCTGCCCGATTATCAGATCATCCTGACAAAGTTCGCCCGCGGCGCCGCCGAGGCGCTGACCGACGCCGAACGCGGCATGTTGCTCGCCATGCCGTTCAAGCTGGTCACCGCCCGGCATCGTCTCGGGCTGATCACGGACGAAATCCGCGACCGTGTGGTCGCCGCCCGCAGCCGCTTCCGGGAGAACCTGCCGGAGGATCTTTCCGGCGCGATCGAATTCTTCGACCCCGAAAGTTACAATGCGGCGGCGTCGGTGCAGGACAATATCCTGTTCGGCAAGATCGCATATGGGGAGGCCGAAGGGCCGGAGACCGTCGGCCGGCTGCTGGATGAAGTCGTCGGGGAATTGAAGCTGGAGCATGATATCGTGGCGGCAGGCCTGGACTTCGAGGTCGGCATCGGCGGGTCGCGGCTTGGCGGCATGCAGCGCCAGAAGATCGCAATCGCCAGGGCGCTCGCCAAGCGGCCCGACCTGCTGATATTGAATGGCGCGACCGATGCGATGGACACCCGGACCCGGGCGAAACTCGTGGATAGCATCCTGGCCGCCGCGCCCGGAGGCGTCGTCTGGGCGATGGGCGACACCGAGCAGACGGGGCCCTTCGACCGCGTCGCCGAAGTCGGCGGCGGGCGTGTGCTGAATGTGACTGAAAACGACGGTAATCGGGAGTAAGTCGATGTCTCTCGCGGAAGAAGTTGATCTGCTACGCGGCATTGCGCTGTTCGAGCGCATGGAGCCGTCGAAGTTGAAGTTGCTGGCGATGACCAGCGACCGGGTCAATTTTCGCGCTGGCGCCGTCATGATGAAACAGGGCGACAACGGCGACGCCGCTTATGTGATCATCAGCGGCAAGGGCGAGGTTTATATCGATACCCCCGGCGGGGAGATCAAGGTGGCGGAGATGGGGCCGGGCCAGGTCGTCGGCGAGATCGCGATCATGATCGACACGCCGCGCACCGCCACCGTCAAGACGCCGGAGGGCCTGACGGCCCTGAAGATCCCAAAAGAGAATTTCCTGCGGCTCTTGAGCAGTTCCCCCCAGATCGCGCTTGAGATCATCCGCGTCCTCGCCGCGCGATTGGAAAACACCAACGCGCAGCTTCGCGCGGCCGTCGCCAAGCAAAGCGCCTAGGGGCGCCGATGAGCCGTCTCGATAGCGCAATCCGGCGCCTGGAAGCGCAGCGCGCCTGCCTGAACCGCGCCGCCGGCCTGATCGCCGGCATCGAAGGTCCGGTCCTGGAACTCGGCCTGGGCAACGGGCGGACCTATGACCATCTGCGCCTGCTGCTGCCGAACCGGCGCATCGTCGTGTTCGAGCGGAAGGCGATGGCGCATCCGGACAGCATGCCGCCGGCGGCGGACCTGATCGAAGGCGATTTCCGGGATACGATCGCGAGCGCGCTCAAGGTAATCGGCCAGCCGGCGGCGCTCGCCCATGCGGATATCGGCAGCGGCGACAAGGCAGCGACAGCCGCGCTCGCCGCCTGGCTCGGCCCGATGCTGCAGCCCTTGCTGACCCCTGGCGCCGTCATCGTATCCGACCAGTATCTGCCGGTCCCCGGCGCCATCGCGCTGCCCTTGCCGGAAACGGTCGCGGAAGGCCGCTACAACATCCAGAGAATGCCAGCCTGAGAGTCGCGTCATGCCGAAATCCGACCAGACGATCACCTTCGACGATTTCCTGAAGGTCGACATTCGTGTCGGCCGCATCCTGAAGGCGGAGCCCTATCCGGAGGCGCGCCGGCCGGCCTACAAGGTCTGGGTTGATTTCGGCCCGGAGATCGGGGAGCTGAAGTCCTCGGCCCAGATCACTGTGCATTATACGCTCGACGAATTGCCGGGCCGCCTGGTCGCCGGCGTCGTCAACTTCCCCGACAAGCAGATCGGCAAGTTCCGCTCGGAGTTCCTGCTACTGGGCTTCACGGATGCGGATGACGCCGTCGTGCTGGTCGAACCCGACAAGGACGTGCCCCTTGGCGGGCGCCTGCAATAGGAACCCATCGATGACCGACGCCGCCCCCGCCCAAAACAAGTGGCAGTTCTGGATCGACCGTGGCGGCACCTTTACCGATATCGTCGCGCGGAAGCCCGACGGCGCTGTCGTCACCCACAAGCTGCTGTCGGTCAATCCGGAACGCTACGCCGACGCCGCGACCCAGGGCATCCGGGACCTGCTGGGCCTGACGGGCGACGAAGCCATCCCTGGCGACGCCATCGATGCGGTCAAGATGGGCACGACCGTCGGGACCAACGCCTTGCTCGAGCGCAAGGGCGAGCCGACCGTGCTCGCCATCACCGCCGGTTTTCGGGACTTGTTGCGGATCGCCTATCAGAACCGGCCGCGGCTCTTCGACCTGGAGATCAAGTTGCCGGAACTGCTTTATGGCGATGTGATCGAGCTGGAAGAGCGGGTGCTGGCGGACGGGACCGTCGAAACGCCGCTGAACGAAGCCGCGGCCGCCGAAGCCCTCAAAGCCGCCAAGGCGAAAGGCTATGACAGCATCGCGATCCTGACGCTGCACGGCTACCGCTACACCGACCACGAGGCCCGCGTCGCCGAACTCGCCGGCGAGGCCGGCTTCAGCCAGATCTCCGTCAGCCACAAGGCGAGTCCGCTGGTGAAGGCGGTCGGGCGCGGCGACACGACGGTCGTCGATGCATATCTCTCGCCGGTGCTCCGCCGCTATGTCGATCTCGTCGCGAGCGAGATGGCAGGCGCGCGTTTGATGTTCATGCAGTCGAACGGCGGCCTCGCGGATGCGCGGCTGTTCCAGGGCAAGGATTCGATCCTCTCCGGCCCGGCGGGCGGCGTCGTCGGGGCGGCGAAAACCGCGGCGATGGCGGGCTTCGACCGGATCATCGGGTTCGACATGGGCGGCACGTCGACCGACGTCTCGCATTATGCCGGCGACTACGAGCGCACTTTCGAAACCCTGGTCGCTGGCGTGCGGATGCGGGCGCCGATGATGCAGATCCACACGGTCGCCGCGGGCGGCGGCTCGATCCTGGCGTTCGAGCAGGGCCGGTACCGGGTCGGACCCGAAAGCGCCGGCGCGGCGCCCGGCCCGGCCTCCTACCGGCGCGGCGGCCCGTTGACGGTGACCGATTGCAATGTCCTGCTCGGCCGCTTGCAGCCGGACCATTTCCCGCCGGTCTTCGGCCCGAACGGCGACCTGCCGCTCGATCCCGCGGCCGCCCGGGCGCGCTTCGACGAGATGGCTGCCGCCATCCGGGACGAGACCGGCGATACGCGGGCGATCGAGGATGTGGCGGCCGGATATCTCAAGATCGCCGTCGAAAACATGGCGAACGCCATCAAGGAAATCTCGATCCGGCGCGGCTATGACGTGACGGAGTACACGCTTTGCTGCTTCGGCGGCGCCGGCGGCCAGCATGCCTGCATGATCGCCGACACCCTCGGCATGGAGAAGATTTTCATCCATCCCTATGCAGGCGTGCTTTCGGCCTATGGCATGGGCCTGGCCGACCTCCGGGCGGTCAAGGAACGCTCGGTCGAACGGAAGCTCGCGCCCGACATGCTGGCGGACGTCGAAGCGACCCTGGCGGAACTGGGCGCGGAGGCGGAGGACGAAGTGCGTCCGCAATTGACGTCCGGCGACCGGATGCATGTCGAGCGACGCGCGCATCTCCGCTATGAAGGCACGGATTCCGCCCTGGAGGTCGCATTTCCGTCCGGCGGCGATGTCGCGGGCGCGCTTCGCAAGGCCTTCGAGGACGAGCATCGCCAGCGCTATGGCTTCGTCATGGCCGACAAGCCGCTGATCGTCGCGACCGCGGTCGCGGAAGCCGTCGGCGAAACCGATGTCGTCGAGGAAGCCGCCTGGGCGATCGGCGCCGATCCGAAGGCCGCCGTGATCGCGACCCATCCCGTCTATACCGACGGCGCCTGGGCTGAAATTCCGTTCTATGACCGGGACGCGATGGAGCCGGGCGCCGCCGTCGCCGGCCCCGCTATCATCATCGAGCGGACCGGCGCCAATATGGTCGAGCCCGGCTGGCGGGCGGAGATCACCGGCCTCGATCATCTGGTCATGACGCGGACGACGCCGGTCGAACGGGACTTCGCCATCGGCACCGAAGCGGACCCGGTCTTGCTGGAGGTCTTCAACAACCTGTTCATGTCGGTCGCGGAGCAGATGGGCGCGGCGCTGGAGAACACGGCCTATTCCGTCAACATCAAGGAGCGTCTGGATTTTTCCTGCGCGATCTTCGATCCCGAGGGCAGCCTGGTCGCGAACGCCCCCCATGTGCCTGTGCATCTTGGCTCCATGGGGGCGTCGGTCCGCGCGATCCTGACCGAACGGGCGGGCGCGATGAACCCTGGCGATTTCTATGCCCTGAACAATCCCTATAACGGCGGGACGCACCTGCCGGACATCACGGTCGTCGCGCCGGTCTTTGAAGGCGATGCGATCATCTTTTTTGTCGCCGCCCGCGGCCATCATGCCGACGTCGGCGGTCTGACGCCCGGTTCGATGCCGCCGGATTCGACCGAGATCGAGCATGAAGGCGTGCTGATCGATAATTTCCTGCTGGTCGACCGGGGCGATTTCCAGGCGAAGGCGCTGGAGGACCTGCTGCTCTCCGCCAAATATCCGGCGCGCAATGTCTACCAGAACGAAGCCGACCTGAAGGCCCAGATCGCCGCCTGCGAAAAGGGCGTGCAGGAAGTCCGCCGGATGATCGCGCATTTCGGGCTGGATGTGGTGCAGGCCTATATGGGCCACGTGCAGGACAATGCCGAGGAAAGCGTGCGCCGGGTGATTGGCGCGCTCAAGAACGGATCGTTCGACTATGGCCTCGATAACGGCGCGACGGTATCGGTCGATATCTCGATCGATCCGGAGAAGCGCTCGGCGAAGCTGGACTTCAGCCGCTCGTCGGCTGAGCTTACGTCGAACTTCAACGCCCCGGCGGCGATCTGCCGGGCGGCGGTGCTCTATGTGTTCCGGATGCTGGTCGGCCAGGATATCCCGCTCAATGACGGCTGCCTGAAGCCGATCGAGATCGTGCTGCCCGAAGGCTCGATGCTGAACCCGCGCCCGCCGGCCGCCGTTGTCGCCGGCAATGTCGAGACCAGCCAGGTGGTCACGGATACGGTCCTGGGCGCCCTTGGCGTGATGGGCGCCTGCCAGGGCACCATGAACAACTTCACCTTCGGCAACAAGCGCCACCAGTATTACGAAACCATCTGCGGCGGCGCGGGCGCCGGGCCGACCTGGGATGGGGCGAGCGCTGTCCACACTCACATGACCAACACCCGCCTGACCGACCCCGAAATTCTGGAGATGCGCTATCCGGTCGTGCTCGAGCGCTTCGGCATTCGCCATGGCTCGGGCGGCGCGGGCAAGCACACGGGCGGGGATGGCATCATCCGCCGGGTGCGGTTCGAGGAGGCGATGACGGCGGCGATCCTCTCCAACCGCCGCAAGATCGCGCCTTACGGCATGGCCGGCGGCGGCGCGGGCAAGGTCGGCGTGAACCGGGTCGAGCGCAAGGACGGCACGGTGATCCAGCTTGCCGGCGCCGACCAGGCGGAGATGCAGCCGGGCGACGTCTTCGTCATCGAAACCCCAGGCGGCGGCGGGTACGGCAGCCCTTAAGCCGCCCGCCGGCACGGGACAGCTTGTCTCGGGCGCTGTCCCAGGCTCGCCGATATGGTATGTCATGCTCGACGAGCGCCGCCCTGATCGAGCGCCGCTTACCGTCCCGATCCGCAGCATGCGAGCCGACGATGCCCCATCTTGTCCGCCTGGAGACTTTTGACGCCGAGATCGAGGTCGCGGAGGATGAAACCATCCTCGAAATCGCGCTTGAGGAGAATATCGCCTATCCCTTCGGCTGCGCGTCCGGGAATTGCGGCGCCTGCAAGTCGCGGCTGATCCGGGGCACTGTGCATATGCGCGGCCATTCGGCCTTCGCGCTGACGGAGGATGAAGCGGCGCGCGGCCTGATCCTCGCCTGCCGCGCGGAGCCGCGCGGCGATTGCACGGTTGCTGTCCTGAACTATGACGACGCCGTGGCGCACCCCTTGAAGCGCCTCGTCGGCGAAGTGGCCTCGGTCGAGCGGCTGACCCACGATATCGCCGCCGTTCGCGTCCAGTTGCCGGAGCCGATGGCCTATACGGCCGGCCAGTTTGCGAGCGTCGCGTTTCCAGGATTTCCGGCGCGGGATTATTCCTTCGCCGCGCCCTTCGACCCATCGGGCATGGTCGAGTTTCACGTGCGCAAACTGGCGGCGGGCGGCGTTTCGGCCTTCATTCTGGATGAACTGGCGGCGGGGGAAGCGGTCGCGGTCCAGGGGCCGCTGGGCTTCGCTTTCCTGCGCGAGGCGGAAACCGGGCCGATCTTCGCGGTCGCCGGCGGCTCCGGCCTCGCGCCAGTGCATGCCATTCTGCAATCGGCGCTCCAGGCCGGCGCTGGCGACCGACCGGCGCATCTCTGGTTTGGCGCTCGCGCGGAGCGGGACGTATATCTGGAAGCCGCGCTCAAGGCGCTGCCGGGCCTCGGTCTCAAAATCGCGCTGTCCGAGCCCGATGGCGCGACCGACCGGCCGGTCGGCTTCGTGACGGATATTCTGGCGGCCGATCTGCAGGCGCTGGGTCCGGCCGCGCTCGACGGCGCCCGGGCCTATCTCGCCGGGCCGCCGCCGATGGTGGAGGCGGCCGTCCGGATTTTTCAAGCGGCCGGTCTCGATCCTGCCCGCATTCATGCCGACGCCTTCTATACCGAGGCCGAGAAGCAGGCGCTCGCCTGACGGAAGCCTTATCTATGTCAGCCGGGCGAGCTCCGCGAAGGATGGGTCAGAGGCGATGAAGCCGCCTGACAGCAAGGAAGACTTCAGGCGGACGAAGCCGTCGACCGTGAGATTTGGCTCTTCCGGCCAGATGCCAAGCCGCTGGTAGCGGGCGATCGCGCTGCTGAGCGTATCGGCGTCGAAATCCGGAAACCAGGGCGCGATCGCCGCCGCCGCCTCGTGAGCTGGGATGGTCTGCAGGCGCTTCAAGGCGGCGCCGAGGCCGCGGGTGAGGGCCGCGGCGGCGTCCGGTCGGCCGTCGACGAAGCTTCGGGGCGCGTAGAAGCTGGTGAACGCCAGCGCGCCGCGCCGGGCGCCGGCGGCGACGACCATGCCCTGGCCGCGCGCCTCCGCCAGGGTCCCCCAGGGTTCGAACGCCAGCACGTAATCGACGTCGCCCGTGGCGAGCCGGCGGAGCGCGGTTTCCGGTTCCACGCCGTCCTCCCGGACGACCGACGCCGGATCGGCGCCGCGGCGGCGGATATCCTCCTGCAGCAGCAGCCATGGCGTCGGCGCGTGGGTCGCGACCAGGAGACGCTTGCCGGCGAGGCGTTCGGCCGCGAAGTCCGGTTCCGGCCTGGCCGCGAGCGTCATGAAGGGATCGCGGGCGACGGCCAGGCCGAAGCAGACGAGATCGGCATTCGGGTCCTTGTCGTGGGCCGCCATGACGCGCATCGGCCCGCCCCAGGCGACGTCGACCCGGCCAGCGGCGGCGCCGGCGGCGGTCTCCTCGCCGGACGGCGACAGCGTTGCGTTCAGGTCGACGCCGGCTGCGGCGAACAGCCCTTCGGCAAGGCCAAGATAGAACGGCGTATAGACCAGGCCGCGAAGGTTCTCATAGGCGTTGATGCGCAACATCGATCACTCCGTTGATGGCGGCTGCCGCAATGGGGGCGCTGCCCGGCGCCGCCGATCGCCGCCCGAAAATCGCCGGAAGTCAACTTTGACCCGCGCCATCCGGCAAAACAATCCTATAATGTTAGGGTGAGCGAAGGCGGGCTGGGCCGACCGGATTTGTTTGGCGCGTCCGCCAGAAGCCGGATGCCGTGATCGCCAGCGCTGCCAAGGATGGCAAGGCCCGGCGCGCAACAGGAGAAAGACGATGGCTGCGAAAGTCGAAGTGTATTCCAGCATGTGGTGCCCGTTCTGCTTCCGGGCGAAGAAGCTCTTGACGGACAAGGGCGTGGCGTTTGAGGAGATCGACGTCGACGGCGACCCGAAGGTGCGGCAAGCCATGCGCGAGCGCGCCGATGGCCGCTATACGGTGCCGCAAATCTTCATCGATGGCGTCGGCGTCGGCGGATCGGACGATCTCGCCGCCCTGGAATCGACAGGCAAGCTTGACGCCATGTTGGCGGGCGCCGCGCGATGAGCCAGACATTCACAGCCGCCTGCGTGCAGAACACGGCCGAGCGCGATCCCGCGCCGACGATGGCGGCGCTCAGCGATCTGATCCGCCGCGCCCGCGACCAGGGCGGCGACCTGATCATGACGCCGGAAGTCTGCGCCATGCTGGAGCCGCGGCGGAAGCTCGCGATGACCAAGGTCGAGCTGGAAGAGAGCAATTCCGCGCTGGAGCAGTTTCGCGGCCTCGCCCGCGAAACCGGGGCCTGGATCCTGATCGGCTCCATGGCGATCAAGCTGGCGGATGAGGAGCGGTTCGCCAATCGCTCGATCCTGCTCAATCCGAAGGGGGAGAGCGTCGCGCGCTACGACAAGATCCACATGTTCGATGTGGATGTCGGCGCGGGCGATGTGTATCGGGAATCGAACGGCTACCGGCCGGGCGATCACGCGACCTTGGCGGAAACGCCCTGGGGCGGTCTTGGCATGACGATCTGCTACGACATGCGATTTCCCTATCTCTACAGGGACCTGGCGAAGGCCGGCGCCGATTTCCTGACGGCGCCCTCGGCCTTCACCGTGCCGACCGGCCGCGCCCACTGGCATGTGCTGCTGCGCGCCCGCGCGATCGAGACCGGCTGCTACGTCTTCGCGCCGGCCCAGGTCGGCGAGCATGCCGAAGGCCGCAAGACCTATGGCCATTCGCTGATCGTCGGCCCCTGGGGCGATGTGCTGGCCGACGGCGGCGAAGATGTCGGCGTCATCACGGCGACGATTGACGTCGCCCAGGTGGCGGAAGCGCGAAGCCGCGTGCCGTCGCTGTTCAACGACCGGCCCTATGCGGCCCCGAAGTCCATCGCCAAGGCGCAGGCGGCGGAATAGCTCAAGCATCGCGCCGGGCCGCCAGGGTCTCGGCGATCAGGTCGGCGAGGGCGAGATCGTCGACCAGACCGACGGCATAGGCCAGCCACCGGTCGAGCAGCGCTGCATCCTGGGCGGCGGCGGCCCAGCGCGCCGCGACAGCCTCGGCGTTGGCGACATGCGCCAGCGTCACGGCGGCTTCGCCCTGGTCGTCCTCGAACAGGAAGGTCAGGCGGTCCCGATCCGCCCGCGCTTCGCGGAGCAGCGTGCTCGATGTCCCAACGGATATTGCTATATTCATTGTTTGTTCCCTAGCAGCAGGTCGACAGAAGGATCGAGCAGCCAGCGGCCGTAGCGGATCGCCCAAAGGATTGAAGCCTGGCCCGCGGCTTCTCTGGGCGCCGCGTGCAGGCGGGCGGCGCGGCCGACCTGATCCCCGACGACGTCGCCCGGCGCATGGCGGAGCAACAGCGCCGCAGCCCGGCGCGCGCCGCCGGCGCGGCCAGCGCCGGGCGCACGGCGGGGCGAGACATGCCAGGCGAGCGGCCGGGCGTCGGCGAGGCCGCCTTCGGCGCTGAGACCGGTCAAAAGCACAAGCGCAGCCGCGATATCCTGGGAAGACACGCCCTGAAACCGTCGGGGCGGGAACAGCCACGAGCGCAGGCCGGCGATGACGCGGCGCGCCCGGGCGAGGCGGGGGTTGTTGAAATCGAACTGATAGGGGCGCTGCAATTCGGCGTCCGCTTCGGCCTGCCAGGCTGTCAGCGCCTGCAGCGCCGCGGCGACGGGATCGACTTCGATCTCGGCCATGGGGTTCGCTGCCGGGTCGACTGCGGGATCATTTGCGGGATTGGGATTGTCGTTGGCGGCGGCGTTGGCCAACGGCATGTTTCGGGTCTCTCGCTATCGTCTTGCGAGAATATTGCGATCTTCGCAAATATGTCAACCAGAAATTCCGATGTTCATTATTTATTCCAGTGCTCGTCAGCCATCCCGGGACAACCCGGCGTCATCCAGCGCATCCAGATAGTCGCCAAGCAGCGTCGCCTGGTTCTCGCCGAGGAACCGGAGGTAGCGCCAGGTGTAGATGCCGGTGGCGTGGCCGTCGTCGAAGCCAAGGCGGACGGCATAATTGCCGTTCGGCTCGGCCTGAATCAGTTTGACGGCGCGTTTGCCCGCCACAAGCTGCTTCTGCCCGGCGCCGTGGCCCTGCACTTCAGCCGACGGGCTTTCGACGCGCAGCAGTTCCGAGGGGATGTCGAATGCGGCGCCGTCGTCATAGGCGATCGACAGGGTCTCGCGGTTCTTGGCGATCTTCAGGGACGTCGGCCAGGGCGCCGGGCTGTTCTCGATCTCGTCGAGGGTCCGCGCCATGGTCAAGAGGTCCTGCCGGCTGCGGCCGCGGCCCCATCGTCGTCATCGAGCGTCCGGGCGTCCTCCGGCAGCATGATCGGGATGCCGTCCTGGATCGGAAAGGCGAGGCCGGCGGCCTTGCTGATCAACTCATTGGCGGCGGCGTCATAGACAAGCGGCCCCTTGGTCACGGGGCAGACCAGAATCTCGAGCAGCTTCGGGTCGACGGGAGCGGCGGACATCGTGGGGGCATTCCTCAGTTTACGGCAGAGCGGCGTTAATCCGGTCCGACGATCGTCAGGACGACGGGCGCCGGGCCATTGAAGGACAAGACGGCGCGTCCGTCGCGGCGCTCAAAGGCGTCAGGCGTCCGGGCGCGGCCTGCCTGGTCCGTCAGGATATAGCGCAGGTCGCCGCTCAAGGCGATGTGGAGCGTCATGCTGTCCTGGGGCGTCGCCTCATGGGCGCCGCGCGGACTGTCGGCCGCCAGATCGATGCGCGGGCTTGGTCCCAGGAGCGCCACGACGCCGACGCCGGGCGCGGCTGCGGGCGGCGTCAGGTGATAGAAGTCGCCGGCGACATAGGCGCGGTCGCTCCGGTAAAGCGCGCCTTGGCGGGCCCAGGTCCAGCCGTTCGGCCCAGCCCGGTCCGCCGGAATATAGGTCTCGCCCGCTTGCAGTTGATATGTGTGGCTGATCTCCGGCGTCGGCGACCAGTCGCGGGTCCGGATCAAGGGGACGGCGCGTGAGAACCAGAGCCGCGCTCGTGCGCCCTTCAGCCCGATCGCGGACATGCCATGGCCCTGGACCAGGGCGTCATCCTCGACGCGGGTCACGAAGAGGTCCCCCGGCCCGTAGATTTCGCTGAGCATCGCAGCCGCGATTTCAGAATCGTGGATATGCCAGTCGCCGCTGTCGTAATAGAAGCCGGCTTGCGGCGCGCCGATCGTCTGGCGGCAACTGCGCACAAGCACGGCGCTCGGCCCCTTGCAGGCAAGGATCACCGGCTGGACGATCAGGCGGCCATAGCGGCTTTGCCACCCGGCGGTGGCGCGCCCTGCCGGGTCGTAGGTGATGACCCGCTCATGCAGCGGCTGCTGGCCTCGGTCCCATTGCAGGGACGTGCCCTCCCGGCTGACATAATCCGCATAGTGCATGTATTCGGCGAAGCGGTTCGCGAGGATGCCAAGGCGCGCGTCCGGCCGGCGGGCGCGCATCGCCTGCCGTAATTCCCGAAGCAGGATATGACGGGCCTCGTACTGGGAGAGCGCAGCTTTCGGGTTGTCGCCGCCGACAAGCCCGTTCGGCATGTTCCAGAGAAAGCCGCCATCCATGAAGATGCCCTCATAGCCCGCGTCGAGCGCCTCAAGCGCGCGGCCGACAAAGAAGTCCCGCGCCGGCTTCTGGGTGAGGTCGAGGAACATCCAATGGCCGTCCGACTTGTCGCTGTAGGGCGCCATGTGCGGTTTGCCGGCGGAATCGATCAGCCGCCATTCCGGGCGGAAGGCCGGATCGGCGTCGCGATACGACAGGGCGCCGAGGAACATGTAGTAATGCGGACTGGCGCCGCCCCGCCGGATGGAGCGGGCGGCCTCGGGCGTCGGCAGCGCCAGCCTGGCCAGCACGATGCTTCTGGCGGGCGGCATGGCGACGGCGAAAGCGGTCAACTCGTCCGCGGTCGGGAAACAGGGGCGGCCCTTGCCGCGCTCCGGCTGGCCGCAAAGCGCTTGTTCCGGCGCTGCGATGAAGGCGTTGCGGGCGATGACGCCCGGCGACGGCGCCCAGGCTTTCGGCACGAACTGCGCGATCTCTGCGCCCGCCATCGCTTTCCGCGCCGGCGCGCCGAAGCGCTGGTCCTGAATGTGGGCGAGGCCGGCATGGTGATAGATCCGCATGGCCTCGGCCGCGCCGGCGGTCATGTCGGCGGTCCCCCGCGCCTTGTCGCCCATGGCGTTGTAGCCATGAAACACGGGAAACAGGATGCGAAAGCTGCCAGGGTCCATCGTCGCGACAAGCGCGCCGAGCTTCGGCGTGTCGTAGACGATATAGAGGCCGCCCGCCTTGACGCCGGGGATGATGCTCTCCGCTTCGCGGACGGCGCGCTGCTGCGCCTCCGTCCAGTCGTAGGGATAGCGGGTCGTCGCTTCGGCCTTGCCGTTGGGGCGGAGCTTTGTGCCCGTGACATCGAGCAGGTCCAGTTCGAAACCCTTGCTCGTCGCTTCGACGCCGAAATTCGCGCCTGGTACGGCGGCCAGGAACCTGAAGCGGATGTCGGTCCGGTCAGGGCCGGATTGCAGCTCCGCCTCGGCGACCGGGCGGTTGGCGGGGTCGAGGAACTGGAAGGTCGCGGCCGTGCCCGAGCAGGCGCCGGGCCGGGCGGTAATGCGCATCTGCTGGGACAGCACGAACGGCTTCAAGGCGAGGGTCGGCGCGACCGTCAGCCGGTCGCAGGGGGCGGCGTCAGCCGGGAGCGGCGCCAGCACGGCGGCGAGGCAGAAGACGGCCGCCGCGGCCGCCGCCAGCCGCCTCAATCGATGCAGTGTTCTCGTTAATATATCTTGGGTTCCGGCGTCGCCGGGCCGCGGTGCAACACATCGAAGTCGCAGCCTTCGTCGGCCTGGGTCACATGTTGCATGAAGAGCGCGCCATAGCCTCGGGCATAGGGGCTTGGGGGCGGCGTCCAGGCCGCCTTCCGTTCCGCCAGGTCCGCATCCGAGACATGGAGGTGCAGCCGCCGTTCGGCGACGTCGAGCGTGATCAGGTCGCCGGTCCGGACCAGGGCCAGCGGACCGCCGACAGCGGCTTCCGGCGCCACATGCAGCACGCACGCCCCATAGCTGGTGCCGCTCATCCGGCAGTCGGAGATCCGCACCATGTCGCGCACGCCTTGCTTCAGGAGCTTCTGCGGGATCGGCAACTGGCCCCATTCCGGCATGCCGGGCGCGCCTTTCGGCCCGGCGTTCTTCAGCACCAGGACGGAATCCTTGGTGACCTCCAGGTCGGGATCGTCGATCCGGGCATACATATCGTCGACATTCTCGAAGGCGACGGCGGGACCGGTATGTTTAAGGAGATGCGGCTCGGCCGCCGTCGGCTTGATGATCGCGCCGGAGGGGGCGAGGTTGCCGCGAAGCGCCGCCGTGCCGCCGGTCGGCGACAGCGGCTTGTCGCGGGAGCGGATGACGTCGTCGTTGTAAATTTCTGCATCCGCGATGTTCTCGCCAAGCGTGCGGCCGTTGCAGACGACCCGGTCGAGATGCAGGAGATCGCCGATCTGCTTCAACAGCGCCCGGAGGCCGCCTGCATAGTAGAAATCCTCCATCAGGTAGACGCCGGACGGCTTCAGGTTCAGCAGCATCGGCGTCTTCTTCGAGATCGCGTCGAATTTTTCAAGGTCCAGCTTGACGCCGGCGCGGCCGGCCATGGCGGTCAGGTGGATGATGGCGTTGGTCGAGCCGCCGAGCGCCATGTCGGCGGTGATGGCGTCCTCGAACGCAGCTTCCGTCGCGATGTCGCTTGGCTTCATGTCTTCCCAGACCATCTCGACGATGCGCCGGCCGGACCGGCTCGCCATCATCGAGTGGGTGGCGTCGACGGCTGGGATCGAGGACGCGCCGGGCAAGGAGAAGCCCAGGGTCTCCGCGATCGACATCATGGTCGAGGCCGTGCCCATGGTCATGCAGGTGCCGGCGGACCGGGCGACGCCTTCCTCCAGTTCCGCCCATTCGGCATTGCTGACATTGCCCGCCCGGCGCTCGGCCCAGTATTTGAACACGTCCGTGCCCGAGCCCAGGGTCTTGCCGCGCCAGTGGCCGCGCAGCATGGCGCCGGCCGGGACGTAGATCGCGGGCAGGTTCATCGAGATCGCGCCCATCAGCAGCGCTGGCGTGGTCTTGTCGCAGCCGCCCATCAGCACGACGCCGTCAATCGGCTGGGAGCGCAACAGCTCCTCGGTCTCCATCGCCAGGAAGTTCCGGTAGAGCATCGACGTCGGTTTGGTCATCTGCTCGCCGACGGACATGGCCGGCATTTCCATCGGGTAGCCGCCCGCCTGCCAGATGCCGCGCTTCACGTCTTCGGCGCGCTCGCGCATGTGGCTGTGGCAGGTATTGGTGTCCGCCCAGGTGTTGATGATGCCGATCGCCGGCTTGCCGCTGAAATCCTCGCGGCTGACGCCCATCTGCATGGTGCGTGAGCGATGGCCGAACGCCCGCATGTTATCGACGCCGAACCAGCGATGGCTGCGGAGGTCCTCAAGCTTTTTTTTCTGGGGCATGGCGGGCAAACTCAATCCTGGGATGGGCATTGGGCTGAGCGGGGCAGTCTGCCTTTATTGACGATCCATGTCACGTCCGGGCGAAACTGCCTATGCTGGATCAAGTCGCGCGCCGACGAAAACGTTTAAGAGCAGATCATTCGGGCTATCTCTTGATCTGGCGATCTCTTATCTGAACTGTCTCATACCGCTAGCGCGCCGCGCCCCGCCCCGGCGGCGCGCCAGAAGGATCAACCTCATGGAGCCAGTGCTGCTCGCGTCCGCCCGCGTCCTGACATTCAACGGCAGCGCGCCGCTAACCAATGCCTCCGGGTTCTTTTTCCGCCGCGATCGGCGTCTGTTCCTGGTCACCAGCCGGCATGTATTTCTGGATGAGGCGAGCGGCCACCGGCCGAACCGCATCGAGATCGAGGTGCATGTCGACGCGAAGAACATGGGCAAGTCGATCAATCTTTCGATCCCGCTGTTCAAGGGCGGCCGGAGCGTCTGGCGGGACGGGTTCGACGGCGGCGGCGCGATCGATGTCGCGGCCATCGAAATCATCGAGGATGCATTGCCCGATACGTCCGTGCTGCGCGCCTTCCGGCCGGCCCATATCCGGGCCGCCGAGGGCGATGTCGCAATCGGCGCGACGATCCTGATCCCAGGCTTTCCCCTGGGCTTTCACGACACGCTGCATCACATGCCCGTCGTCCGCCAGGCTGGGGTGGCCTCGTCCTTCGGGCTGCGCTTCCAGGGCCTTGGGTATTTCCTGACCGACGCCCGCACCCACAGGGGCCTGAGCGGCGCGCCGGTCGTGATGCGGTCGCCGGAGAAGGACCCGGCGCTGGGCGATCTGCAATGGCGGCTTCTGGGCGTGCATTCGTCGCGTCTCGACATCGGCACGCGCGATTTTCAGTTGGATGAGGCGTTGGGCCTGAACTGCGCCTGGTACGCGGATATTCTCATGACGCTGACTGAGGGGTGATCCCCCGAAAACGCACGGCCGACGCCATCCCCCAATGGCGCCGGCCGGGGGCGTTCGACCGATCGGTCAGTCCGTGAACGTCCATTCGCCCAGGTCGCAGAGATTGGCGCCGAATTCTTCAAATTTGGCGCCGTCGGCGAACACGGCGAGGATGTCATATTCGCAATGGTCGCGACCGTCCTGGATCAGAACGCTGACTTCATTGCCGGCGGGCAGAACATAGCCCGATGGCATGAGATTGCTGGACCAGCGGGACTCGCTCTGTGGCGAGACCTGGAATTCGGTGATGTCCGAACTGCTGGCGTTGATCAATAGAAAGTCCAGGTCTTCAGCGGCGGCGGGCGCCGACAGGCACAGGATGGCGGCGCATGCGAGAGCGCTTCGACGAAAACAGGACATTGTACTTCCCCCTTTTTGGCGTGATCGGAGCCTTCGCCTCAATCGACCCAGCAGTTCTCGGCATTGCCGATGACCGAGCGAACAGGCGGCGTACTGGATTGCAAAAAATTCCTGAAAAAGCAAGATATAAAATATTCCTAAGTACGTTACATTTTGCGTGTGAAATACAGAAGCGATTGATACTGTCATATTTTAAACACGAAGGTTGGAATAAAATACTAAAAACTGTACAAGACAATAAATATATCCATATATATCAAAAAAATAATACAGTCTTAGAATATATTGAGCGCTATGAATTTAGTAAAAAAATTATTGTGCCCTTAAATATGAAATGCCGGTTCAATAAATTTTATATTACTTATAAGTCATTTCCCATTCCTGTGAGCATCTGCTCTCTGCCGATGTCGGCGGCGATCTTTCGTGCGGCTGCGAATTCCGCTGGCCAAGCCGCCTGAGGTCAAGCTAGAATTTTCTCCGGGGTCCTTGGCAATGTGGGGAAATGGCGATGTTTCGACTGGTCTTGGCGATTGTGCTTTGCGCGCTCATGGCGCCTGCCGCGGCGTCCGCGCAGGCGCTCCGAAACTGGGGTACGGCTGGCGGCTGGGACGTTCTGATCGACCCGACGCTTGGCAATGGCTGCCTGATCCAGGCGGAGTTCCTCGACGGATCGCTGGTCCGTATCGGCATCGACCGGACGACCGGCGCCGGCTATGTCCTGGCCTTCAATGAAAGCTGGTCGGGGATCGAGGCCGGCAAGGTCTATCCCATCCGCTTCGATCTCGATGGGCAGATCTATGACGGCGAAGCCAAGGGCATGTACCTGAACGGCGTCCCAGGGGCCGATATCTATTTCGACAGCGTCGACTTCCTGTTCGACATCGCCAAGAAGCACGTCATGACCCTCTACAACGAGTCCGGCGAGGTGATGGCGATCGACCTGGAAGGCACCTATGTCGGCCTCGAAGCCGTGCTGCAGTGTCACGAGGAGAACGGCTAGAACATGATTGACGATGCCGCGGCCGACATTCTGGCGCGCTTCGATGCGGGCGAGCATTTTCCCGATGTGTGGAGGGGCCGCTTCGATTTGATGGACGGCTACCGGGTCCAACTGGCGATCGCGGACCTGCGGACGGCGAGGGGCGACCGGCGGATAGGCTGGAAGGTCGGCCTGACGGCAGAGGCGATCCAGAAGATGGAAGGCTTCGACGAGCCGATTTTCGCCTGCCTGTTCGCCTCCGGCCGGCTTGAGAGCGGCGCCGCGCTCCGCCACGCCGACATGCGCGATCCCGCCTTCGAGAACGAACTCTGCATCACGCTGGGAGCGCCGCTCGCCGGCCCCAATGTCACGGCGGCCGCGGCCCGCGCCGCAATCGCTACGGTCGCGCCGGCGCTGGAGATTGTGGAGCGGCGCGGCCGCCTGGCCGACGCGCCGCCGCTCGGGGTCGCCGATAATCTCGGCCAGAAGGCCTTCGTCACGGGCGCGCCCATCGCGCTCGCTGCCGGGTTCGTTCTGGGCGAGGCTGCGTGCGACGTTCAGGTGAACGGCATATCCGTGTCGCAGGGCAAGGGCGTTGCCGTTCTGGGCGATCCGGCGCGGTCGGTCGCATGGCTCGCGAACAAGCTGGCGGCCTTCGGGCGGCGCATCGAAGCCGGCGAGCCGATCATGAGCGGCTCCTTCACCGTGCCGACAGCCCTGAACCCCGGCGACCGCGTCGTCAGCCGTTTCACGCCCTTTGGCGAAGTGGCGGCGACGATCGTTTGAGCGACGACGGGGGCGAGGCTTGCGCCTGTCCGCTCAAATCAGGATCGCGGCCGCGAGGCCGAGGAAGGCGAAGAAGCCGACGACATCGGTGACCGTGGTCAACAGCACGGTCGACGCGATGGCGGGATCGATCTTCATGCGCTCCAGCACGATCGGAATGGCCGCGCCGAACAATCCGGCCGAAAGCAGGTTGATGATCATCGCCGCGCCGATGACGCCGCCGAGCATGGGGTCGCCGAACCACGCCCAGGCCATCAGCCCGGCCAGGATCGCGAAGGCCGCGCCATTGACGGCGCCGACGATGACTTCCTTGCCGATCAGCCTGACGGCATTGGTCCGCGACAGCTTGCGCGACGCCAGCGCCCGCACGACGATGGTCAGGGTCTGCGTGCCGGCATTGCCGCCCATCGACGCCACTATCGGCATCAGCACGGCGAGCGCCACGATCTGCTCGATGGTCGCGTCGAACCGGGAAATCACCAGCGACGCCAGCACGGCCGTGACCAGATTGATCACCAGCCACGGAAAGCGCGAGCGCGTCGTCTGGAAGGCGGCGCGATACATGTCGTCGCCCGACAGGCCGCCGAGGCGCATGACGTCTTCCTCATGCTCTTCGTCGATGACGTCGACGATGTCGTCGACGGTCACCACGCCGACCAGACGGCCGCGATCGTCGACGACGGGCGCCGACACCAGGTCCTGACGGCGGAACAGGTTGGCGATGGCTTCCTGGTCCATGTCGACCGGCACGGGCGTCACGTCGGTCGACATGATGTCCTGGACATGGACGCCGCGACGATTGCGCAGCAACCGGGAGAGCGGCAGCGCGCCGAGCGGGCGGTGGCGCGGATCGACGATGAAGATATCGTAGAAATCTTCCGGGATATCCGGGCTGGAGCGCATGAAATCGATGGCGTCGCCGACGGTCCAGTAAGCCGGGATCGCCAGCAGGTCCCGCTGCATCATGCGGCCGGCGGAGTCTTCGCTGTATTCCAGGCCGCGCCGGATCAGAACGCTGTCGGCTTCCGGCAGCCGCGCGAGCACGTCCTCCCGGTCCGCATCGTCCATGTCGGCGATGATGTCGATGGCGTCGTCGGTATTGAGCGCGCCGACGGCGGCGGCGACTTCGTGCGGCTCAAGCTGATCGAGGATGGCCTCGCGCAGGTCCTCGTCGATCTCGGCGAAGGTCTCCGGGTCGACGACGTCCTTGACCGTGCTGACCAGGCTGTCGCGCCGTTCGGGATCGAGGGCTTCGAAGAGGTCGGCGATATCCGCCGGCCACATGTCCGAAACGCTGGCGCGCAGCCATGCGTCGTCGCCGGCGTCGAGGCGATCGGCGACTTCGTTCACGAATTCGGAGGTTACGCCCTCGGCGTCATCGGCGCCGGTCGGGAGGATCGCCTCCTCTTCCGCCCGAGCGGCGGACGTCTCATCGACCGCCATGGCCGCCTCCGCCAAAGGGAATTCGGATGATGATTTGGTGCGGTCGAGAAGACTCGAACTTCCACGGGATATTATCCCACAGCGACCTCAACGCTGCGCGTCTACCAATTCCGCCACGACCGCTTATCTTCGGCCGAACACTTAGTCAGCCGAAGGCCGAAGCGGATAGCAGATGTGCGATAGCGGATCAAGCCAAACAATGCCGGAATGGCGCATCGACGATGCCGATCAGCCCTATGCCGCAGCCGTCGCGCTGATGGACGGGCGGGCCGCCGCTATCCGCCACGAGGGCGCGCGCGAACTGATCTGGCTGACCGGCCATCCGCCGCTCTACACCGCCGGATCGAGCGCGGACGCGGCGGAGTTGCTGGAGCCCGGCCGGTTTCCGGTGTTTCAGACCGGCCGCGGCGGCAAGCACACCTATCACGGGCCCGGCCAGCGCATCGCCTATGTGCTGCTGGATTTGAAGGCCCGGAAGCCCGATGTGCGGAGCTATGTCCATGCGCTTGAGGAGTGGGCGATTTTGACGCTGGCGCGCTTCGCCGTGCGCGGCGAGCGGCGGGAGGGGCGAATCGGCGTCTGGGTCGACATGGGCGGCGGCCGGGAAGCCAAGATCGCGGCGATCGGCGTCCGCGTCCGCCGCTGGGTGACGCTGCACGGCATGAGCTTGAACGTCGAGCCCGACCTTGCCCACTACGCCGGGATCATCCCCTGCGGCATCGCCGACTATGGCGTGACGTCCCTGGCCGCGCTCGGCCAGTATCCGACCATGCCAGAGGTCGACGTGGCGCTGAAGGAGACCTTCGCCGAAGCCTTCCGGGATTTCGGCTTCGATCCCGACCTGGATTAGCCGGCGGCGGCGTCGTTCAACGCCCAGTCATAGTGGGATGCGGCGATGGTCCGCGCCGCGGCGAGGCGCGCCGCCAGCGCGGGCGCCGCATTGCGCCGGAGATGCGCCAGCACCGCGCCCCCGTCCCCGCCGAAGTCGGCCCGGAACCAGGCATAGATCTTCGAGACCGAAACGCCCCCATCCGCCAGAAAGGCGACGCCGCGCGGCGAATTCACATAAGTCCTCGCCTGATCGTCAAGCTGCGCCTCCAGCCGCGCGCCCCGATAGGCTTCGGCGCGGAGATTGGCGCACCCGAGCGCGGCGCAGTTCAAGGCATAGTGGATGCGGGCGTCCTGCCAGACCGGCCGGATGACGCCATGCTCGATATCGTCCAGGGAGAGCGGCTGGCCCAGGACGCGCGCCGCCGGGGCTTTCCACGGTCCGTTGGCGAACAGGCCCGGCGAGGTGTCGATATCCTGGATCGAGGCGACGGGGTAATGGTCCAGCACCGTCCGCACGACCGCCGCGTTGTAGAGGTTGATCCAGTAGGCCAACTGCTCGGCCCGGCCATAGGAGCGGATCGAGATTTCGCCAAGGTCCGCCAGATAGGCCCAGAGCGCCGTCTTGTCCTCCCGGCTGAAATCGCCGTAGCGCATCCGGGCGACGCCGGCGTCGTCGATGACGAGGCGCCGCTGCAACAGGCTTTCCCAGCGGCTGTGGTCGATGGTCCTGGCATGGGCAGGCTCGAGCGGCGCCCAGTCCGGCAGCAATTCAGGCTTCGGCGCGAAGGCTTCGTCGAACGGGCCGAAGCCGCCAGCGAAGACCGTCGCCAGGCCCGTCAGGACCAGGCGCCGGGCCGGATCGTATGTCGTCATCGCACTCTCCCACTCTGGCGCGATATGGGGCGGCGGGCGAAATCTGTCGAATCATAATGCGGTAACCGGCCGCGCGAAGGCCGACGCGCCGGGCGGCAGGATCGGCTAAGGTGCGCCGGCCATCCTCTTCGAACGCGGGTCCAGCCCATGCAGAACGCCGAACGCTTCATGATCGCCGCCATCCGGGACGCGGCCGGGCGCCTCGGCGTCGAGTTCTCGCTCCATAGCGACGCCTGGCTGATCCGGCTGGAGCGGGCGGGCCTGGTCCGCCATGTCATCGGCTACGACTGCGGGCTGAACACCAGCGCTGCGGCCAAGGTCGCGATCGACAAGGCCGCGACGTCGGCCGTGCTGGCGCGGGCCGGGGTCGCCCATGTGCCGCACCACATCTTCTTCGCGCCGGACATGCATTATTTCGTGGCCGAGCGGAAATCCTTCGCCGACGCCCACGGGCTGTTCCAGGCCCTCGGCCAGGATGTCGTCGTCAAGCCGAACGAGGGGACCGGCGGCAACAGCGTCATGCGCTGCCGCTCGCCGCTGGAACTGGATGAGGCGCTCCTGAAGATTTTTCCGGTCGAGCGCGCCCTGGTGATCGCGCCCTTCCTGAAAATTCAGGACGAGCACCGGACGATTGTCCTGAACGGCCAGGTCCGGTTCATGTTCCGCAAGCGCCGGGCGACCGTCACGGGCGACGGCCAGACGCCGCTCTCCAGCCTCGTCGCCGGATATCTCGACGGCATCGACATGCCGAGCCGGCACCGGGCCGAAGCCGCCTTGATCGCCAGCCGCATGGCGGCGGACGCGGGCCTCGACCTCCTGGCGCCCCTGCCGCTCGGCCAGACCTTCCTGATCGACTGGCGCCACAACCTGGCCCGCGGCGCCGCGGCAGAGGAAATCCCCGCGACCGACCCGCGCTATCGGGCCATCGCCGACCTGGCCCTGGCGGCCGCCCACGCCATCGGCATCGCCTTCGCCTCGGTCGACATCGTCGCGACCGGCGGGGCCTACCGCGTCCTGGAAATCAACTCCGGCGTCACCATCGACAAGATGGCCGCGCACCTTACGGACGGTCGGGCGCGGGCGCAGGCGATGTATGACGATGTGGTGCGGGGGTTGTTTGGGGTGTAGGGGGGGGCGGTCGGGCTGTACTGTAATTGAACGGCGATGGGGCGGAATTCGGAACTTGTTCTCTCAAGCCGATACTTATCAGTAACTCGCTATTAGCGCCCATGACATTTTTTGTACTTTTTACCACTGCCGCACGGACAGGGCTCATTTCGGCCTACAGTTTTTGTCTTTCCGGCAGGGGTTACAGTTTTCGGGTGACTCAGTGTCACCTCTCGCTTCCTTTGTATTGCCCGCACGGCGTCATCATAAATGTGTGCGTTCTCGTCTGTTCGCGCCGTCGGGATGTGGACTGCGAAATGCTGCGCCCGATGGTAGGCTTCATCCAATTTCACCTCTGCCAAGACGCCGATAATTTTTGAAGCTTTGAAGGCTAATGCACTTGCGCTGGCCTTCCTATTTACCATTTCCCAGTCAATTTCTTTGTCGTGTCGTTGAAGCCATACAAAGAGCGGCTGCCTCTCTTCGCCAAAAAGGAAGTAAAGCGCAGGGCGCTGCTTCATGCATTGACGAATACCACGCAGTATCCTGGCAAATTTATTCCTACCCTCCTCCCCCAAGTCACGAATATGGCTTTCTACCGACAACCACCCAGGTGCTCGTGTAGCGTCAAGCGCCTCAAGCAACTTCAGAACCTCCGCTGGAATGTGTTGTTTCGGAAGCGGTTTGCTTTCCCAGTCTTCACCCTCAAAGCTCTTGTCGATAATCTCGCTCATGCCGTTCCAGAACACCATGTCCGCCTTGCCACTCTTCAACTGCTTGGCGATTTCCTGAGAGCCTGACCGAAAAGTGTTTGAGCGATATCAGCAGGTTGTGATTCACC
>CALAHN010000067.1 GCA_937891825.1 uncultured Alphaproteobacteria bacterium
GCATCGGATGTCGGCAATGGGCTCACGGGTTCTGATCAATGCAAATTGGTATAACACCCTTACCGCTAGTGCTTTGAATATGGCCTGCGAGGCAGGATTCGCGTGTGACGGGAGTTACAACGGCATAGCTTAAAGTCCGGATGCCCTTTGAGCGGCGTTCCGGCGGCTGCTCAGGATCGACGCCATCGCCCAGCTCGCCGCCGCCATTGCCGCCGCGACGCCGAGGCAGGCGACGAGACCGCCCAAGCTGTAACTGACGCCCGAAAGCAACGTCCCCGCCAACCGCCCCGCCGCATTCGCCATGTAGTAGAAACCGACGTCCATGGTGACCCGCTCGGACTTCGAGAACGCCAGGATCAGGTAGGAGTGGAGCGCCGAATTCAGGGCGAAGGTCGCGCCGAAGATCAGCAGCCCGACGATCAGGGCCGCCGTGAGCCAGTAGGCCCCGTCGGCCGTCCATGCCAGCACGGCGAGCGTTGCTGGCGCCAATGTCAGAACCCCGACCCAGAACCGCGCGAGCCGCACGATGTCCCCTAGCGGCTTGCCCTTGGCGCGGAGAAGCTTCGGCGCGGAGGCTTGCACGATGCCATAGCCGATGATCCAGATCGCCATGAACCCGCCGACCAGGAAGAACGCCTCACGGGCGCCCTCTGGCGTGCCGTCGGAGAAGACAGAGTGAAAATAGATCGGTATGCCGACGACGAACCACACATCGCGCGCGCCGAACAGGAAGAACCGCGCTGCCGACAAGCGGTTGATATCGGGATCCTTCGAGAGCACTTCCTGAAATTTCGCGGATTTCCGGCCGGCCGGGAGGCCGGCCGGCATCAGCAGCAATGCGCCGAGAAGGATAAGCCCGAGCATCGCCGCCATGCCGATCACCGACGCCTCAAAGCCGAAGACCGAAAGCGCCGCGGCGCCCGCGAGGAAGCCGAGGCCTTTGACGGCGTTCTTCGATCCGGTCAGCAGGGCGACCCACCGGAACAACTGCCCCTCGGCATTGCCCGGCGTCAGCACCTTGACCGCGCTCTTGGCGCTCATCTTGGTGAGGTCCTTGGCGACGCCCGACAGGCCCTGGGCGGTCATCACGAACAGCACCGAAATCGTCATGCTCCAGCCTGCGTCGAGGCGGGCGAGCATCGCGAGCGCCACGACCTGGAGCGCCAGTCCCGCATAAAGCGTGCGCGTCAGCCCGAAGCGCGCCGCGACCCATCCAGCCGACAGGTTGGTCACGACGCCCATGAATTCATACAGCAGGAACAGATAGGCCAGTTGGATCGGGCCGAAGCCCAGTTCGTGGAAATGCAGCAGGACGAGCATACGCAGCGCCCCGTCCGTCAGCATGAACGCCCAATAGGCCGCTGTTACGACGAGATAGGCCCCGAAGCCCTGCGCGCGCTCTGCCATGGCCTAATCGACCGCCGCCACAAACGCCGCAAGGTCCGCCATGCGGTTCACGTAACCCCACTCGTTATCGTACCAGGCGATGACTTTGACCTGGGTCTCGTTGATCACCATGGTCGACAAGGCGTCGACAATGCTGGACCGGGGATCGTTCAGGAAGTCGACGGACACCAACGGCCGTTCCTCATAGCCGAGAATGCCGTCGAGCGAACCGGCGGCCGCGGCGGCGAAGGCCGCATTGACTTCAGCCGCCGTCGTCGGCCGGCTCACCTCAAACACTGCGTCGACGATTGACGCATTCAACAGCGGCACCCGGATCGCCATGCCGTTCAAGCGGCCTTCCAACTCCGGAAAGATCAGCCCGATCGCTTTGGCCGACCCCGTGGAGGTCGGAATCAGGGAGCTCAAGGCCGAGCGCGCGCGCCGCCAATCCTTGTGCGCCTTGTCGACCATGCGCTGGGTATTGGTCACGTCATGGATGGTGGTGATCGAGCCATGGCGGATGCCGCAAAGCTCATGCACGACCTGAACGATGGGCGCCAGGCAGTTCGTGGTGCAACTGGCCGCGGTCAACAGCCAGGGCCGGTCGCCAAGACAATCCAGGTGGTTGATCCCATAGACGATGTTCAGCGCGTCGGTCTTGACGGGCGCCGCGACAATGACGGTCTTGACCCCAGCTTCGCGATAAGCGGCCAAAGTCGCTGCGTCCTTGAAGACGCCGGTGCATTCGAGCACGATATCGCAGCCCCACTCGGCCCAGGGGGCGCCTGCGATCGTCGCCGAATTGGCATAGGCGATGGGCGCGCCGTCGACAAGCATATGCCCGTCGCCGGCGGAAACTTCCCGATCCCAGCGGCCGTGCACTGAATCGAACGTCAGCAGATGCGCCGAGAGCGCCGCGTCGCCCGCGATTTCATTGACGCCGACGACCGTCAAGCCTGCCCGCCCCCACAATGACCGCAGCACAAGGCGCCCCATTCGGCCGAAGCCGTTGATGCCGATCCGCATCGCGCTCTACTCCTCGGTCCCGTCCTATTTCGGGGTCGTGATAGGACGGGCGCATGACAGTCTTGTTACAGCGCCCTTCAGTAAGCGTACCTTGCATAGATCGGCTTGACGGAGCCGCCCCATTCGCCGTGATACAGGGCCAGCTTTTCGTCCGCCGGGGTCTGGCCGCTAGCCGCGATATCATCAAGGGTCGCTAGGAAGTGCGCTTCATTGTCGCCGCTGGAATCCTGGCGATTGCGGGCGTTCAACCCATCCCTGGCGATCGCCAGCACGTCCTTGGCGACGTCCCGCAAGGTCCGTCCGGCGATGGTCGCGCGAAGGCCGTCGATCGCTGCCGCGTCGCGCAAACTCTGCATGTCCGCGGCCGACCATTTGCGCGTCAGGGCCAAAGCCGCCTTCTGGGCTGCATCGTCGTACAGGATCCCGGTCCAGAATGCCGAAAGCGCGCAAATGCTGGACCAGGGTCCGCCATCGGCGCCGCGCATTTCAAGGAACCGTTTCAAGCGCACTTCCGGGAACGACGTCGTAACATGGTCGCCCCAGTCGCCCATATGCGGCGTCTCGCCCGGCAGTTGTGGCAACTTGCCCTCGATGAAGGCGCGAAAGCTTTCGCCCGCGACGTCAATGTATTTGCCGTCCCGGTAGACGAAATACATCGGCGTATCGAGCAGATAGTCGACATACCGCTCGAATCCGAAACCGTCCTCGAAGACGAAATCGAGCATGCCGCATCGGTCGGGATCGACATCGGTCCAGACAAACGAGCGCTCGCTGACGCGGCCTGTCGGCTTGCCCTCGACGAACGGCGAGTTCGCGAACAGCGCGGTCGCGAGCGGCTGCAGCGCCAGCGAGACCCGAAATTTCTCGACCATGTCGGCTTCGCTGCCGAAATCCAGGTTAGTCTGGATGGTGCAGGTCCGCGTCATCATGTCGAGGCCGCGGCCGCCGACCTTCGGCATGTAGTTCCGCATGACATTGTACCGGCCCTTCGGCATCCACGGCATGTCTTCCTGCCGGCCTTCGGGGTCGAAGCCGACGCCCAGCATGCCAAGACCAAGGTCAGCGCAGACCGCGCGAGCTTCGACCAGGTGGTCGTTGGCCTCGGCGCAGGTCTGATGCAGGGTTTCCAGCGGCGCGCCCGACAGTTCGAACTGCCCGCCCGGCTCCAGGCTGATATTGCAGTCGTCGCGGCTGAGCGCGATCGTGGCGCCGGATTCCTGGATCTTCGTCCAGCCATACCGGTCCGCGATCGTATTCAGCAGAATGCCGATGCCGTCCGGGCCGTCATAGGGGACGCGGGTATGATCCGCGAGGCGGTAGACGAATTTTTCGTGTTCCGTGCCGATCCGCCATTGGGACTTCGGCTTCGACCCGACCTCCATCCATTCGATCATCTGCCGCTTCGAGGTGATCGGAACTCCGCCCGAACTTGGTGGCGCCGCCATCTTGTATCCTTACCGTGTGACCGGGCGCGCCTTCGCGAAATCGCCCAAAATCGCCTGCCCGAGCGCGAGCCCGACCAAAGCCGCAGTTTCAGCCCGAAGCACCCGCGGCCCGAACCCAACCTTTGCAACAAAATCCAACTGACCGAGACCGTCAAGCTCACCCTGCGCAAAGCCGCCTTCGGGTCCAACGAGTAATCCGAACGGGCCGGGACGCGCGCCTGTCAGCGCCTCGCGCATCGGCGGCGCGGTCCCGGTTTCATCGCCGACAATCAGCAGGCGATCACGGGGCCAATCCGCCAAAGCGTCCGGCAACGGCTGTAGCGCCTCGATCGCCGGCACGTCCAGACGCTCCGATTGTTCGGCCGCTTCGATGGCGATCCGGGTCAAGCGATCGTGATTGATGCGGTCCTGGTTCGACCGCTCCGTGCGCACCGGCAGCAAGCGGCTGACTCCAAGCTCGGTCGCCTTCTCGACTATCAGTTCGGTCGGCGTGCGCTTGATCGCCGCGAACAGCAGCCATGGACCTGCGTGAGTCGCGGGCGGGCGGGTCTGGCCAGCGAGCTCCAGAAGGCCGGCATCGCGCCCGGTTTGCCTGAGAAAGGCCGCCCATTCCCCGTCCCGCCCATTGAACAGCAGGACCGCCGCGTCGGGCTTGCGGCGCAGGACCGCGAACAGGTAGCGCGCTTGTTCCCGTGAGAGCGGCAGCACCGCGCCAGCGGCAAGCGGCGCCTCGACAAACAGGCGCGGCGCCCGATATGTCGCTGGCAGTTCTGTGTCAGGCATGGTCAAACATCCGGATGAGCGAACCTTCGAACGACGGATCCAGGGATGACGCCGCCGCCGAGATATCGGCGGACGGGCAAGCAAGCGCAAGCGACATTGTCGAAGGCAGCTCCATCCTGCGGCTGCTACCCGCGTCCTGGCGGCCCTACGCACGGCTCGCCCGATTGGACCGGCCAATCGGCGCATGGCTGTTGCTGCTGCCCTGCTGGCTCGGCTTGGCGTTCGCGGTCGCGGCCGGCGCGGCGCCGTTGACGTGGAGCATCTTCCTCGACGGCGCCCTCTTCGCCGTGGGCGCTCTCCTGATGCGCGGGGCCGGGTGCACAATCAATGATATCGCCGACCGCAATTTCGACGGCAAGGTCGCGCGCACCGCCTTGCGGCCGATTCCATCCGGTCAGGTCAGCGTGCGCCAGGCCCTCGTCTTTCTGGCTGGGCTGATGGCGCTTGGGGCGACAGTCCTCTTTCAATTCAATGCACTGACGATTGCGGTTGGCCTAGCCTCACTGCCATTGATCGTTATCTATCCTTTCATGAAGCGGATCACCTGGTGGCCGCAACTCTTCCTTGGGCTGACGTTCAACTGGGGGGCTTTGGTCGGGTGGACGGCGGTCGCGGACACGCTGCCGCTCGCGCCGATCCTGCTGTATATCGCGGGAATCTTCTGGACGCTTGGCTACGACACAATTTATGCGCACCAGGATAAGGAAGACGACGCTCTCGTCGGCGTCAAGTCGACCGCGCGCCTGTTCCAGGACGGCAGCCGCCGTTGGATCGGCGCCTTCTACGCCAGCATGATCGGCTGGATCCTGTTCGCGGGCTTCAGCGTCGGGCTGCACTGGACCTTCGTGATCGGCGTCGGCGCAGCGGCCTGGCATCTGATGCGCCAGGCGACGGAGGTCGATCTCGACGATCCGTCCGACTGCCTCAACACCTTCAAGAGCAATCGCGACGTCGGTTTCCTGCTGCTCGCGGCGTTCGGCCTGGCGACGGCATTCGGCGCTTGAAGCTGAAGCCCGCCGACGCCGCGCGCTTCATCCGATCGCACACGATCTTGCAGGCCCCGCCCCTCATCCCGGAGATCCGCCTCTGGACCGCGGCCGAGGCGACGGCGCTTTGGGAGGCTAGTGAGAATTTTCTCGAGGAAGTCGGTTTGCAACCGCCCTTCTGGGCCTTCCCCTGGGCCGGCGGGCAAGCTCTGGCGCGGTACATCCTGGACCGGCCGGAAACGGTCGCGGGCAAGCGGACGCTGGATTTCGGCTCAGGCTCCGGGCTGGTGGCGATCGCAGCGCTGCTCGCCGGCGCCCGGACAGCGACGGCGGCCGACCTCGACCCCCTGGCCGCGGTCGCGGCGACGTTGAACGGTGAAGCCAACGGCTGCGCGCCCACGCCTTTTGTCGGCGATGCGATCAGCCTCGATCCGGGGGCCTTCGACATCATTCTGGCGGGCGATGTCTGCTACGACCGCCGTCAGGCCGATCCGTCAAGCGCTTGGCTTTTCGCGGCAAGCCAGGAGGCTGAGACGGTGCTGATCGGCGATCCGGGACGAGCCTATTTTCCGCGGCATGGCCTGGATGTCGTGGCCGAGTATCAGGCCGTGACGCCGCTTGAACTGGAGAAGGCCGACATCACTGCCACGCGGGTCTGGCGGGCACGGAGAAGCCCCATCTGACCGCCGCGAGAAATTGCTAAGCCCTTTTCCCAAAAGCGTTTAGCGAAAATGCCCGGCATCTTGCTCTTGTAGGCCACGGAACGGCCCAAGGAGCAGAAAATGTTTGTCAGGTCCGCAGGATTAGGGGCGACAGCTTCGATACTTACAGGCATCGCCGTCGGCCTCTGGGCCGCCGCCGTGAACGCGCCGCCCGAAGTGGCGGGCGGCGTCGCTTCCGGCCTGGGAGGCGCCTTCGGCCTGCTGGCCTTCGGCTCCTCCATCGCGATCAGAACATTCCGCCGGAGACGTCGCTCCCCCTTCAACAACGCTTTTAGTGCTTGAGCCGCTTGTAGGCAGCGGTCAACTGTTCGCCCGACAGGCCCGCCGAGCGCTTGAACAGAATCGTACAGCGGCCTTCCGCCGCGCTTTCCACGGTTCCAGGAAACGCCCCGACTTCCGCGATACAAGCGACGACCTGGGCGCCGATCGCCAACGATACCTCAAGATCGACCAGGATCTGGCGCGGCGTCAGCTCTGCCAGCCGGCAATCGGTCCATTCGCCGGCATGGATCAGCTTGGCGTCGCGGCCCTTGAACGTTTCGACCGAATCAGGTTTCGACATGATATCTGCCCCTCCCAAGGCATGATCGTCTGACTAGCGTCAGTTTGCGTGAACCCGCATTGCCTGCTGGCGACCGGGGATGAAGCGCGGCGCGGCAGGCTTCGGCTCGGCGATCGTCTCGGCCATTGTCCGGAAATCGGCGAGCGGCGCTGAACGATGATCGTTCGCGGCTGGCTCCGGCGGCGCCGCAGGCGCGGCTTGCGCCGGTCGATGGCCGGCCTGCATCCGATCGAGCAGCAAAATGTCCGAAATCCTGCGAACGTCATTCCCGAGGATCGAGGAATTTTCCGCAATGACGCGCTCCATCGTCTTGATGCGACGCGACATCGCCATCAGCACGAGCGGCACCGCACACCAGACCGCGCTGCCGATCACCAGAAATATGAACAATGTGAACCCGCTGAAGCTCAAGCTCGACAATGAGTTGGCGACGACGTGTTCCAGCCCAATAGCGCTGCTTCCCATCTCTCTCTCCCAAGACTGGCGTCCCCGGTTGTGGGACCCTATCGTGAGATTTGAGTATCGTCGCGCGCCCTGAAAGTCGCGTTTAGGAATGCGATTTGCCTTTTTGTAAAATTAGATTAAATCAAAGACTTGAAGGAATTAGCTAAAATTATGCCGAAAGCGGACGATAGGCTTCCAACTGGCGCGGCGATGGTGACGGGCGGCGCGCGCCGGATCGGGCGCGAGATCGCCTTGACCCTGGCTCGCGCGGGCCGCCCCGTCGTAGTGCATTTCAATCATTCTGCCGATGACGCCGCCTTGACGGTCCGCGCCATCGAAGGCTTGGGCGGCCGTGCGGTCGCTGTCACGGCGGACCTCGCCGACGCCGACGCCGCGGCCGGGTTGATAGCGCGCGCCAGCGCGGCGATCGGCATGCCCATCGACTGCTTGGTCAACAACGCTTCGATCTTCGCCTATGACCGGCCCAGGACCTTTAAGAGCGACGACTTCGACCGGAACATGGCGATCCATGTGCGCGCCCCGGCCCTGCTCGCCCAGGGCCTGGCGGCGCAGCGCCCGAAGCTCACCCGCGGCGTCATTGTGAACTTGCTGGATCAGAAGTCGTTCAATCCGGACGCCGCGTTCTTCAGTTACACGATCAGCAAGCATGCGCTTCTGGGCCTGACCCATGTGCTCGCACGCGCCCTGGCGCCGGGGATCCGCGTTAATGGAGTCGCGCTCGGGATGACGCTCGCGCCGCCCGGCATGTCGGACGAGAAATTTCAGGAGATCCAGGCCGGCGCCCCGCTCGGACGCGGCGCCTCGCCCGCCGAAATTGCGCGGGCGGTCTTGTTCCTGATCGAAAGCGAGGCTGTCACTGGCGAGACCCTGCTGGTCGATGGCGGCGAACATATGGGCCGCTCCAGGGCCTGAAACTGTGGATTTTTAGCGGCCGTTAAGACGCGCCATGCGAGATTTCACATGAAGACACGCCCTGGAGCCGCCGTGATATGAGCTATGACATCAGCCGACTACGTTTCTTGATCGCGGAAGATAATGTCGCGATTGCAACGCTGTTTCGCAGCCTGCTGACAGGGCTTGGCGTGAAGGTCATCGCTGTGGCGCCGAACGGCGAAGCTGCGAAGCAACGTATCATCAAATTCAAGCCGGACATTGTCATTACTGACTTCAAGATGGCGCCAGGCAGCGGCATCGACTTGACCCGCTGGTTGCGGCGGTCGCCAGATAGCCCCGACAACGAGATCGCGGTTATCATGACCTCGGCCTATTCCGAGGCTGCGCGCGTCGTCGAGGCGCGCGACGCGGGGGTCAATGAATTTCTGTTCAAGCCTGTAACTGTCCTCACGCTGTATCAACGCATCCAGTCTCTGATCGATTCCAATCATCCATTTGTGCGAGCTGCGACCTATGTCGGCCCGTGTCGCCGACGGAACAAGCGAGCCGACTATGCCGGCCCCCTGCGGCGCGCGAGCGATCTTCCGGCGGCGGCGCAGTCGAAGGCGGACGTCGAGGAACTATCCATCTAGCGCCTTTTCCGCCGGAGCCTGATATGAACTGGCTGACCCAGTCCAGGATCCGGATCCCCAATTCGTGTCAATTGAACCTGAAATTGCAGCGTTGATTGCGCTTGCGTTCTTCCTCGGCAGTCTCGTCAAAGGCGTTGCGGGCATTGGCCTGCCGCTGGTCGCCATCCCGATCCTGACCTTCGGCATCGACGTGCGGGACGCCACGCCGATGATCGTCGGACCGGCGATCGCGACGAACATCTATCAGATCCTGGAGACCCGGGCATCGCGCCTGCCCATGGGCGAGATCGCGCCCATCGTCGTTGGCTTGGTCGTCGGCACCTTCGCCGGCGCCCTGATCGCCGTATCGATCGACCCCAAGGCCATGGTCGGCGTCATGGGCGCTGTCATTCTGGGTTTCGTCATCTTCAGTTTCAGCGGCTACAAGCCCAATATTCCAGCCCGAGGCCGCGGCGTCATGGGCTTGGCGGCCGGCGGCGGAACTGGCGTGATTGGCGGCATGACGGGCGTATTCGGCCCGGTGCTGGCGATCTACACGCTGTCGCTCAACCTTGCGAAGGACAGTTTCGTCTGGGCGATGGGCGTGCTGCTGCTGATCGCCTCAACGGGGCTTGGCCTGTCCTATGCCAGCCTCGGCGCATTGCCGGGCTGGGTCGCGATTGCCTCTATCGCCGCCATCCTGCCTGGCTTTGCCGGGGTCTGGACTGGGGCCAGATTGCGCCGGGTGATTTCACCAGACCTGTTCCGCAAGGTCATCCTGTCGATTCTCGCGGTGATAGCGCTCAAGCACATCGTCACGGCGCTTGGCCTCGCCGGATAGAGCATGCCGCGCTCAGGCGAGCGGGCGTTCCATGGGCTACATTTATGATATCTATCGATTATCCAGTCTTCGGTGATTCTGCCTGAGGCAGGCTTCGTCTTGAGCGGCATGGCGCCAGCGCAAAAAAGATTCTCCGTGACGAATTCTGCTCAATGCGCCATCCTGTTGGCACGCGCGGCAACCATGTCACGCTTCGACGATACGGCCCGATGCGGCGTTCCGCCGTTGGAAGGACGATCTATCAATAGCATTCCGGGAGGATCTATATGACCCGCAAAATCGTAGCATTGCTCGCCAGCGCCTCGGCGCTGGCATTAACCGGCGTCGCATCGGCCGACACCCACGCCCCTAAACTGCCGGCATCCAATGTCTGGACCGCCTATGACCTCGGTTCGTCCGGGTATGCTGAAGCCGCCGGCATCGCCAACGCGTTCCAGCAGCAGTTCCGGGCTCGCGTCCGCATCATTCCGTCAGGCACCTCGATCGGCCGCATGCTGCCGCTCGTGACCGGCAAGGCGCAGTTCGGCTTCCTGGCGAACGAAGCTTTCTTCGCCGCAGAAGGCAGCTATGACTTCGCCGTGCCGGAATGGGGCCCGCAGGATATCCGGATCATTTCCGGCCGCATCGCGACCGTCGGCCTCGCCGTCGCCGGCGATATCGGCGTGAAGTCGATTTCGGACCTGAAGGGCAAGCGTATCGGCTACGTCAAGGGCAATCCCTCGGTCAACGTCAAGAACGACGCCTATCTGGCGTTCGGCGGCTTGACCCAGGCTGACATCCAGGTGGTCTGGTTCGGCAGCTATGGCGCGATGAAGACCGCGGTCATCGCCGGTCAGCTTGACGCTTTCGGCAGCGTGACGACTTCGGCGAACATGCGCGAAATCGAAGCCAGCCCGCGCGGCCTGATCTGGCCGCCGTTCCCGCCTGAAGACAAGGAAGGCTGGAAGAACGTGACCGATGTCGTTTCGTTCGCAGCGCCTGCGCAGGAAACGCAAGGCGCCGCCGTTTCGAAAGAGAACCCGGTTTGGCTGGTCGGATATCGCTATCCGATGATCACCACCTATGCTGCATCGACCTCGACCGACACGGCCTATCAGATGATCAAGGGCCTTGACGTCGCGTTCGACGCCTACAGCAAGACCACCGCGTCGTCCTTCAACTGGAAAGTCGAAAATTCCGGACGCCCGCCCTACGATGCGCCGGCCCATGACGGCACCATTCAGTACATGAAGGAAAAAGGCTGGTGGCGCGCCGAGGATCAGGCATGGCAGGACAAGCGCCTTGCCCGCCTGAACAGTGTTCTGGAGAACTGGGATCTGGCGCAGGCCGCGTTCACGGAGTACCAGATCGCCGAGAAGGACAAGGGCAACAAGGTCGGCGACGACAAGTGGCTTGAGTTCTGGGACGAATGGCGCGCGAAAAACCTCTAGGCTTTCACGCTCCGACCTGACTTAGGATCAGGGGTCGCTCCAGTCCGGAGCGGCCCCTTTTTCCATGAAGTGGACCGGCGCCGCCGCGCGAAACCGGACCACTCGACGCGGCGTCGGGAACGGTCGTACCCTTCCGCCGCTTCATCCCCAGCAAGGGCGTCCGACATGTCTCCGTTCTTCCGTGGCCCGATGCCGTTTCTGTGCATCGGCCATTCCTTCGACCACATGTTCACATTGCTGTTCGCTGTCGTCGTCCTTGAGGTCGAGCGCGAGTTCGGGCTGACCTTCGGCGAAAGCATGCAACTCGCCTGGCTGGGTTACGTGCTGTTCGGCGCGGGCGCGCCTCTTGCAGGCTGGTTGGCCGACCGGTGGTCCGACATCTGGATGATGGTTGTATTCCTAGTCGGAATCGGGCTTGCGACCATGGGCGCCGGGCTTGCGACGACGCCGACGCAATTGTTTATCTGCCTGTCGTTGATCGGCCTGTTCGCCTCAATCTATCATCCTGTCGGCATTCCGATGGTGATGCGCATCGCCGGCGCCAAGAGCGGCCGGATGCTGGGCTTGAACGGCATCTTCGGCAGCTATGGCATGGCGATGGCGAGTGGCGTCGCGGCTTTGATGATCTGGCTCGCGGGCTGGCGCTACGCCTATATCGTGCCAGGGGCGATCAGCGTGGCGCTCGGGACCTGGTTCGCCTTCCGGTTCGGCGGCTTGGCGTCCGAGACCAATGCCGCGCGGCGCCTGCTCTCCAGCGGCTCTAAGAACAAGGAAGGCCTGGGAGACATGGTGCGCGAATTCGGCCTCGGCCGGTTCATCCAGATCATGGGCGCGCTGTCGCTGATGACGCTTGGCGCCGGGCTAGTCTTCCAGTGCATGACGATCGGCCTGCCGAAAATCCTCGAAGCGCGCGTCGACTGGATCGAGGGCGCCGAGAACGCCGGCACGGTCGCGGCGGTTATATTCTTCATCGGCGCGCTGGCGCAATTGGCTGGCGGGATGCTGGCGGATCGATTCCCGCTGAAATGGCTGTTCATCGCAATTTATGGCCTGATGACCCCTGCCCTCATCCTGGCGGCCTTCGCCCACAACGCGATGATGCTGTTCGCGATCTGGCTGATCGTCATGATCACGGTCGGCAATCAGCCGGTCTCCGATTTCCTCTTCTCCCGGTATGTGCCAAAGCGCTGGGTGAACACGGCATTCGGCTTCCGCTTCGGCTTGTCTCTGGGCACATCGGTCATCGCAGTTCCGTTGATGGGCATTGTGTTCGATCGAACCGGCGACTTCTTTTATGCCTTCGTCGCCATGGCCTGCGCCGCGGTCATTGCGGTGCTGGCGGCGCTCGCCTTGCCGAACCGCGGCGTTCAGGACCTTGTCGCTGCGCTGAAAACCGTCCCGACCGCTGGTCCAGCTCCCGCCGGCGCCGACTAGAGCGGGCTGGCCGGCGGCCGCTTCGAGCGGCGGAGGCGCGGGCCGCCGTGCCGGTGGGGGGCGCGCATCTCCACTGGCGCGCCAGCCTTCACCGGCCGCTCGGCAAATCGCCCCATGGAGAGCATGCGGTCATACATGACGAGCGCGCCTGCCAGGCCGACATTGATGCAGAACCGCGTCGGAATCTTGACGACATAGGCGCAGCGTTCGGTCATTTCCGGCGACAGGCTGGCCCGTTCCGGCCCAAGCACATAGGCCGCCCGGGTCGGGTGCCGGAAGGACGGCAACTCGACCGCGTCGTCGGTCAACTCGATGCCGACCATGGCGCAATCGTCCGGCAGGCGCATATCGGCCAGCGTGTCGAATGCATACATCGGCAGCATGTCGGTCGCGCTTGAGGTATCGCTCTGCCGCTCGACCCGGCGGGTGAAGTCCGCGCCGACCGTGAACAGGAACTGCGCCCCCAAGGCATGCGCCGTCCGCATCAGCGCGCCCAGATTGCGCTGCTTGGAGAGCCCCTCGACCCCGATGCCAAAATAGCCTTTCATCCATCCATGCTTACCCGCGATCATTCGCTACTGAAAGGGACAATAAGCCCATGCGCGCTGTTTACTGCCGGGACTGGCGTCCATTCGATGACCTGGAGATAGCCGAACTGCCCGACCCGGCCCCGCCGGAAGCGGGCCTGCGGATCGCGGTCAAGGCGGCGGGCGTCAGTTTTGCGACGAGCCTTGTGGTCCAGGGCAAATATCAACGAAAGCCGCCCCGGCCCTTCACGCCGGGCACGGAAGTCGCAGGCATAGTCGAAGCCGTCGGCCCCAAGGCGACGCGCTTCAAGCCGGGCGACCGGGTCTTCGCCGTGATCGACTGGGGCGGTCTCGCGGAGAAAGCCGCGGCGCTTGAAGTCAACGCCTACCCGATGCCGGCCGGCATGGACTTCGCGCCCGCGATCTCGCTGACCAATTCCTATGGCACGTCGGCGGCGGCCTTGACGTGGCCGCATCTCCTGAACGTGCGCTCCGGCGAAACCTTGCTGGTCCACGGCGCCGCTGGCGGCGTCGGGATCGCCGCCGTGGAAATCGGCAAGATCCTTGGCGCCAATGTGATCGCGACCGTCGGGTCGGCCGACAAGATGGCGGTCGTCAAGGCGCACGGCGCCGACCATGTCATCAATTATCGCGAAACCGCCTTTCGCGAGGCCGTGCTGGACATCACCGGCGGCAAGGGCGTGAACGCCGTCTATGACCCGGTCGGCGGCGAGGTCTTCGCGGAAAGCCTCCGCTGCATGGCGGTCGAAAGCCGGATCATGCCGGTCGGGTTCGCGAGCGGCACGATCCCGACGATCCCGGCCAACATCCTGCTCGTGAAGAACATCACCGTAACCGGCCTGAATTTCGGCTATTACACGGGCTGGAGTCCGCACGATGCCCGCTACGAGTCCGAGCCGCGTCTGCGCCCGCTGATGGAGCAACTGGCTGCTTGGCATTCGGCTGGATTGATCCGGCCGGAAGTCGCGGGCGTCTTCCCCTTGGATGGATTTCGCGACGCCATGGCGATGGTGCTCGGCCGGCAGGCGATCGGGCGGGTCGCGATCGTTTTCGCCGAAGAGGCCAAGCGCCTGAACATTGGCTGACAGGCCCATACAATCTTTGCAGGAGGCGCAAATATGAAGCGTTTTGGCGACAAGATCGCAATCCTCACCGGCGGCGCGAACGGCATCGGTCAGGCCATCGCGAACCGCCTGGCCGCCGAAGGCGCGGCCGTGACGATCGTTGACCGTGAACAGGATGCAGCCGCGGCAGCAGCCGCTGCAATCGTCGATGCCGGCGGGCAGGCTCAGGCGATCCAGGGCGATGTCGCCGACCCTGCCGCCGCGAGACAAGCGGTTGAAGCAACCGTCGGTCGCCACGGACGGCTCGATATCATGGTCTGCAATGCCGGCATTACCGACCGTGCGCCGTTTCTCGAGATGACGCCGGAATTCTTCGAGCGGGTCATCGGAATCAACTTGAAAGGCGCTTTCTACTTTGCCCAGGCGGCGGCAAAACAGATGGTGGCGCAAGGCGATGGCGGTCGTATCGTCTGTGTCGCCTCAAATTCCGGCCTCTTTGGTGGGCGTGGCCGCGCCGCTTATGGCGCCAGCAAGGCAGGCATGATCAACCTGGTCCAGACCATGGCGATCGAGCTGGCGGAGCATGGCGTCAACGTCAACGCGGTAGCGCCGGGGCCGACCCGGACGCGCGTCACGAAGACCGCCGATTTACCGCCAAGCGTAATGGCGCGCATGCCCCAGCAACGGTTCGGTCGAGTTGACGAAATCGCTGCTGTGGCCGCCTTCCTGGCGTCCGACGAGGCGAGCTTCGTGACCGGTCAGGTCTATGCCGCGGACGGCGGCTATACCACGGCCGGGATGATGGAAGGCTGACCGTCGCGCTGGCTTCGGGCGACGACAACAGAATCGCTTGGCTTGAACGACCTATTCCTTTAAAAACGGACTTCCCTCGCGGTTGGATGACGCTCTGGCAAGGCAGTCCATGAAGCTGTGGCTGGTGTGCGTGCGATTTTCGACCAAAGTTCGAACAACGCCCGCTGCATTGGCTGCGGCGGGGGAGCCGCGGGCATCGAACAGCCTCAAACGGATCGACGCGACGGGCAGTTCCGCCTGAGCGCGCGGCGTGGGGATGGCTGTTCGGCGACCGCCGATTGATTGAACGTTGCGATTGAGGAGGACGCCCTATGTCCAGGACGCCCAGCGCCCAGGGTCTGTACGATCCCCGAAACGAGCATGACGCCTGCGGCGTCGGCTTCGTCGCGGACGTCAAGGGCCGAAAATCGCATAAGATTGTCCAGCAAGGCCTGGAGATCCTGCTGAAGCTGGATCACCGCGGCGCGGTCGGCGCGGACCCCCTCGCCGGCGATGGCGCTGGCTTGCTCTGCCAGATTCCGGATGAATTCTTACGCAGCCTCGATCTCGGTTTCGACCTGCCGGCGGCGGGCGCCTATGCGGTCGCCCAAATTTTCATGCCAAAGAATGACGGCGAGCGCGAAGCGCTCGAAGCCGTCGTCGAAAGCATGGCGAAGGAGCATGGGCTGACAGTGCTTGGCTGGCGCACCGTGCCGGTCAATGGCGCCGGCCTCGGCTACAGCGTCAAGCCGACGGAGCCCAAGGTGCGGCAGGCGTTCCTGGCGCATCCCGGCCTCGATATCGAGCAGGATGAGTTCGAGCGGCGGTGCTTTATCGCCCGGCGCCGGTCAGCCCTGAAGATCAACGCCGATGCTATGCCGGGCATGGACGACTTTTACGTCTGCTCTCTGTCGACCCGGACGATCGTCTACAAGGGCATGTTGCTGGCCGGGCAGGTCGGCGAGTATTTCCTCGATCTCAATGACGAGCGCTTTACTTCGGCGCTGGCGCTGGTGCATCAGCGTTTCTCGACGAACACCTTCCCGTCCTGGCGGCTGGCGCATCCTTACCGGATGGTTTGCCATAACGGCGAAATCAATACGCTGCGCGGCAACGTCAACTGGATGAATGCCCGCCGGCAATCCATGAAGTCCGAGCTGATCGGGCCGGACCTCCAGCGGCTTTGGCCGATCATCGCCGAAGGCCAGTCGGACACGGCCAGCTTTGACAATGCGTTGGAGCTTCTGGTGACTGGCGGATACTCCCTCGCCCACGCCATGATGGTGCTGATCCCTGAAGCCTGGGCAGGCAACCCGCTGATGGACGAGAAGCGCCGCGCCTTCTACGAATACTATGCCGCGACCATGGAGCCGTGGGACGGACCCGCCGCCGTCGCGTTCTCCGACGGCCGTCAGATCGGCGCGACGCTCGACCGTAACGGTCTCCGCCCCGCCCGCTATCTGGTGACGACCGACGATCAGGTTGTGATGGCGTCTGAAGTCGGCGTTCTGGACATTCCGCCGGAGCGGATCGTGCAGCAATGGCGCCTGCAGCCGGGCAAGATGTTCCTGATCGACCTTGAGGAAGGCCGGATCATCCAGGACGAGGAGTTGAAAACCAGCCTCGCCGACGCCAAGGACTACCGCAAGATTCTCGCCAAGACGCAGTTCCGGCTGGCCGATCTGGACAATGTCGAAGCGAAGACGCCGATCTCCAACGTGCCGCTTCTGGATCGCCAGCAGGCGTTCGGCTACACGCAGGAAGACATCAAGTTCTTCCTGGAGCCGATGGCTGTCACCGGCGACGATCCCATCGGCTCGATGGGCAAGGATACGCCGATTTCGGTGCTCTCCGACAAGTCGAAGCTGCTCTACACCTATTTCAAGCAGAACTTCGCCCAGGTCACCAATCCGCCGATCGATCCGATCCGCGAGGAATTGGTGATGTCGCTGGTCTCGATGATCGGCCCGCGCCCGAACCTGTTCGAGACAGCGGAAGAGATCGAGGACACCCATTGGCGCCTGGAGGTCAAGCAGCCGATCCTCACCAATGAGGAACTGGAGAAGATCCGCCACGTGACCGACCTGGTCGGCGAAGCGTTCCGGACCGCAACCTTGGACGCTTGCTGGCCCGCGGAAGAAGGCCTGGAAGGCCTGGCCAAGGCCGTGCGGCGCCTGCAACTTGAAGCGGAAAAGGCGGTCGCCGAGGATCATCAGAACATCCTTATCATCTCCGACCGGCAGATGAATGCCGGGCGGATTCCTATCCCAGCCTTGCTGGCCTGCTCGGCCGTGCATCATCACTTGATCCGCCAGGGTCTGCGCACGGAAACCGGCCTGGTGATCGAGACCGGCGAAGCGCGCGAAGTGCATCACATGTGCGTCCTCGCAGGTTACGGCGCCGAGGCGATCAACCCCTATCTCGCCTTCGAAACGATCCGCGAACGGCTGCCGGAACTGCCCGACGGCATCGACGAAGCGACGGCGTTCAAAAACTACATCAAGGCCTTGAACAAGGGCATTCTGAAGGTGATGTCCAAGATGGGCATTTCCACCTACCAGTCATACTGCGGCGCGCAGATCTTCGACGCCATCGGCCTGTCGAGCGCATTGGTCGAGGAATACTTCACCGGCACGGCATCCATGGTCGAGGGCATCGATATCGACGATGTCGCGCGCGAGACGGTCGAGCGTCACGCTCAGGCCTTCAGCGACGACCCGACGCTCGCCAGCATGCTGGATGTCGGCGGCGAGTATGCCTTCCGGCTCCGCGGCGAGCGCCATGCCTGGAATCCGGCCAGCGTCCGGGCCCTGCAACATGCCGTGCGCGGCAATCTCTCGAACGAGTATGCGACATTCGCCAATTCGATCAACGAGCAGAGCCGTAATCTGTTAACCTTGCGCGGCTTGTTCGATTTCAAGTTCGTGCCGTCGGCCGTGCCTTTGGCCGAGGTCGAGCCGGCGAGCGAAATCGTCAAACGGTTCTCGACGGGCGCCATGTCGTTCGGCTCGATCAGCCGGGAAGCGCACACGACGCTGGCGATCGCGATGAACCGGATCGGCGGCCGCTCGAACACCGGCGAAGGCGGCGAGGAGCCCGACCGGTTTGTGCCGCTGCCGAACGGCGACAGCATGCGCAGCCGGATCAAGCAGGTCGCGTCGGGCCGCTTTGGCGTTACGGCCGAGTATCTGGCCAATGCGGACGACATCCAGATCAAGATGGCTCAAGGCGCGAAGCCAGGCGAAGGCGGCCAATTGCCTGGCCACAAGGTCGACCGGAATATCGCGAAGGTTCGCCATTCGACGCCGGGCGTCGGCCTGATCTCGCCGCCGCCGCATCATGACATCTACTCGATCGAGGATCTGGCGCAGCTCATTCACGACCTGAAGAATGCCAACCCAAGTGCGCGCATCAGCGTCAAATTAGTGTCGGAAGTGGGCGTCGGCACGGTCGCCGCCGGCGTTTCCAAGGCCCGCGCCGATCATGTCACAATCTCAGGCTTCGAGGGCGGCACCGGCGCCAGTCCGATTACCTCCCTCACCCATGCCGGCAGCCCCTGGGAAATCGGCCTTGCCGAAACCCATCAGACGCTAGTGCTGAACGGTCTGCGCGGGCGGATCGCGGTTCAAGTCGACGGCGGTCTGCGCACCGGCCGGGACGTGGTCATCGGCGCCATCCTGGGCGCGGACGAGTTCGGCTTCGCGACGGCGCCCCTGATCGCCATGGGCTGCATCATGATGCGCAAGTGTCATCTGAATACCTGCCCCGTCGGCGTCGCCACCCAGGACCCGGTCTTGCGGAAGCGCTTTACCGGAACCCCGGAGAACGTCATCAGCTATTTCTTCTTCCTGGCGGAGGAGATGCGGGAACTGATGGCGAAACTGGGCGTGCGCAGCGTCAACGAGTTGATCGGCAAGACTGAACTCCTCGACATGCGCCATGCGATCGACCACTGGAAGGCCGATAGCGTCGACCTCAAGCGTCTGATCTACAAGCCGGCCGCGGCGGCTGGGGTCAACACCTACAACTGCGAGATTCAGGACCATCAACTGGACAAGGCGCTCGATCAGAAGCTGATCGCGGAAGCTGAGCCGGCGCTGGAACGCCGCGAGCCGGTCGTCATCCGGACGGAAGTGCGGAACGTCAACCGGACCGTCGGCGCGATGCTCGCTGGAACCGTGGCGAAGAAGTACGGCCACGCCGGCCTGCCAGAGGACACCATAGCCATTCAGGCGCATGGCGTCGGGGGGCAGAGCTTCGGCGCTTTCCTGACGCGGGGCCTGTCAATTGATCTCGAGGGCGTCGCCAACGACTATGTCGGCAAGGGTCTGTCCGGCGGTCGGATTGCGATATTCCCGTCCAAGAAGGCGACTTATTCCGCGCGCAAGAACATCGTCGTCGGCAATACCGTGCTCTATGGCGCGATTGAGGGCGAGGCCTATTTCCGCGGCGTCGCTGGCGAGCGATTTGCTGTCCGGAATTCGGGCGCGTTCGCGGTCGTCGAAGGCGTCGGCGACCATGGCGCCGAGTACATGACCGGCGGCTGCGTCGTGGTGTTGGGGCCGACGGGCGTCAACTTCGCGGCCGGAATGTCCGGCGGCCTCGCCTATGTCCATGACCCCGAGGGCCGCTTCCCAGATCGGTGTAATCAAAGCATGGTCGAACTGGAGACGGTCGAGAAAGCCAGCGGTCCAATGGCGCCCCATGATTTCAAGGGCGCGATGCTGGAGCACGATGAGCACCGGCTGAAAACCCTGATCGAGCGGCACCAGCACTATACCGACAGCGGTGTCGCCAAGGAATTGCTGGCGCGCTGGGACGAAGCGCGGACAGAGTTCGTGAAAGTCATGCCGACGGACTTCCGCCGCGCCTTGACGGAAATGCAGGCGGAAGACGCCGCTGAAGCACGGAGCGAAGCCCATGGGTAAGCCGACCGGTTTTCTGGAACTCGACCGGGCCGAACGCGACTATCTGCCGGTCGAAGATCGCCTGAAAAACTACGAGGAATTCGTCATTCCGCTGGGCGACGATGGCGTTCAGGCGCAAGGCGCCCGGTGCATGGATTGTGGCATTCCCTTCTGCCACACCGGTTGCCCGGTCAATAACCAGATCCCCGATTGGAACGATCTGGTTTATGACGGCAATTGGCGGGAAGCGCTGGCGAACCTGCATTCGACCAACAACTTCCCGGAATTCACGGGCCGCATCTGCCCGGCGCCCTGCGAAGAATCCTGCGTGCTGAACATCAGCGACGATCCAGTCGCGATCAAGACGATCGAGTGCGCGATCATCGACAAGGGCTTCGAGGAAGGCTGGGTCAAGCCTGAGCCGCCCGAAGCCAAAACCGGCAAGAAAGTCGCTGTTGTCGGTTCCGGCCCTGCCGGCCTTGCCGCCTCCCAGCAACTGGCGCGCGCCGGCCATGATGTCGTGCTGTTCGAGAAAGCCGACCGGATCGGCGGCTTGCTGCGCTACGGCATTCCCGACTTTAAGATGTCCAAGCATCTGATCGACCGACGCATGCGGCAGATGGCGGTCGAAGGCGTTGTCTTCAAGACCGGCGTCCATGTCGGCGTCGATCTCTCGGCGAAAGATCTGCTGCGGGACTTCGACGCGGTCGTGCTCTCCGGCGGCGCTGAAGCCCCCCGCGATCTACCGATCGAGGGCCGGGACCTGAACGGCGTACATTTCGCCATGGAATTCCTGCCCCAGCAGAACAAGCGCGTCGCGGGCGACACGATCCCGGCTGATGTGGCGCTCCGCGCCGACGGCAAGAAAGTCCTGGTGATTGGCGGCGGCGACACAGGCTCGGACTGCATCGGCACCTCCAACCGCCATGGCGCGGTTGCGGTGACGCAGTTGGAAATCATGCCGAAGCCGCCGGTACGTGAGGACAAGCAGATGGTCTGGCCGGACTGGCCGATCAAGCTCCGCACCTCCTCCAGCCACGAAGAAGGCGTCGAGCGCGCCTTCGCCGCCAGCACCATGCGTTTCAAGGGCAAGGACGGCCATGTGACCGGCGCGACGATCACCGAGGTCGAATGGACCGACAAGGGCCCGAAGCCGATCCCCGGCAGCGAGAAGGAAATCGAGTGCGATCTCGTCCTGCTCGCCATGGGGTTTGTCGGCCCGGTCAAGGCTGGCGTGATCGAGGACCTTGGCGTCGATCTCGACGGGCGCGGCAACGTCTTCGCGGATGATTTTTCCTACAAGACCTCGGTCGACAAGGTGTTCACGGCAGGCGACATGCGCCGGGGCCAGTCGCTTGTCGTCTGGGCGATCCGGGAAGGTCGGCAATGCGCCCGCGCCGTCGATCTGTACCTGATGGCTCAGACCGAACTGCCGCGGTAGCGCGAGGCTCAGACCCGGCCGATCAAACCAGGACGACTTTACCGATCGCCGTCCGGTCGATCAGCATCTGCAAGGCCACGTCGGCTTTGGCGAGCGGCAGCACGGCCGATACCAAGGGATTGAGCTTGCCGGCGCCCGCCATCTCGATCAGCGCCTTGAGATTGTCCGCCGCGAGCTCTGGCTGAAACTCCGTAAAGCCGCCCAGGCGGACTCCGACGGCGCTCGCGCCCTTGATCAGCAGATGATTGGTCTTGGCGAGCGCAGGCGCGCCCGCGAGAAAGCCCAGAATGAGGATGCGGCCGCCCCAGTTGATGCAGCGAGTGCATTCCTCGAAGGCCCAGCCGCCAAGCGGATCCCAGAAGACATCCGCGCCCTTGCCGCCAGTTAGGTCCTTGATGGTCTCGCGGAAGCGGCCGGGATTGCCTTCAGCCGGGTCGCCATAGCCGATGGCATGGTCGGCGCCGGCCGCCAGGGTCGCGGCCTGCTTCTCGGCCGATGAAGCGACGGCGATCACCGTCGCCCCAAGCGCCTTACCGACCTGAATGGCGGCGAGGCCGATGCCGCCCGCCGCGCCCAGCACGACCAAAGTCTCTCCGGGCTGAATGGATGCGCGCTGAACCAGCGCGTGATAGGCGGTCGCATAGGCGGAGCGAAAGCCCGCCGCCTGCTCCATGGAGAAGCCTTTGGGTATCGGCGCCAGATCCATTGCCGAACAGACGCCGAAGTCCGCGAACCCGCCGGGCGAATGGCGGCTCATGACCTGTTGGCCGATGGCGTAGTCCGTAACGCCCGCGCCGACCGCGACGATCTCCCCCGCCGCCTCGCCGCCTGGAATGAAGGGAGGCTCGGGGCGGAATTGGTATTTCCCCGCCACCATCAGCACGTCGACATACTGGACCGCACGAGCCGCGATCTTCACCTTGACCTGGCCGGGCCCGGCTTCAGGCTCGGGCGCGTCCGTATGGAGTTTGACCGCATCGGGGCCGCCGAAGCGTTCACAGATAATGGCGCGCATGCTTTGTGTCTCCTGTTACCAGCCAAGCGCGTAGGCGACGCGGCGCGGGTCGGCGCCGGCAGACTTCATGCCGGTCTCGCGGTCGTCAAGGATCATGCAGATCGAGCCCGCGAGCCAGGTCCTGTCGGGCCAGCGCTCGACCCTGTGGCCGCGCGCGCCGAGATCGGCGCCAGTCGCGGCTGCGATCTTGCCTTCGATCCGCAGCAGGCCCGGATGATAGTCATGGGGCTCGAACGACGACGGGAACGAATAGCTGGCGAAGCGCGGCTGCTCCACCGCCGCTTGCGGCCCCATGCCGAAGACCGCGACATTGGCGAAGGTTTGGGCCATGGCCTGGGTCTGCACGTCGCCGCCGGGCGTGCCGAGCGGCAGGAACGCCTTGCCGTTCCCGCGAACCGCGATAGCCGGGTTCGGCGTCAGGCGCGGACGCTTGCCGGGCGCGATCGACGACGGATGCGCCGGATCCGTCCAGGACTGGACGCCGCGCGGGCTGATGTTCATGCCCGTGCCGGGAACGACCGCGCCATTGTAGGAGCCGTCCGATGGCGTCGCCGAAAAGACGTTGCCCTTGGCGTCGACGACGCAGAGATAGGACGTGTCGAGCGCGCCGCCGGGATGCGGCTCCCCGCCAGAGGGGCTGGGGATCGGGGCGCCGCGCCAGGGCGCGCCCGCGGCGTCGCCCGGCGGCGGCATTTCGGCGAAGGCATGACGCATATCGATCCGGGCCGCTTGCGCTTCCGCATACTCGTCCGAGAGCAGTCGCTCGATCGGCACATCCACGAAACGCGGATCGCCGAAATAGGCGTCCCGATCCGACATGGCGAGCTTTGTCGCTTCGACGTGAGCATGGATATAGTCGACGCTGTTCAGCCCGAAGCTTTTGAGATCGAAGCGCTTCAGCAGATTGAGCTTCTGCAGCAATGCCGGGCCCTGGCACCAGGGGCCGCAACCGAACACCTGCCAGTCGCCGAACCCGGTTGCGACCGGCGGCTCGAAGCCGACCTGTAAATTCGCCAGATCCTGCATCGTGAGCCAGCCGCCGACGCTGGCGTAATAGTCGGTGATCGTTCGGGCCAGATCGCCTTTATAGAAAGCATCGCGAGCGCTCTGCAGCCCCTGGCGACGGTCGGCGCCTTTGGCAAGGGCCGCGCTCTCCTGGTCGATCATGAACTGAAGACTGGCGCCCAAGTCTTTCTGATAAAACAATTCCCCGATAGCCGGCGGCTCGCCGTCATTCGCCAGATAGATGCCGGCGGCATAGGGGAATGCCGCATAATTCTTAAGATTGTCGACGATGGTCTGACGGAGCAGAGCATTCATCGGGAACCCGTCCCGGGCGAAGCGGACGGCATAATGGGCGACGTCGCCGAAAGACATGGTCCCGAAGCGGTCGAGCGCCGCGATCCACGCAGCCGGTGCCGAGGGCACGACCGTGCGCATCGGGCCGACCGGTATGGCGCCGCCATGGGCTCGCTGGAAATAGCCGATGTCTGCTGCTTCCGGCCAGCCGCCGAGGCCGGAGATCGTGCACATCTGAGCGCGCTCGGCGTCCCACAGAATAATCGGCGCGACGCCGGCGACGCTCACCAGATCCGATTGCAGCACGCCAAGCGCCAGGCCGCCCGCGACGCCGGCGTCGATGGCGTTGCCCCCGGCCTGCAAGATCTCGAACGCCGCCTGGCTCGCATAATAATGCCCGCTTGAGACGGCAAATCGACTGCCTTGGATTTCCGGCCGTTCGGTCGCCATGCTATGCCCTCCTGAAATTCCAGGCGCACAGTGTGCCGCAATACAGGCCATCCCGTGAAGCTCTCAGATTTCGACTTCGACCTGCCCGCCGATCTGATCGCGCAGACGCCGATGCGGCCGCGCGACGCCGCGCGCCTGCTCGTCGCCGGCCCAGACGCAATCGAGGACCATATCGTCCGCGATCTGCCGGCCTATCTCAGGCCCGGCGACCGGCTGATCGTTAACGATACCCGCGTCATTCCCGCTCGGCTGATCGGCCGTCGCGGAGAGGCGCGCGCCGAGGCGACGCTGATCAAGGACATGGGCCGGGGCCGCTGGCGGGCCTTCGCCCGGCCCGGCCGCCGCCTCCGCGCTGGCGACCGGATCGATTTCGGCGCTGACTTCAGTTGCACGATCACGGGGAAGCTGGAGGACGGCGAGGTCGAACTGACTTTCGACCGCACAGGACCAGCGCTGCTGGAGGCGCTGCACGCCGCCGGCGCGCCGCCGCTGCCGCCCTATATCAAGCGGCCCGACGGCGCTGTCCCGGAGGACGCGACCGACTATCAGACTATGTTCGCCGAGCGCGACGGCGCGGTCGCGGCGCCGACAGCCTCATTGCATTTCACGCCGGCGCTCATGGCGGCCATCGTCGCCCAGGGCGTCCAGACGACCCGTGTCACGCTGCATGTGGGCGCCGGCACGTTCCTGCCGGTGAAAACGAACGAGATCGCCTGCCACAAGATGCATAGCGAGTGGGGCGAAGTCTCCCAGAATGCGGTCGCAGAAATCGAGGCGACGCGGCGCGAGGGCGGACGCATCATCGCAGTCGGCACGACGCCGCTTCGTATCCTGGAAGCCGCGAGCGCGGGCGGCCGCCTTGCGGCCTTCTCCGGCGAAACCGATATCTTCATCACGCCGGGCTATCGGTTCCGGACCGTCGATGCCCTGATGACGAATTTTCATCTGCCGAAATCGACGCTCTTCATGCTGGTATCGGCCCTAATGGGGCGGGAGCGCATGCACTCGGTCTATGCCCATGCGATCCGTGAGCGGTATCGCTTCTTCTCCTATGGCGATTCGAGCTTGCTTCTGCCGAAAGGGCCGCGGCCATGACCATCACCTTTACCCTGGCAGCCGAGGACGCCGGGGCGCGGCTTGGGCGCATCGAGACGGCGCACGGCCCGATCGACACGCCAGCGTTCATGCCAGTCGGCACGGCCGGCACAGTCAAGGCAATGAAGCCGGAGGATGTGGCCGCGACCGGCGCCCAGATCGTCCTCGGCAACACTTATCACCTCATGCTGCGCCCGACGGCTGAGCGGATCGATCGGCTTGGCGGCCTCAGGAAATTCATGCGCTGGGACGGGCCTGTTCTGACCGATTCCGGCGGCTTCCAGGTGATGTCGCTTTCAGAGCTCCGGAAGATCACTGAGGCCGGCGTGCGGTTTCGCAGCCACATCGACGGCAGCTATATCGACCTGTCGCCGGAACGCTCGATCGAAATCCAGCATCTGCTCGATGCGACGATCGCCATGGCGTTCGACGAATGCACGCCTTTCCCCGCGGAGCATGCCGTGGCCGACGCTTCCATGCAGCTATCAATGCGCTGGGCAAAACGCAGTCGGGCGGCCTTCAAGCCCCGCGATGGCTATGGCCTGTTCGGCATCGTCCAGGGCGGGGTCTATCCCGATCTTCGGGCGACGAGCGCCGCCATGCTCCAGGAGATCGGCTTCGAGGGCTATGCCATCGGCGGGCTCGCGGTCGGCGAAGGCCAGGCGCAGATGTTCGAGACCCTGGAGACGACGACGCCCCATTTGCCGCGCTTGCAGCCACGTTACCTGATGGGCGTCGGCAAGCCATCGGACATTCTGGGCGCGGTCGCCCGCGGCGTCGACATGTTCGACTGCGTGCTCCCGACGCGCTCCGGCCGCACCGGGCAGGCCTGGACTTGGGACGGCCCGCTCAACCTCAGGAACGCTGTCCATGTCGACGATACCCGCCCGCTCGACGCCCAATGCGGCTGCCCGGTCTGCGCCAAGTATGACCGGGCCTATCTCCGCCATCTGACAAAGTCGGAGGAGGTGCTGGGGCTGATGCTGCTGACGGAACATAATCTCTGGCATTATCAGGATCTGATGCGTGCGATCCGTGCGGCGATCGGCGCCGGCGGCTTCCTCGGGTTCGCGGCGGAAACGACTGCGCGCTGGGCAGATTCTGCCAAAAAACAATCATAGGGTGTTTTTTCACTAATTTTTCTGTATACACTCTCCGATGACCATCAGGAGCATCGGATATGGGTTTAGACCTTGTCGTCTTACAGCGGGAAAATGACGATAGCCCCGAAAATTGGCCAGGGCTCGCGCTTGATGCTCGCCGCGCCGACGATCCCTCCCCAGAAACGCAGGCTGAACTTCGCCTCATTTATGACAATCGGTATGCGGACGAACCCTGGGCGCGGGCGGCCGAATTCAAAGGCTGGCCGCCTGCACCGAAAATTACGAGCGTAGGAAGCCTACTGTGCTTCCCGCTGATGCTGCTGATCGGATGGCCGGTCGCGTGGCTGAAGGCGCGGGCGGCGAAGCAACGAGACGATGTGCGCGTCCGGCCGTCATTCGAGGAATGGCGTGCGGAACAAGCGGCGATGGACCCGCCGCCGGTCGTCCTCCGCGTCGGCCCGAATTGCCTGCCTGAGGCTATTCCTTACATCGAGGCCGCAGTCCAATGGTATGGCTACCGTGGCAAAGCGGTCCAGCCGGATCTGAATCCTCTCGTGAACTGGTGGTGTGTGAAGCACGACATAGACCTGAATATCGCCCTCTTTGGGGAACAGGTCGAAGATGGCCCATCGACGCTGACCGACCCTAGCCAGTTCGATGAACTCGCCGGCTACACGATTGGGGATATGGCGACGATGTTTGAAGGCATGGCCGCGGATTGCGCTGCAGCGTTCCCCGACCTCGCTGCTGCGGCGGACGCGGACAACGATGAAAAATGCGGCCCCTATCCCGAACATGGCATCGAAAGTTCCATCGAACCGTTTTACCTCCTCGCGATTCGGGGCGCCGCGCGCTTTTTCCGTTTCTGGGAAGGCAAGGGCTTCCCTATCGCGCCGGACTTTTGATCCGGACAGGATCGGTTAGACTTCGGCTCAAATCTTTCTTTGACCGAAGGAAACGCGCCCATGCCCGGCCCATTTCACGGCCTGAAAGTCGTCGACCTGACGACTGTCTTTGTCGGCCCCTACTCGACCCAGCTGCTCGCAGACATGGGGGCCGAGGTCGTCAAGGTTGAAGCGCCGGACGGCGACTTGACCCGCCTCACCGGCCCCTCGAGCAATCCCGGGATGGCGGCGAGCTTCCTGCAGTTGAACAGGAACAAACGCAGCCTTGGGCTCGACCTCAAGACGGAGGGCGGCGCGGCCGTTCTGCGCAAGCTGATCGCCGAGGCCGACGTCTTCGTCCATAACATGCGGCCGGAGCCGCTGGCGCGTCTTGGGTTCACCTACAAGGACGTTCAGGCCTTCAATCCCGGCATCGTCTATTGCAACATCTGGGGCTTCGGGGCGGACGGGCGCTATGCTGGCCGCGCCGCCTTCGACGACATCATCCAGGGCGTTTCCGGCCTGGTGGCGCTTGAAGGCTTCGGCGGCAAGCCGCCGCGCTTCGTGCCGATGCTGATCGCCGACAAGGTTACCGGCGTCATGGCCGCCTTCGCCATGGCGGGCGCGCTCTATCACAAGCTCAAGACCGGCGAAGGCCAGGAGATCGAGACGCCGATGTTCGAGACCATGACCTCCTTCGCCATGATCGAGCATCTGGCGGGCGCCGGGTTCGAGCCGCCGCTTGGACCGCCGGGGTCCGAGCGCCATGCCAAGCCGATGCGCTTTCCGATTGCGACAAAGGATGGCCTGATGTGCATCCTGGCGAGCAGCGACAAGCACTGGCGCGGCCTGACAAAAGCCGGCGGCCGCCCGGAACTGGCGGACGACCCGCGCTACAAGGACCGAAGAAGCCGCCTCGCCCGCCGCGAGGAAGTCATCGCGCTGACGACGGAAATGGCGAAGACTCGCACGACAAGGGAATGGGTCGACGAACTGGCGGAGGCTGGCGTGCCTTGCATGCACATCAATTCGCTGGAAGAAGTCGTCACGGACCCGCACTTGGCCGACGTTGGGTTCTTTAAGGAATACGATCACGCGAGCGAGGGGCGCATCCGCTTGATGCGGCCGCCCTATATGCTGTCGAAATCGCCTGCCGAAATCCGCACGCTGCCGCCCCGGTTCGGCGAGCACACCGCCGAAGTGTTGGCGGAACTGGGCTATGACGCCAAGACTGTCGCCGCGATGCTCGCCGCCGGCGCGGCGATCCAGGAGGAGCGCGACGCCGGCGGCTGAGCTTGGGCGCAGCCCGGGATCAGTACATGTGCTGGCCGCCGTTAATCGACAGCGTAGAGCCTGTCACGAAGGTTGCGTCGTCGGCGACGAGGAACATGACGCCGCGCGCGATTTCGTCCGCGTGGCCAAGACGGCCGACAGGCACCTTCGCGACGATCTTCTCCAGCACGTTCGCCGGAACCGCCGCTACCATGTCCGTGTCGATATAGCCGGGCGCGATGGCGTTGACGGTGATGTTGTAGCGAGCGCCCTCTTGGGCGAGGGCCTTCGTGAAGCCGTGAATGCCGGATTTCGCGGCGGCATAATTGACCTGTCCGTACTGGCCGGCCTGACCGTTAATCGACCCGATATTGACGATGCGCCCAAACTCCCGCTCGCGCATCGATGGGAATACCGCATGGGCCATGTTGAAACAGGAGCCGAGATTGGTATCGATCACCTTCTGCCAGTTCTCCTTCGACATACGCATAAGCGTGCCGTCCCGGGTGATGCCGGCATTGTTCACAATGATGTCGACCGGGCCGAGGTCCGCGACGACCTTGTCGACGCCCGCCTGACACGCATCGTAATCGGCGACGTCCCACTTGTAGGCGGCGATGCCGGTTTCCGCTGTGAACTTCGCGGCTGCTTCGTCATTGCCGGCGTAATTGCCCGCAACCTTGTAACCCCGCGCATGCAGGGCCTCGCAGATCGCCCGACCGATGCCGCGCGTTCCTCCTGTTACAATCGCTACTCTCGACATTGTCGCCTCCCCTGATCAGAATTGCTCTCGCCCGCGATTTAAGCATCGCGGTCGCTTGTTTATTATTTAGGCAAGAACGCGCTGGCTTTGACCGGCGCGATTTGCCGCGCGGCGGATTGTGCGCTGCAGCAGACTTGGCAAAGGGATCCGATCATGCCGCTGACCCTGACCGTCTACCTGGACTACAAAAGCCCATATGCCTATCTCGCACTTCAGCCGACGCGCGACATGGTAGCTGACCTCGGGGTCGAAATCGATTGGCTCCCGTACTCCTTGAAGATCGAGAATTTTCTGGGCGCGGTGGAGAGCCGGAACCCGCACCAGTGGCGGCGGGTCAAGTATTCCTACATGGATGCCCGGCGGCTCGCGAACGCGCGGGGCCTGGTCGTGCGCGGCCCGAAGAAACTGTTCGACAGCACGATCGCCCACACTGGCATGCTCTTCATGAAAACCGCGCGGCCCGAGGGCCTGGAGCGCTACCACGACCTGATCTTCGAGGGCTTCTTCAAGCGTGAACTCGATATCGAGGTCTTGAGAGACGTCGAGCGCGCCATCGATGGAGCGGGCGGCGATCCCGTCGCGTTCAACGCATTCCTGACTGGCCCCGGCAGAGCCATGCTGGACAGGACGCTCCAAGACGCGGAAGATCGGCTTGGCGTCTTTGGCGTGCCAACATACGTCATCGGCGAAGAGATTTTTTGGGGCGGCGACCGCCTGCCCCAAGTGCGCGCCGCCCTGGAAGCGGCATTGGCGGCGTCCGCTTGATTGCAAGCGGCCTATGCGGCCTTATGAAGGAGAACGTCATGGACGGCATCGCGAATTCACCGGCGGCCCGAGACAAAGCATTTCTCGTGCATCCAATGACCAATCTGAAGAAGCATCTGGATATCGGCCCGACGATCATTTCCCGGGGCAAGGGCGTGCGCGTCTATGACGATGCTGGCCGGGAATACATCGAGGGCATGGCCGGCCTCTGGTGCACGTCGCTTGGCTATGGCGAGGAGCGGCTGGTGCAAGCAGCGGCCAATCAGATGCGCAAGCTGCCCTACGTCCAGCAATTCCGCCATATGAGCCACGATCCCGGCATCGATCTCGCCGAAAAACTGATCGGCATCGCGCCTGAGGGCATCACCAAGGCGTTCTTCGTCAATTCCGGGTCGGAAGCCAACGACACCATCGTGAAGTTCGTGCGCTTCTATCACAACGCCATCGGCAAGCCCGCGAAGAAGAAGATCATCGCCCGCCAGAAAGGCTATCACGGCACGACCCTGGTCGCCGCCAGCCTCTCCGGCCTGCCGCACATGCATGCGGCGTTCGATCTGCCAATCGCGGACGTCATGCACACCGACTGCCCCCATTACTACCGCTTCGGCAAGGACGGCGAAAGCGAAGAAGCTTTCGCGACCCGCCTCGCCGAAAGCCTGGAAGCCATGATCCTGGCTGAAGGTCCAGAAACCGTCGCGGCCTTCTTCGCGGAGCCGGTGATGGGCGCCGGCGGCGTCATCACGCCGCCCAAGACCTATTTCGCCAAGGTCCAGAAGATCCTGAAGAAGTACGACATTCTTTTCGTCGCCGATGAAGTCATCTGCGGCTTCGCTCGGACCGGCCAGATGTTCGGCAGCCAGACCTACGACCTGAAGCCCGATTTCATGACCGTGGCGAAAGCCCTTTCCTCAGCCTATCTCCCGATCGCCGGCGTGCTGATGCGCGAAGAAATCTTCCAGACCATCGCTAATCATGCGGGCGAGTTGGGCATCCTCGGCCATGGCTACACCTATTCCGGCCACCCGGTCGCCAGCGCCGTCGCCCTCGAAACTCTGAAGATCTATGAGGAAATCGACATCGTCGCCCGGGTCCAGGCGACATCGAAGACGTTCATGGCGGAGCTGAACAGCTTCCGCGACCATCCATTGGTCGGCGAATGCCGGGGCGTCGGCCTGGTCGGCGCGATCGAACTGGTCACGGACAAGGCTGCGAAGACGCCTGTCGATGCCAAAGGCCCCGTGCCCGATTTCATCTATGAGCGTATCATGGCTTCGGGACTGATCACGCGGCCCATTGGGAATTCGATCGCCTTCTGTCCGCCGCTGATCATCACGCCGGAAGACGTGCAGACCATGTTTTCGCGCTTCCGGACGGCGCTTGATGAAACCCTCGACTACATGACCCGCGAAGGCATGCTGAAAGCGGCTTGAGCGGTCCGCGAAAGCTCTACGCCTCTTGGATTGAACGGAATTTAGTGACCGTTTAACTTTCGCCCCTCATGATCGTTCCTCAAGCGTATCAGGCCGTCGCCCTTTGGCGGCCGCTGCGTCGGAGACAGGCAGGTCGATGGGCATTCGAAGCGGCATTCTGGCGGTCATGACGGGGATCGCAATCCTGGCGACGGCCTCGGCTGCGCTGGCGGATGGCGCCTATATCGGCCGTGGCGGCGCCAACCTGATGGGCGCGCCTCAGGCTGGCGACCGCCATGACTTGAACGACCGCAGCCGCATTGGCGCATTCGGCGCATTCGGGTATCGTTGGCGCGAAGGCGTCGGCGCGGAAGTCGAAGGCGGCCTTCGGGCGCGATCGGTCGATGGCGCGAGCGATGCCGATACGGGCCGCGGCGCGGCCCAGCGCACGACGACCTTCATGCTAAACGCTCGCCTGACGCCAGAAACCGGCGGACGCCTGCAGCCCTATGCCGGCGTCGGCGCGGGCCTGGCAATAGTTAATACCGAAGACTACAGCTTGCGCGCCGATCACGGGTCGCTCGCGACCGCCGGACAAGCCATGGCAGGGTTCGCCCTTGACGTATCGCCCCGGACCAAGGTCTTCGCGGAATACCGCTATTTTCAGTTCCTTGAAGAACCGCAATCTGCGGCCCGCGCCGGCGGAAGTTCCGCCAGCCATTCCGCCATGCTTGGACTACGGGTCGCCCTCGGCGGCAGCTTGCGCGAATAGCGGTAAACGCGCCCGCCTGAAGCTGCAGCTCGCGATCACTGTTTGACGAGTTCAGCCGCTTCCGCTGGAACATCAGTCGCGCCGTCGCATTCCCAATAGGGCACGGGCCGGAACTTTTCCACGAGAAAATCGACAAACGCGCGCACTTTCGCGGAAAGATGCCGCGCATGGGGGTAAATCGCGTGAATCGCAGTTTCCTCGGAACTCAGGTCCGCTTCATGGCCCGGAAGCAACCGGATGAGGGCTCCGGTCCGGACATCCTTGCCGACCGTCCATGTCGGCAGCAAAGCAATGCCCAGTCCGTCGCGCGCGGCCGAATGCAGAGCTTCCGCATTGTTCGCCGTCAGCGGCCCGCTGACCTTGATGCGCGTCACGTCCCCTTCGCTGTTGCGGATATGCCATTCGGCCATGCTAACGTTCAGCTTGTAAATCAGGCAACGATGGTCGGCCAGCGCCGCCGGCGTTTCCGGCGCGCCATGGCGCTGAATGTAGGACGGCGCCGCGACGAGCACCCGCTGGTTTCGGGCGAGGCGCCGGGCGATCAAGCTGCTGTCATTCAAGCCGCCGACCCGGACGACGACATCCGCGCCCGACTCGATGACGTCGACAAAATGGTCCGTCAGGACAAGGTCGATCGACACATCGGGATAGCGGTCGCAAAAATCCATCAGATGGGGCGCGATGTGGCGGCGGCCGAAGACGACCGGCGCATTCACCCGCAAGAGGCCGCGCGGCGAGGCTTCCAACTGACTGACGGCGGCATTGGTCTCATGCACCTCGCTCAGGATGCGGCGCACGCGCTCATAGTAGATTTCGCCAGCATGGGTCAAACTCAGACTGCGCGTCGACCGGTTCAGCAATCGAGCTTTCAACGCATCCTCAAGGCCGTTCACTTGGCGCGAAACCGATGAGGCCGCCAGCCCGAGCCGTCGGCCCGCTTCCGAGAAAGATCCTGCATCAACCACTTCGGCAAACAGCCGCATGCCTGTCAGGGTATCCATTGGCCTGATCCATCTTTGCGTGAATGGGCGTAATTATACGCGAAGTTTGAAAATACGCTACAGAATACGCAATACTAACGCACCGAGCATCCGAGCGTCCGCGGCCTGCTAGAATGGAAGAAGCGGCGGGCCATGGCGTCCGAAGCGCAGGAGGATGACATCGCCGATGGATTCTGGCCGCGCCGTCGCGACTGCGGTCAAACTGTCGTCCTGGGCCAGTCGGGCAAGCCACTCGGAATACAGGCCTTCAAGGACGGCCGCGAACCATCCGCCAGCGGGATCCTCCGGCGCGGGCGCGTAGGGATAGGCCCCGTGCACGATATCGATGCCAGGCCCTCGGGCTGCGAGACGCGCCCAGCCCCAGTTCAACTGGCCCAGGGCGGCCGCGACTGTCGCTTCCAATTCCGTCAGCGTCGAGCAGGGCGCAAGCGGGCGCCGGCGCGCGACGGCGATGCCGGTGCGCTGCATCAGCGCCCAGGCGCGGCTTTCGCCGACATCCTCCACCAGGGCCGGCGCCAGTTCGGCCAGCCAGTCACGCCATTGCGGCGCGACGTTGGCTTCCAGCAGATAGCGGAGATTGCGTTGCATCCCGCTCGGCGGTGCATTTGGCGCCGACATGAGGCTTCCACCTTGACGTTCGCCCCCTGATCGGGCGGCGGCCGTATAACAGAAAAGCGGCGCTCGCCTGGGCCGGCGGGCGCCGCTTTGATGATTACGCCATCTCTGCAGAAATCAGAAGCGGCCGCGCGTGCTCTAGTCGTTCGCAATCATTCAATACGCCCGCGGACGCAGTCGATCTAGCGTTCGTCCGCCGGGTTCTTGCCAAGCGACTGACGCAGATAGAGGAACGCCGTTCCTTCAAACCAGTCGGCCGCTGCGTCCAGCCTTGCGCCGGCGCCGACGGTCGTGCGGTCGGCCACGGCATATTCCATCCGGCCATAACCGTTGAAGCCAAGCGACGTCTGTTCCTCGCTGTCATAGGCCAGGATCGCCGATCCGCCGAGAGAGCCTGCCGTATTCTTCGCGTTCAACAGATTGGTCAACTGCGCGCTGCCGGGGAAGACCTGCGCGCCATCTTCCTCGAACCGTTGAATGCCGATTGCGCCGCCTACCTGGAAGGTCAAAGGCCCTTCCTGACGAGTGTATTCGATCGGCGCCGAGATCGATGCATAGGACTGCGGGCTGAAATAGCCGCCATGAGTCGAGGAGAAATGACGCAGGTTCTGATCGTAGCCGAAGAATGTCAAGTTGCCGCCGATCTTCAGCTCCTCATCCGGTCGATCGATGACGCGGACATAGGCCCCGATGGTCGCTTCGGCCATTTCGTTGTCCTGAACGTTCCGGCCTTCGAGGAAGTAATAACCGCCCGACACATAGGCGCCGTAATCGCCGACATCGAAAGAGCCGCCGATCGTGCCGCCACGGCGGACGACGCCGCCCAGGATCGCCCCAGAGTTCGGGTCTTCCAGACCGGCATAGGACAGGACGCTGTCTGTGACGGCGCGCTGCTGCAGTGTGAATTGCAGCTCAACTTCCTTATTCAGCTTCGGCGCAAAGGTAATGCCGCCGACCGGATTGATTTCTTCAAAGCCAAGCGGCGTTACGCCGATATCGCCTTTGATGACGCCGCCATCGAACGCAAGATTCAGGCCGACGCCAGAGTCCTGGATCGTGCCCGGATTGGGAACCGCGCCGGTATTCGCGACAGCATTGGTCCCGAACCGGCGGAGATTGGCTTCATTGCCCTCCAGGCTGCCTGCCGTGATGTATGTCGGCGTCGCCGACAAGGTGATCGATCCGATTTCCTGAGGCACGAATGTGTAGGACACAGGCGTTTGGATTTCCGTCAGTCGGTCGAGGCCGCCGTCGCCGTCCCGCGCCCGAACCGCAACGCCGCCCTGAACGAAGTGCCCGCGATTGGCGTTCATCGATTGCAGGCGCGCGTCGATCTGCTCGGTCAAGGTCGGCTCGGCATACTGATTGCGCTCGGCCGGATTGATGAAGGCCGGCAGATAGACGTCAGAGGCGCTGGGCTGGTAGGCCCGGCCCGGCTCGGGCGGGCGCGGCACAAAGACCGGGTTATTGGTGCCGGCATTGTTGTAGGGCGAGTTCGGCGCGCCGGTATAGGTTTGCGCCAGAAGGGTATCGCCGCGCGGATCGCCGGCGAGTGTGCGGCCGCCGTCGCCGCCTTGCAGGAACTCGTCGCCAAGGGACGACCGCTCGAACGGGTTTCGGCCATCGGCCGGCTTCATGCCGCCCGCGGAACCGTCCGTCGGGACAGGCATCGGCGGCACATATGAGCCCGCCGGCATGCCGACCCGCGTGAAGGGGTTCGGCGGCAATGTGCCTTCGATCGGGCTGCCGGCCGCCATGGACGCCCGCAGTTCGTCTTCCCGGAGCTTCTTCGCCGTCAGGTAGGCATTGCGCGCGGTCGTGCGGTCGCCTTTCGCTGACGCCGCCTCGCCGAGCAGGAAATAAATGTGCGGATCCGTCGGATGCGCCTTGATCGCCTGATCCAGCAGCAGGGACGCCGTTTGCAGGTCGTTCGCCTGGATCGCGGAGCCGATCGCGCCGCGGATGGCGCCAAGGTCCGTCGGGCGGACTTCAAGGACCTGGGCGTAAATCGTTTGCGCCTGACTATTGTAGCCAGCGGATGTGTACACTCTCGCCAATGCGCTGAGGAGATCGGCATCGCGAGGATTGGCCGCCAGGTGCGGGTAGAGGAGATCATAGGCATCGGCATAAGCGCCGCGTTCACGGGCGCGGTCCGCCTGACGGACGACCAGGGATCGCTGGACGCCGGCGATGTTCGACTGTTGCGCCGGGGTCAAACCGCCCCGCTGCAACGCTTGCATGATGATCGCGTTCGCTTCGGCTTCCTGCCCGGCCGACACAAGCGCGCCAGCGTACAGGATCTGGGAATCGACGTCCTGCAGACCGCCGGTCTCGGCGATCTGCCGGCGCACCATGCGGAGCGCGCGGTGGGGCGCGCCTGCTTCTGCCAGAGCGGCCGCAATCTGGCCCTGCCGGCCAGGCGTATTCGCTCGGGTCGCCAATTGATTGAGGGCAGCAATCGCCTGTTGGCGGGCGCCGCTTTCCGCTAGCGCTTTGGCCCGCGCGACTTCGGCCGAGAAGGTCACGCGATCAACCATCGCCCGGACGTCCGCTGTCTGTTGTTCGCCCGGAATCCGGCGGGCGACGGCGACGGCTTCCCGCTGCATGCCCTGCTCGTCATAGAAGACGGCCGCGGCTTGCAGCATGTCCAAGGTCGCGCCCGGCGCATTCGCCATCGGCTCGATCAGGCCGGTCGCCTGGGAAAGGTCGCCATGCGCCGCCAAAAGGCGCGCCATATCGAGCCTGACCCACGGATTGTTGGGGTCGAGCGTCAAGGCTTGCTGAAGGCGGCTGAAAGCTTCTTGGTCCTGCCCGGCGCTGGCGGCGCGCTCTGCATCGTCGCGAAGCGCAGACGCGCGTAGGCCGGAGATGTCACCGACCTGAGCTTGCGCCTGGCCGCTCATCTGCTGGCTGAAGGCCGCTGCTTCATCGAGCCGGTTCTGGCCCAACAGAGCATTGAACAGGCCAAGTTCAGCACCTGTATTGCCAGGCGCCTGCGCCAGAGCTTGCCGGAAGGCCTGCTCCGCCTCGGCGAACCGGCCCTGCCCGATCAGGGCGTCACCCAGCAATTGCTGGACAAGCGCCGCATCCTGGCCGCCCTTGCCTTCCAGGGCGCGCGCCAGGGCTTCCGCCCGGCCGAAGTCGCCTGCCTGCCGGGCGGCATCCGCCTCGCGGTAGCTACTCCAGAACTCTGCTGACGCAAGCGCTTCGCCCCAACGGGACCGCGCGCTCCGCGATGCGCCGGCCGCACGGCGAAGATTGTCGCGCGCTTCTTCGAAGCGGCCTTCCCGCATCAGGATCACGCCAAGTCCGCCGAGGGCGTCCGGATCGCGCCGTTTGCCCTTCAAGGCAAACTCAAAGCGTTCGCGGGCGCTGGCGTTATCGTTGGCTTCCAGGAATTTGAAGCCTTCGGCGCGCGCTTCGCCGTAGCGATCGCGGAATGCGGCCGCAGGCGCGCCAGCCGTGCCGCGTCCCTGTCCGGCGCGAGCGATATCGGTCCGCGCCTTTTCGCGGGCGCGGACGACAGCGGCGTCATCCGGATACCGGGCGATATATCGATCGAAGCGCGCCAGGTCGGCGCGGTTGGCGCCGAGCCAGGTCAAGGCCTTGCCCCAGGAGTCGGTCGCCTCGGCCGCGACGCGCGGGTCGGGATCGTTCGCCAAGTCCTCGAGCAGGTCCAGCCCCTGCCGGCGCGTCGCCTGACGATAGGTCAGGACGCGGGCATAGGGGCCAATCCGGTGCGCGGGTCGCGCCGCGACTCGTAGAGCGCCCCGAGCCCTTCACGGGCCTCGCGGATGCCCTTATTGGAGCCTGCGAGCGTCTCGTAATATTCCTGCGCCAATTCCGGCGGCGGCTCCTTGCCGGCGCCGCCGATCGCCTTCCGGTAAAGGTCGGTCGCTTCGTCGTAACGCCCGGCCGCCGCCGCGGCGCGCGCTGCGTCGAGCGTTTGCCCAGCCCCGCCGCCGAGGGTCGAAACCACGGCCGCCGCCCCGACGCCCGATTGCCCGCCGGTTTCGATGGCGCGCTGTGCAATTGCGATCCGGTCCGTATCCCCGGGGTGCGCGTTCCGAAGCGCATCGAGCGCGCCCTGCGCCCTGCCGGTCTGATCGGCGGCGGCGTATGCCACGACATAGAGCATCATGGCCTCGGCATTGCCAGGCGAGCTTGAAAGCACACGGTCGAGTTGCTCATAGGCGAGATCGGAGCGGCCGTTCCGGATGTTGTATCGGGCGTTCTGAAGCAAACTGTCGATGACGCCGCCCGACGATGCCGCGGGGGCGCTGACAGGGATGATCTTCGTCTGTGCGAACGCCGGCGTAGCCGCCGAGAGCGCGATAACCGCCGTCCCTGCCGCGAGCGCCCGTGCATAGTGCCGCATTCTAGCCTCCGATTCCCAGTGGGAATGTCCCAAACCCAGTTCTATTCCTGATGCGCATCGTTAGCTCTCGCCGCGGAAATCCGCTGCAGGAGCCAGATCAGGATCATCGACAGGAACGCCACGCCAATCACGAGGAGCGCGATGAGCAGCAGCGGGCGGTCCGCGAAGTACCAACGCAGACGTTGCCAGAAAGGGATTGAATAAACAGTGAATTGCGGACCGACGGCGAAGCTTGTCACGCCAGCGACATCCATTCGGACAAGGTCGCCCTTGAAGCTGTCCCGCAATTCAGGGTCCCGCATCCGCTCGACCAGTTCCAGGGTCGCGGCCGGGCTGCCGCCTGCGACCATGACCACCGTCCGGCCCGAAGCGTCCGGGCGCTCGAAGCTGACGAGGCCGGAGAAATTCTGGCCCTGGGAGGCCAGGATCGCGTCCGCACGTTCCCGCTCAGCCGACTGGTCTGCCCCGCCTGAGAAGAAGTAGCGCATCGATTCGATCGGGCTCACCGACGAAATCCGGAGGCTGCCGTCCTTGAACTGGAACGCGCCGCCGCCCTGCCAGGTCTGCAGCGCGGCTTGCAGGTTCTGCCAGGCGCCGATCGCCAGAACATCCTTGTCCGGATGCGCGCCAAGGCCGCCCGGGCGCGCCACCACAACCCGCGTCGCGGGATCGCCCGTCGCCTCGCCGGCCAGCGCCATGATGTTCAGATAGGCCGAAACCTCATTCTGATCCGGGTTGGCGGGCAGCATGACCACTGTCTCGCTCAGATCCGCCATCCGGGTGAAGGGATAGCCGACCGACGCGAAATAGGAGACGTCAGGCAAGGGCGTGTAGTGGATCGTATCGCTGAAATCCAGCGTCGATGACGGTTGGATCCGGAAGCGCATGTCGACGGGCAGCTTGCCTTTGCATTCTTCCTGCTTGATCGGCTTCATGTCGAAGAAGAACTGCAGCTCGTTGCGCGGCGTAACGATGACCGACGGATCGATCCGCACGACGGACCGCGCCTCTTCGTCCATCGGACCCTTGAAGATGCCCGCAAGCTTATCGATCGCTTCTGCGGGCTTCAGCGGCAAGCTCTTGATGAACTTGTCGCTCAACAGAACATCGAACCTGGACGTAGTCGTGTCGAGGAACTGCATATCCGGGTAATCGTATTCCAGACGCAGGCGCGGTCCGCCCTGCTCATCGGGAAGCTTCCGCGGCGGCATGACGAACGGCGCCGAAATGAACCCGGATGGGCCGACGCCCTGGAGGTTCTCCGCGCGCTTTACAAATTCGCCAAGGGTCACCGGTCGATCCAGCGGAATCCAGCGGCTGGCGTCATCGGGCTGACGTTCCAGCATGGTCGGCGCGCCGCCCACCGTCACGGCGGGACCGGACAATGCATGGCCACGGCCGCCCAATGCGAGATGCTGCGCTGCCTGAACCAGCCCGGCATCATCTGCGCCCGACACGATCAGCAGCTTTGACGCGCCAGCGTCGCGCGGGTTGCCCTGAATGGAGATAGCGTTCTGCGAAGCCGGGCCGTCGAAGTTCAGGCCTTGCGGACCCGCGCCGCCCGAACGGAAGACCACGACATTGCCAGCATCCAGTCCGCCATAACGCGCTTCGATCTTGATCCCGTGCCGACGCCCGGCGTCGCCGAAATACGAGGCGACGATGCCCGCGGCCTGCAGCACCATATCCGAAGGATTCGGCGGCAGCAGGAACGTCAGGGGCTCGGACTTGTAGTCGTATTCATCGACGAAAGGACGTGGCAGCAACGCAAGATCGTCAACAAGCTGCAGCGGACGCACTGCCAGCTCCAGTTTCGACGCCTTAGCGTCAATTGTCAGATGCAGGGCTTCATAGAGCGGATCTTCGCAAGCCGTTGTGTAATGCTTGTCGGTTTCGATCAGGAAAGTGTTTTCCTGCTTGAATAGCGCGGCATTGATCGGCATTTCCGCCGTAATTCCGCCTGCATAAGAGCGCAGCAGCTTCAAGCGGCCGACCGGCGAGCCATTCAGATAGACCATCAAGCTGCTGGTTTCAGGCAAGAGCGCCTGGGAGTAGGAGAAGCTGAGGGACAGCCGCGCCTTGTCGACGACCTGGTCCGAACGCAGCGTAAAGGGAATATACCGAACGCCTTTGACCGAACGCAGGACGATGCTTGGCTCAACGTTGAATTCCGTCAGCGTAGAGGTCGTAACGCTGCCGCCGGGAACCGGGTCCAACGCGCCGCCGGGGTTAACCGGCGCGTCTTGCGGCAGCATGACGAAGGCCTCGCCTTCAAAGGACGTATTCGGGACCACGGACATCAACGGCTCTGCCGGACGCGGCTGGCCAGGCACGCCTTCGCGTTGGCCATCCACGATCGTGCTGGAGGACGGCGTCCGGAACTGCTGGCCGAAGCCTGGCTGCGGTTGACCGAAACCGGGTTGCGGCTGTGCTTGCTGTACGGGAGCTGGCATGCCGGGCGGGGTCAAGGGCTGCTGCAGCACAGCCCTGCCGCTTGGCGGCGGAGGCGGCGCCGACAGCGTCGTGCCCTGGCCGACCTGGGCGGCGGCCGGATAGGGCGCGGTCAGGGCCAACAGGCCGATGCCTGCTGCAAGCGCCAGACCGACGGCTTGCGACGAACGCGGGCGCACACGCCCTTCCCTAGAACCAGAAATCATGCCGCCAATACCCCTGAAGATAGCTCCGAATGAACGGAAGAGAGTGTCTGCCTTCTGGTCGTCGCAGCGCAGCCAGGCATCCGCACGGCCGAAGATAAGACGCACCAAATTTCGTTGCTGCGCAAGCGGGCCTTCGTCGTACCGAACCCGAATATGATCGCCGTCGAGGCCGACCACCTCGCCCGTAACGCGCAAGGTATCCGCGCCGGCCGTCACATCCGCCTGGACGCGCTGCCCGACGACGCTCCGCCCGGATGAGCCGAGATCATAAAGCCCCCCGCCCATGGACATGTCGATCGAATGCGTATCGATCGCGGCGCCGTCCGGGAAGGTCAGCCGGGTCGCCAGACGCACGGGAATCCGCACATGCTCGCGAACTTGCCGTCGTTCCCGCGCGACGGAAATCGCGGCGAGCACAAGCAGCAGGTTGAAAGCCGCCCACACCATGTTGAGGATGATGACGCCGACATCCACCTGATCGATGAAGGGCGCGTCGGTTTCGTTCAGCGCAATGCGGATCACGCCAAGGATCAGCCCCAGCATCAAGAAGCCTGCCAGAACGATATGCGGCACCACGCGGGAACTGTCGAAGAAGCTGTTCGGCAGCAAGCCGCCCTTCTCCGTCACGTTGAACGAACCGCGCCGTGGGTTGATCAACGTCAGCAGCGTCGGCCGCATGATGTGGAACGACAGCACGCTTTCGTAGATTTCGCCCCAGAAAGTGTAGCGATGCCGGGATTGCAGCCGCGAGTTCGTGAAGATCGAATGCACGAGATGCGGGAACGCATAGAGGAAAATCATCTGCCAGCTTGAGGTGATGATGTTCTGCGCGAACAGCAGATAGGCCAGCGGCGCGGTGAGGAACACGAACCGCGGCAGGGCGAAGAAAAAGTGCAGCATCGCATTCAGATAGCAAAGCCGCTGGGACAATGACAAGCCGCGCCCGAAGAGCGGGTTGTCGAGCCGGAAGATCTGGGTCATGCCGCGCGCCCAACGCATGCGCTGGCCGATGTGCAGCGCCAGCCGCTCGGTCGCAAGGCCCGCCGCCATTGGCAGGCGCAGGTAGGCCGAGTCCCAACCATTGCGATGCAGCTTCAGCGCCGTATGGGCGTCTTCCGTGACTGTCTCGGTTGCAAATCCGTCGATATCGGCCAGCGCCGAACGGCGCAGCACCGCGCAGGAGCCGCAGAAAAACGCGGCGTTCCAGAAATCGTTGCCCTCTTGCACGAGGCCGTAGAACAACTGGCCTTCGTTCGGCACCGCGTCGCCGCCGGCCACATTGCGCTCGAACGGATCGGGCGAATAAAAATGATGCGGCGTTTGAACGAGCGACAAATTATCGTTCGCCAGGAACGACCCGACCGTCATCTGCAGGAAAGCGCGGGTCGGCACATGGTCCGAATCGAAAATCGCGATCAGTTCGCCGTCGGTCCGCTTCAACGCATTGTTGAGATTGCCAGCTTTCGCGTGCCGGTTATCGCCGCGCGACAGATATCCGCAGCCGACTTCAGCGGCGAACGCTTCGAACTCCGGCCGGCGGCCGTCATCGAGCAGATAGACCCGGAAACGATCTGCCGGGTAGTCCATCGACATGGCCCCGAGGACCGTGTTGCTGACGACCTGCAGCGATTCGTTATACGTCGGGATATAGACGTCGACGATGGGCCATTCCTGCACATTGTCGGGCAGCGGGATCGGTTGGCGCCGGTAAGCCCAGACTGACTGGACGAACCCCAGCATCAGCACGATGAAGGCGTAAAGTTCGGCCAGGAACAAGCCGGAGCCCAGGAATATTTCCGCAAGCGTTTCAAACTGCAGCGTCTCGGTCAGGCGCCAATAGAGATATCGTGTCGACACGGTGGCCGAAAGCACGATCAGAAAAACTGTAACCGATCGGGATTTGAAGAAATTCAGAACGACAAAGCCAAGGATCGTAAAGATCATGAACAGAAGCTGCGAACGGGCATCCAGCTTCGCCGTCACGACCATTGCGAGCGGGATGAACGCGAGGAGGACGAGAATCCACACCCAGAACGGCGTCGAAAAGCCTCCCCGTCGCGCCCGCCTCTCAACTGCGTTCATAGCTCAGCTTCCCCTCGACACAGCGATTCAGCGGACCGGAAAAGCCAGTCTGCCTGTATGAACCAGCCCACGAATCACACTCTTATACCCGAATCCGCACATCCTAGTACCCGACAAATGCAGGATCGGGCGGCTTAATCTTCCCTTCACGCTTAGAGTCTCTTGAACAGATCGGCAAGGCTGGAGTCGTCATTGGTTTCAGCCTTGGGCTGCGATTGCGGCGCAGGCGCGGCTTTCTGCGGCGATCGGTCTTGCAGTCGCGCCGCCGCGGCCGCGGCCAATTCGGCCTGCGCCTGCGCCCGAGCGTCCGCCGCCGCGCTATCGGGCGCTGGAATTGGCGGCCTTGCTGCGGGAGACACGGGCGCGGGCGGCGTCGTTGAGGGCGGCGTCAGATTGATTTCAGCCGGATCGACCTTCGCCGCGAGGCTTTCCGCGACCGCTGAAGCCTCATTGTCGGCGCGTTCGGCGCTATCCGCTTGATCCGAGGAGCCAGCGCCCGCCTTCGCCTTGACTGCTTCGGCGGCGCGCGACGCCGCCTGGGCCGCGGCGCCAAGCGCGCCGCTGATTGCAGCGCCGGCCGAAACGGCGCCATAGCCGCGATTATCCATCGAACCATAGGCTGGCTTCGCGCCGAGCGCAGCCGCCCACGCGGGCGGCGCCGACGGAACCGGCGTCGGCGCAGACGCAGCCGGCGGCTGGTTTGGCGCAGGCGTCGCGGCCGCGGCAGGCGGCATTGTAGCAGTCTCGGTGATCGTCGGCTTCTGAGCGGCGGGCATGGGCATGCGCTGCGGCGCATCGACGAGTTTCGGGGCGGATTGAGGCGGCGCTGGCTGCACGACGCGCTCTGTCACGATGGTCTCTTCGGTGATCGTATGGGCGCTATGGCCCACGGGCGCTGCGGGCTGAGCGACTATCGGCCGATCGGGATCCGGCAAAAGCGGCGGCGGACGGCGAGCGCCATTCTGATTGTCGAATTCGTAATAGCCGAGACCATCCAGCCCGATAAAATCGAGCAGATTCTGAATATCCGACGTGTCAGCCATGAATGGCGCTCCTCAATGGCCCGATCGCACCCGAACCCAATTCACTGGCAGCTGCCATCCCCTTGCGAGCGCTGCGCCGCGAACCTATCAAAGCATCCCAGTTCCCGCAATCCAGCGCCGCTTCCGGCAGCCGGTCGAATCGATAGAGGCCCATGACTGAAAACGAACTCCTGCCTTTGCTTACGCGTATTGCCGACGCCCTCGATCGAATTGCGCCGCCGCCGCCGCCAGCCCTCGCGCTCGACGTCGCCGACGCCTTTATCTGGAACGCCGAGGCTGTCCAATTGACGCCAGTCCACACCGTCGCTCGGGTCGATCTGAGCTTGCTGCGCGGCGTCGATCGGGTCCGGGACATCCTGCTTGATAACACCGAACGGTTCGCAAAAGGCTTACCTGCGAACAATGCCTTGCTCTGGGGCGCGCGCGGCATGGGCAAAAGCTCCCTGGTGAAAGCGGCGCACGCGGCGGTGAACGCAGATGTGGCCGATGCGGCGCGCCGGGTCGCGTTGATCGAAATTCACCGGGAGGATATCGAAAGCCTGCCCCAACTTCTGCGGCTGGTGCTGGCCGATGGCCGCAATTGCATCATTTTTTGCGACGATCTGTCCTTCGACGCTGGCGACGCCAGCTATAAATCCTTGAAGGCGGTTCTGGAAGGCGGGCTCGAAGGCCGACCGAAGAACGTGCTGTTCTATGCCACATCAAACCGTCGGCATCTCATGCCCCGCGACATGATCGAAAACGAGCGCTCAACTGCCATCAATCCAAGCGAGGCGGTTGAGGAGAAGGTGTCGTTGTCGGACCGGTTCGGCCTCTGGCTCGGGTTTCATTCCTGCGGTCAGGACGTCTACCTGGAAATGATCCGCGGGTACGTCGCGGCGCTGAAGCTCGATATCGACGCCGATACAGTGCAGCGCGAGGCGTTGGAATGGGCGACGACCCGCGGCGCGCGCTCAGGCCGCGTCGCATGGCAGTTCGTGCAGGATCTGGCCGGACGGTCGGGCGTCATGCTCGACGCCGCGGAGTAGCGCGCCGCTATCCGGTTAACCGGATCGAAGGACGGCCTAGCTTAAGCCAAAAGGTAACGCCCATTCAAATGCCCTGCGTCAGGGCCGCCGAGGAGCGTTGTCGTGGTTTGCCAAGGGTTATCCGATGTTCGAGCCGCCACACGTTGAAGACGCCTTTCCAGGCAAGCGACCAGGACTCCCAGGCAGGCAAACCATCGTTCGCCGGGAAGCCGAGCTCCTCGCGCTGGCGCGCGACCGGTCGATCGCAGGCCGGGAAGCGCTCGCCGCATCGGTCGCCGCCATGTATGCCCGCCACGGCCTGACGTTTACCCCTGAAGAGGGCGAACTGGCGGCCGATATCCTTCGCACCTTGATCCGCGACGTGGAACGCTCGGTCCGTTCCGCGCTGGCGACCAATCTTGCCGCATCTTCGGTCGCGCCCAAGGATGTTATCATCGCGCTTGCAAATGACGATATCGAAGTCGCGTTCCCCGTGCTGACCGAAAGCCCCGTCCTCCAGGAGGATGAACTGGCGGCCGTCGTGCTCAATCAGACCCGCGGCCACCGCCTGGCGATCGCCATGCGCCCCTCGATCACCGAGCCTGTGTCGGAAGCTTTGATCGCGACCGGGGATCAGGAAGTCATCATCTGCCTGCTGCATAACGCCGAGGCGCGGATTTCCGAACCCAGTCTGGCGCAACTCGTCGAGCTTGCGCCGGGACACGAAGCGTTTCAGCCGCCTTTGACAAACCGGCCGGAACTCAGCCCGGATCTTGCGCTGAAACTCGCTGCGACCGTCAGCGTGATCCTGCAGAACACATTGATTAGCCGTTTCGGCCTTGATCCGGAGGCAGTGCGGCTCGCTTCGATGGAAGCGGCCAGGCATGCCGCAACATCGCTTCTGATCCCGCAAGCGCCCCCGCTCGATCTCAGCATTGCGCGCCGCGCCCAGGTCAAGCGGATGATTGAAACCCTGCGAGATGGCGACTGGCCGCAGTTCCTCGCGTTGATGGTGCGCTTCTCCGGCCTCTCGATCCGCCTGACCCATGCGATTTTGAACGAAGGCGACGGCCGGAGGCTCACGGTCGTGTGTCGGGCCTGTGGCATTTCCAAATCGGATTTTGCGTCACTTTACCTGCATAGTCGGCGCGCGGCGCCGGATGCAAAAGTCGTCGACGCCAAGGACGTGCAGGAATCGCTCGCACTCTTCGATCGCATCGAGGTGCGCGCGGCCCAAAGCGCGCTCAATCGTTGGCGCAAGTCACTAACCATCCAGAAAACGACCTGATCCGGCAATGTTAGCCCCAGCGCATTCGACAAACCGACAGGGCTTCCCTTGGATGCGCGTTGCGGCCGCATTAAGCTGCCTGGACTAGTGCGCAATGGGATTCGCGGGAGCGTCTGACGATGTCGATCGGCCTGGATATAATGACAGCGCGCGCCGCGGAAATGCCGCTCGACTGCGACTGCGACCGGTTTTATTTCATCCGCCACGGGCAGACCGCGGGAAACTTCAGCGGCATCGTGCAGGCGCCGACCATCGCGCTCGACGCGACCGGCGAAGAGCAAGCGCAAGCCGCCGCTGCCCTGCTCGCCAGCCACAAGATCGATCTTGTCGTCGCAAGTCCCTTCAAACGCGCATTCGATACAGCCGTCGCCGTCGCCTGCGACCGGCCGCTGACCGTCAATCCCAATCTCGCGGAGCGTTTGTTCGGCGAGTTCATGGGAACGCCTTCGGCCAAACTGGATTGGACCAAGTCGCCCCGGGGCGGCGAAAGTATGGATGAGTTCATCTTGCGGACACGCGCGGGATTTGCCCAAGCGATCGCCTGGCCCGGCGAAAAGGCCATCGTCGCGCATGGCGGCAATCTCCGGGTGATCGCTGCCGGCCTTCGCGTCGCCATGCCCGAGACGGCCTTCGCCAACGCCCATCCGCTCTTGTTCGAGCGGGCTGGCGGCGCGTGGGCGGTCACGGAACTCGCGCTGCTGTAGCCCGATCCGTCCATTAGCGCCGACCGGGAACAGCGCCCGCAGTTATTTCTTGCTGAGCGCGTTCAGCTGGTCCTGCATTGCAGCAAGTTTCTGGCGGAGATCGTCCAATCCGCCAGCTTCGGCTTTTGGCGCTGCGGCGCCAGGGCCGGTCTGCCCCGGGATCGGCACGGGCCAAAAACTGCGCATGGCCTGCTCGAACGCCGCCATGTTCCGGCGAGTCGCTTCCTGCATAGCGTCGATTGACGGACCGACCGGAAACACCCCGCCGAATGCGCCGTCCATATTGCGGCGCATTTCCTGATGATGCTCTTCAAGCCAGGTCGTCATGCATTCCAGATATTGCGGCATCATCCAGCTCATGCCGTCGCCGTACATGCCGATGACCTGCCGCAAAAAGCCGATCGGAAGCAAACTTGCGCCGTTCTGCTCGGCTTCCGCGAGGATCTGGGTCAGCACGGCGCGGGTCAGATCCTCACCGGTCTTGGCGTCCTGAACGACGAAGTCGATATCCTTCGACACCAAGTCCCGTAAATCCTCGAGCGTCACGTAAGCGCTCGACGACGTGTTATAGAGTCGCCGATTTGCATACTTCTTGATGACGATCACGGGATCGTCGGGGGATTTGCGCGTCGTCATGCCGGATGCTCACTTGATCTCAATGGACCGCAATCGCTTCGCTGCATCGCAAAAAGCCGCGTCCGGGTCAAGCAATCTCTATCGTCGCCCGATAGCGACGGCCATTGACGCCGCCTGAATTTGGCGTACCCCCTTCCCCAATGATCGTCCACTCCGACAGACTTGGACCGCGTCCTTTGGCCTTGCATGCGTCGGCGCTTTGGCGCGCCCAGGTGCTGGCGCTTTCGGCCGCCGCGACCGGCGGGAACCGCTATCTGGATGCCCAGCCTGCGGGGCTCGCCGACATCCAGACGTACGGTATGGCCGCAAAACTGGCGCTGCTCGCGGCGACACAAGCCGAGACCGCATCCCGGTGGAGCGCATTCTGGCGCGGCGTCGGCCTATACCGCTCCCATCCCTATCGCCGCCGCATGGAGGACCGCCAGACGGCGCTCCAAGTCGGCCGCAGCCGCTTGCTGGCGGTCGAACCCGGCGATAACGATCCGAGCCACAGCCGCCCGCCATGCGCTCGAAGCCCAATTCTGATGATCCCTTCGCTGGTCAACAGCAGCGACGTGCTGGACCTGATGCCCGACCGCAGTCTGGTCGAAGCGCTCCATGCGGCCGGGTATGCGCCTTATCTGGTCGATTGGGGCGATCCCGAGCCAGACGCCGCCGATTGGCCGGTCGAGCGTTACCTGGACGAAAAGCTGGCGCCGATGCTCGACTGGATCATCGACAGGCGCCGCGCGGCGCCGGTTGTCCTCGGCTATTGCATGGGCGGCCTGCTTGCGGCGGCGCTGGCGACCGTTCGGCCCAAGGACGTCCGCGCCTTGACGCTGCTTGCGATGCCTTGGGACTTTCATGCGCCGGATCCCGAGCCGGCTAAGCGCATGGCGCGGTTCGTCGGTCCGTTTCAGCAGGCCGCCCGGGAATGCGGGTCCGTGCCGGTCGACCTGCTGCAAACCCTGTTTTTTGCGCTTGATCCCACCCTGGCGGCGCGAAAGTTCCGAAATTTCGCAAAGCTCGATCAATCGTGCGAGGCGGCAATGCTGTTCGTCGCGATGGAAGACTGGGTCAATGGCGGCCCGGACCTTGCGGCCCCCGTCGCGGCCACGGTCTTGAACGAGTGGTACGGCGCCAATGCCCCGATGAGAGGGCGCTGGGCGGTCGGCGGAACGCCTGTCACCAACCGGACCTATCCTGGGCCGACTTTGATCGCCGCGCCGACCCGGGACCGGATCGTCCCGATGGATAGCGCCATCGGTTACCTACACGGGGCCGCGAACGCCGAGCTCCTCCGCGTCGATGGCGGACATGTCGGCATGCTGGTCGGCGACCGGGCGGAAACCGCGCTCTGGCGTCCGCTACTGGCATGGATCGCGGACGCCGACCGTTAGCGGCTGTTGCAACGGCGCAACGAGCCGCGTATTTTTGCAATGCATCACAGTCGTCGACGATGCCCATCCAAGGAGACACACATCCCATGACAGATGTCGCAATCGTCGCGGCCAAACGCACCGCAATCGGCACTTTTGGCGGCGCATTTTCCACCGTCAGCGCGGATGCGCTCGGCACTGCCGCCATCCAGGCGGCGCTCGCCAGCGCCGGCCTCGGCGCGGATGAGCCGAACGAGGTGATCTTCGGCCAGGTGCTGACCGCCGGCCAGGGCCAGAACCCGGCCCGCCAGGCTGCGATCCGCGCCGGGCTGCCGGATACGACGCCCGCCTACACGATCAACCATGTCTGCGGTTCGGGCCTCAAGGCTGTCGGCCTTGGCGCCCAGGCGATCCGCCTTGGCGATAGCGCCATCGTCATCGCTGGCGGTCAGGAGAACATGACCCTCTCGCCCCATTGCGCGCCGCTGCGCGCTGGCGTGAAGATGGGCGACGCCGCCATGGTCGACACGATGATCAAGGATGGCCTCTGGGATGCCTTCAACGGCTACCACATGGGCGTGACCGCGGAGAACGTCGCCCAGAAATGGCAGATCAGCCGCGCCGATCAGGATGCGTTCGCCGCCCAGTCGCAACAACGCTGCGAAGCTGCACAGAAGGCTGGCCGGTTCGCCGATGAAATCGTTGCCTTCACGATCAAGACCCGCAAAGGCGATGTTGTCGTGGATCAGGACGAGCATCCCAAGCACGGCACGACGGCCGAAGTCCTGGCGAAACTGCGTCCGGCGTTCAACAAGGACGGCAGTGTCACCGCCGGCAATGCCTCGGGCCTGAACGACGGCGCCGCGGCGCTGGTGCTGATGACTCTGGCCGAGGCCGAGAAGCGCGGATTGGAGCCGCTAGGCATAATCCGGAGTTTCGCCCAGGCCGGCGTCGATCCTGCCTTGATGGGCTCCGGTCCGATCCCTGCAAGCCGCAAGGCCCTTGCAAAAGCCGGATGGGCGGTCGACGACCTCGACCTGATCGAGGCCAACGAAGCGTTCGCCGCCCAGGCGCTCGCCGTCGGCAAGGACCTTGGCTTCGATCCCGAGAAGTTGAACGTGAACGGCGGTGCGATCGCGCTCGGCCATCCGATCGGCGCTTCGGGCGCGCGGGTCCTGATCACGCTGTTGCATGAAATGAAGCGCCGCGACGCCAAGAGGGGCATGACGACCCTGTGCATCGGCGGGGGCATGGGCGTCGCCATGTGCATCGAGCGCCACTGAGCCGCGACCGGCTTCGAAGCTAATAGACAGGGCGCCTCGGTTCGATGTCCGACGATAGACGCTACCCGGCGCGCCCGATGGTCGGCATGGGCGTCGTCGTCCTCAAGGGCGACGACGTGCTGCTGATAAAGCGCGGCAAGCCGCCAAGACTGGGGCAATGGAGCTTACCCGGCGGCCTGCAGGAGCTAGGCGAGACGGCGGCCGAGGGCGCTTGCCGCGAAGTGCTGGAAGAAACCGGCTGCGCCATCCAGCTTGGCCCCGTGCTGGACATCATCGACATCATCCGGCCCGACGACGACGGTCGGATAGAAACGCACTATACCTTGATCGACTATGCCGCGACCTGGATCGACGGCGAGCCCGTCGCCGGCGACGACGCCATGCATGCGGCCTTCGTCGCCCTGGCGGATATCGACAAGCTCGCCATGTGGGATGAAACCGTGCGCGTCATCAGGGCGGCGGCGGCGCTCAAGCAGGGTTAGGCGCTACAGATACCGATAGGCTCCCTGCCCCGAGGCAAGCAATGCCCCGCCTTCCCCGTCCGTCACCCTGGCCTCCGCGAAGAACGTGGTGCGGCCGGCCTTCAAGACCGCGCCATCGCAGATCAGTTCCGGCCCTTTCGCTGCGCCGATGAAATTCGTGCTCATGGAAACTGTCACAGCTTTCCGGCGCTCGCCGGTGGCAGCGTCCGTATTGCCGGCGAACATGCCGGCGGCATCCAGCAGCGCCGCCACGACGCCGCCATGGGGAGCGCCCTGACGGTTCAGATGCTGCGGACCGAGCTTCATCCGGAACCGGGAACGGCCGTGCTCCCAAATATCCAGTTCGAAGCCCATGACGACTTCAAAGCGGCCGGGGTCGCCATCGGGAAGAAGATTATCTGACATGCCGCCTCTCGCGCATCCTGGATGATCGGCGATATAACCAGCGGACAGGATATTCGCCAAGGAGCCTTCGCCATGAGCGTCAGCATCGTCGGTTGGTCGCACCACCCCTTTGGAAAAGTCGAGGCCGACGCCGAGGCCATGGTGCAATCCGTGGTCGACGGCGCCCTGGAGGATGCAGGGGTCGAAGCCAAGGACATCGACCTCATCGTCGTCGGGCACTTCAACGGCGGCTTCCAGGGCCAGGATTTTCCGTCAAGCCTGCCGCTGCAAAGTCAGCCTGGCCTGCGCTTCAAGCCAGCGACCCGGGTCGAGAACGCCTGCGCCACCGGTTCGGCCGCGATCCACCTGGCGATGAACGCCATCCAGGCCGGCAAGGCGAAGCGCGCGCTTGTCGTCGGCTACGAAAAGATGACCGAAACGCCTGGACGCCAGGTCGGCGATATTCTGCTGAAATGCTCCTACGTGAAGGAAGAAGCCGAAACGCCCGCCGGATTTGCCGGCGTGTTCGGGCTACTGACCCAGCGCTATTTCCAACGCTACGGCGACCATTCCGACGCGCTGGCGAAGATCGCCGCCAAGAACCACCGGAACGGCGTCGACAATCCCTGGGCGCAGCTCCGCAAGGATTTCGGCTTCGAGTTCTGCAATACCGTCTCCGAGAAGAACCCCTTGGTCGCCGGGCCGCTCCGGCGCACCGACTGCAGCCTTGTGTCGGACGGCGCGGCCGCCATCGTCCTGACCGCCAGCGACGACGTGGAAGCTTTCACGAAGGCCGTCACGTTCCGCGCGGCCCAGCACGTGAACGACTATCTGCCGATGTCGCGTCGGGACATGCTTGAGATGGAGGGTCCGGCTCTCGCCTGGGCGCGGGCGCTCGATGACGCCGGCCTGACGCTCGACGACCTTGCGACCGTCGAAACCCATGACTGCTTCACCACGGCCGAGCTTCTGGAATATGAAGCCATGGGCCTGACGCCAATGGGCAAGGGGCGGATCGCCATCGATGAAGGCTGGACCCTGAAGGACGGCAAATTGCCGGTCAATCCTTCGGGCGGGCTGAAAGCCAAGGGGCACCCGATCGGCGCGACAGGCGTCTCCATGCACATCCTGGCGGCAATGCAGGCGCTTGGGAGCGCGGGCGACATGCAAGTCGCCCGCAGCGGCCCGACCGCCGTCTTTAACATGGGCGGCACGGCGGTCGCGAACTATGTCTCGATCCTTGAGGCCGAACGCTGAACCTTACGCCTCGAGACCCAGTTCCGCGAGGATTTCGCCTGTGTGCTCGCCAAGGTCCGGCGGATGCCGCCGGATATCGCAGCCGCCCTCGCTGAACTTCATGGGAAAGCCCAGCACCGTCATTTCACCGTGGGCGGGATGCTGGATCGTCAACGCCATCTGCTGGGATTGCACCTGAGGGTCGGCGAAGACGCCAGCAACATCGTTGACGCGGCAGCATGGCACGCCGGCCTTGTTCAAGGCGTCGACCCAGTGGTCGGCGCCGGCGCCGGCAAGTTTCGTCAGCACCATGGCGTTCAAACGCGCCCGATTGGCGACGCGAAGATGGTTGGACGCGAAGTCGGGGTCGGCCTTCGCCTCCGGCAGCCCCAGGGCGTCCATCAGGCGGCCGAAAAAGACATCGTCATTGGGCGCCACCGCGATCGGGTCGTCGGCCGTCTCGAACAGGCCATAGGGCGCTGCGATCGGGTGATCGTTGCCGGCGCGCGGCATGACCCGCCCGGCCGCGAAATAATTGGAGGCGAGATAGGCGAGCAGGCTGATCATCGAATTGGTCAGGCTGACGTCGACATGCGGGCTCGGCCCGCCCCGTTCCCGCCCAAGCAGGGCCGCCGTCACGCCAAGCGCGCCATACATCCCCGTCACCAGATCGCTGATCGGCAAGCCCGTCCGAAGCGGCGGACCGTCAGCAGCGCCAGTCGCGCTCATGAAGCCGCTCATCGCCTGGGCGATGAAGTCGAACGCCGGCCGGTCCTTGTAGGGCCCGTCGGCGCCGAAGCCGGTGACGGCGCAGGTGATGATGCCCGGCCGCAATTCCTGGAGCCGCGCCCGCCCGAAGCCCAGCCGATCCATGACGCCCGGCCGGAAATTCTCGATGACCGCGTCGGAGGTCTTAATGAGGGCGGTCAACGCCGCCCTGCCCTTGTCGGTCTTCAGATCGAGCACGATGGAGCGCTTGTTGCGATTGAACCCGGCGAAGTACCAGCTAAAGCCGTCCCGGCTGTCGCCCTGGTTCCGGACAGTGTCGCCCTCGGGCGATTCGACCTTGATGACGTCCGCGCCGAGATCGCCGAGAAGCTGCGTGCAGAACGGCCCGGACAACACGCGCGTCAGGTCGAGGATGCGGTATCCCGCGAGTGGTTGCATGCTTGGCGTCACATTGGCTTCGAGATCGGAATTCGCTAAACACCATAGCCTGCGGCAATGAGCAACCGAGGGCATGAGCATGGACAGCGTCGAACTCGTTGAAGTCGGTCCCCGAGACGGTCTTCAGAACATCAAGGCTCTCGTTCCGACCGCCATCAAGATCAAGCTCATCCATGCCCTGGCCGATGCCGGCTTCAAGCGCATGGAAATCGGCTCCTTCGTCAGCCCGAAGGCGATCCCGCAGATGCAGGACATGGATGCGGTCGTCAAAGGCCTTGGGCCGCTGCCGGGCGTCCGCGCCATGGCCCTCGTGCCGAATTCGAAAGGCGCCCGCCGCGCCTTCGCCGCCGGCGTCATGGATCTCGAGATGGTGATCTCCATGACCGACGGCCATAACAACAGCAATGTCGGCCGGCCGACGGCGGAGTCGATCGCCGATCTCGCCTATCTGCTGCAGGAGGTCGATCCCGACGGCAAGCTGACGCTCCGGATCGGGCTCGCGACTTCGTTCCATTGTCCCTTCGAGGGCCTGACGCCAGAGAGAACCGTGCTCGGCAACATCGAGAAAATCCTGGCGATCCGTCCCGGCCTGGAATTCGCCCTCAGCGATACGACCGGCATGGCGATCCCGAACAAGGTCAAAAGCCTGGCGACACAAGCGCTCGCTGAGTTCGGCGACCGCGCCAGCTTCATCTTCCACGGCCACGATACGTCCGGCTTCGGCGTCGCGAATATCCTGGCCGCGATGGACGCCGGCATCCGGAGCTTCGACACCTCCGTCGCCGGTCTTGGCGGCTGCCCTTATGCGCCGGGCGCCTCCGGTAATATCCCGAGCGAGGATATCGTCTATTTGTTCGACCGGATGGGCGTCGCGACCGGCATTGACCTGGAAAAGCTGATGGCCGCAAGCGAGATCGCCGCCAGCCTGGAAGGCGCCCTGCCCGCCAGCCACGTCCGCGCCATGCCGCTCGCCAACGCCCTGGCGCTAAGCCGCGCGGCCTAACCGCGGCGGCGAGCCAGGTCAGCCGTTCGATCTACTGAGCCGCGAGCTTGCCTGTCGGATCGACCGAACGGTTGTTGCGGCGCATTTCAAAGTGCAATTGCGGAACCGAGACGCCGCCGGACGTTCCGACCGCGCCGATTGTCTGGCCCCGGACAACCTGCGTCCCGCGCTTCGCCAGAATGCTGTCGAGATGCGCGTAGGCGGTGACCCAATCGTCCGAATGGCGCACCAGGACGAGGTTGCCATAGCCCTGGAGCGCATCCCCGGCATAGACGACTTCGCCGTCGGCTGCGGCGCGCACCGACGTTCCCCGCGGGGCGGCGATATTGACGCCTTCGTTCTTGCGCCCATCCGCCTGACTGCCGAACTTGGCGATCACCGGCCCCTCGACTGGCGCCAGGAACCCTCCGACCCGTTCCGGCGAAGCGACGGCGGGCGCGTCGGGCAAGCGATTGGCGCGAGGCGGCTCTGGCGCCGGATCGACGCGCGCGACCGTCGCTGCGGATGGCGGCGTCGCGCGGGATGCCAGTTCCGAAGGCCGGCGCGGCACGGCGGCCGGCGCCTGAGCGGTTGGCGCTGCGGGGGGCGAAGGCGCAGCGGTTTCAGGCGGCGCTGGCGCATCGACCCTGGGCTGGGGCGGCGGCGGGATATAGCGGCCTTGGGTCGCTGGCGCTGGAGCTTGCTGCGCCGGCGGCGACGGCGGCGGCAGGTCGCTTCGCAGCACGGACGGCGTTGAGGCTGGCGGCGCGGGTCGGCGCGGCTGGCTCTCGGGCGGCGGCGCCGGGTCCGTGCTCGCGATCAATGGGGCGGCAACCTGGGTCGGCACGCCCAAGGTCTCGCCGCGCCGGACGACATAGGGGGCCTGCAGGTGATTGTTTGCCGCCAGCGTCGTCGGGTCGATAGCATACAGGCGGGCGATGCTCGAAAGCGTCTCGCCCTCCTGGACGGCATGCAGCCGTTGCGGCGGCGGCAGGCGCAAGCGCTGGCCCACCTGAATCTCATAAGGCGGCCGCAGATCGTTCAAGGCGATCATCTGCCGGGGCGTCACCCCATAACGGGCGCTGACGCCATAAACCGTATCGCCTGGCTGCACTGTCAACAGGCGGCCGCCGGCGCCGCTCGATATGGCGGAAGCCGGCGCCGCCGGCGGCGGCACGGACGACCTGCGCTCCGAATCCACTTTCACCCAGCCGCAGCCCGCAAGCGCGCTTGCGAGCGCCGCCAGCATGAGGATAAGTGATTGACGCATCATCCGCCTTGCCTCCCTGCGCTGGCCCGCTTCTCCAGGCTGGTTTCCGTGCCTGACAGGAACGGCACGAAGGACGCCTCGCCGATTTCCTCGGTCGAGAAGCCGCTGTCGGACCGGCGGATGCGCCACAAGGCTTGTCCGCTACTGTCAGACAAAGGCAAAACCATGACGCCGCCGATTTTCAATTGATCGGCCAGCGCCCCCGGAACGTCGTCGGCGGTCGCCGCGGCGATGATCCGATCGAACGGCGCGCTTTCGGGCCAGCCCGATCCGCCGTCGGCATACCGCAGGAAAATATTGTCGATGCCCATGGCCGATAGCCGGATCTTGGCGTCGGCGAACAACGGCCGCACCCGCTCGATCCCATAGACAGCGCGAGCGAGGCGGGCGAGCAATGCGGTCTGATACCCCGACCCGACCCCGATTTCGAGGATGCGCATGCGCGGCCCGACTTCCAGCGCCTGCAGCATCAACCCGACAATCGCCGGGCGGCTTATGGTCTGGCCGTGGCCGATCGGCAGCGGCTTGTCCTCATAGGCCTGTTCGATCCAGGTAATCGGCACAAAGCGCTCGCGCTCCATCCGCTCCATGGCCCCTAAAACCTGTGGATCGGTCACCCCGGCGCGCCTGAGGCCCATGACCATGCGGATGCGGCGGCCTTCCAGGTTCATGGCTGCAACCCGGTCTTGGCGCGGGCCAGCAGCGCTGCATCGGTCATGTCGAAGGATAAGGGCGTCATCGAGATATAACCCTCCTCGGCGGCGCGAATGTCTGAATCGGCCGTCACGGTTCCGACAATGCGCTTGGAACTGATCCAGTAAAAGGGCTTGCCCGCCGGATCGTGGCCCGAGACGATTTCGCCGCCCGGTTTCCGCCGGCCAAGCCGGGTCAGGCGGCGCCCCCGCACCGCCTCCGGCGCGACATCGGGGAAATTCACATTCAAGACTGCGCCCGTCGGCCAGGCTTGGCTGAGCGCCCATGCCAGCGTTTCAGCCAGATGCGCTTCGACCGTCGGCCATTGCGCCTCGCCAAGCGGCTTGCGGTCGAGGCTGAGCGCGATCGACGGAAACCCCGCCAGCGCTGCTTCCATGGCCGCGCCGACCGTGCCGGAATAGGTGACGTCGTCGCCGATATTCGCGCCCCGATTGATGCCGGAGAGCACCAGATCGGGCGGCGCATCCCGCATTACGACGCCCAGCGCCAGGATCGCCGCATCCGTCGGCAGCCCATCGACGGCGAACCGCCGCTCGCCTGCCTGACGCAGACGCACTGGCCGATGCAGCGAAAACGCGTGGCCCGTGCCGCTTTCCTCCCGCTCCGGGGCCACAACCCAGAGCTCCCGGACGAGCGGCGCGACCAGCCGTTCCAGCAACGCCATCCCCGGCGCCTCCAGGCCGTCGTCGTTGACCAGCAGCACGCGAGCCGTGGCGAGGTCGACCCGCCAGTCCGGGGAAGCCGCCATCAAGCCGCTCCCTTGGCCGGAATGTTGTCCCGCCCGCCAAGATAGGGCCGGAGCGCCGCCGGCACATCTATGGCGCCGTCTGCCTGCTGATGGTTCTCCAGGACAGCGAGCAGCGCTCGGCCGACAGCGACGCCGGAGCCGTTCAGGGTATGCACGAAGTCCGTGCCCTTACCCTCCGCGCGGCGGACGCGCGCATTCATCCGGCGGGCCTGAAAATCGCCGCAGAACGAGCAGCTTGAAATCTCCCGGTAGGTATTCTGGCTCGGCAGCCAAACCTCCAGATCATAGGTCTTGCGCGCGCCGAATCCCATATCGCCGGCTGAAAGCGCCATGACCCGATAGGGCAATTCCAGCCTTTGCAAAACGGTTTCAGCCGCTTGCGTCATCCGTTCCAGCTCTTCGAGTCCGGCCCCCTCCTGGACGATGCTGACGAGTTCGACCTTATCGAATTGATGCATCCGGATCATGCCGCGGGTATCGCGCCCGGCTGAACCGGCTTCCGACCGGAAACAGGGCGTGTGCGCCACCATGCGCAGCGGCAGCGCCGCCGGGTCAAGGATCTCGCCGCCGACAAGGTTGGTCAGCGGCACTTCCGCCGTCGGGATCAGCCAGCGGCCTTCGGTCGTCTGAAACAGATCCTCGGCAAACTTCGGCAATTGGCCGGTCCCAAACATGGCCTCGTCGCGCACCAATAGCGGCGGGCGGATTTCCGCATAGCCATGGGCGTCCACATGCAGGTCCAGCATGAACTGCGCGAGCGCCCGCTCCAGACGGGCCATCCAGCCGCGCAATACGACGAAACGCGCGCCGGAAAGCTTGACGCCCGACGCGAAATCCAGCCCGAGCGGTTCGCCCAGGGCCACATGATCGAGCGGCTGAAACGGGAACGTCCGAGGCGCGCCGACGACGCGCAATTCGACATTGGCGCTTTCGTCCAGGCCGTCCGGCACATCGTCCATGGGAATGTTCGGCAAACGCGCCATCAGGGCGTCGAGCTCGGCGGCGACCGCGCGCTCTTCCTGCTCGGCGGCGTCAGCGGCGGTTTTCAGGTCAGCGACCGCGGCCATGGCGGCGCTGGCGTCCTCGCCCTTCGCCTTCGCCTGTCCGATAGCCTTCGATGCTTCCTTGCGCGCGCTCTGCGCTTCCTGGAACCGGGTCTGCGCCGCCCGACGGCGTTGGTCGAGGTCGAGCGCCTCCGCCGATGCAGGCGGCGCCCCGCGACGCGCCAGCGCCGCGTCCAAGGCGGCAGGATTCTCACGAGCCCAGCGCACGTCAAGCATGATTGAGACAGCCTCCAGCTATGCAGCGGGGCCGGTTCTACCGGGCATCCGGAACCTCGTCCAGACCACGGCCGAACAAGCCTGACGTCCCGGCATGCCGGAGAATCCGCCAGTCCGATCTGGCTCAGGCGGCCTCGGACGGATCGTCGCCCGCTTCGCGCTTCCGTTCGATGCGGCGCGCCAGCAGGATCGAAATCTCGTAGAGCAACAATCCCGGCACCGCCAATCCGATCTGACTGATGATATCGGGCGGCGTCAGAATCGCGGCGATGATGAACATCACGACGACGGCATATTTCCGCTTCGCCGCAAGACCGGCCGCCGAAACCAGTCCCGCTTTGGCCATTAAGGTCAGCGCCACTGGCATCTGGAAGAAAAGCCCGAAGGCGAAGATCAACTTGATCACGAGGCTGAGATACTCGGAGACCTTCGGCATCGCGACGATCTCGACGAAGTTGCCCTGGCCAACTGCTTCGGGCGCAATGTTCTGATAGCTCAGGAAAAACTTCCAGGCGAGCGGCATGATACCGTAATAAACCATTGCGCCACCGACAAAAAACAGGATCGGAGACGCTATTAGGTAGGGGAGAAATGCCCGCTGCTCATTTTTGTAGAGCCCCGGCGCAACAAACTGCCAAAGCTGATTAGCGACAATCGGGAATGTAACAAAAAGCGCGGTGTAAAACCCGATCTTGATGTCGACAAAGAACTTCTCTGTCAAGCTTGTATAGATCAGCTTGGCGTCGGCCTGATCGCCAAAAGCTTCGATCAACGGCCGCGCCAGGAACTCGAACACCTGACCCGCGAAGCCCCAGCACAGCAGGAAGGCGATAAAAAGCGCGACGACCGACCACAACAGCCGACGGCGCAACTCGATCAGATGCGCCAGCAATGGCGCCCGGTCATCCGCTTCTGCCCCGGTCATGACGGCTTCACGCCTTCATCCTTGGCGCCCGGCATCGGCGGGTCAGCCGGCTCGGCCGCCGTCGGCTCAGAGGCGGTCTGCTTCGGGGCGGCGGGCTTGGCGTTGTCAGGCGGATTGGACGCAATCTGATCGGACAGATCGGCCGCGAGGGCTTCATCGCTCTCGGCTTCATCCATATCCAATGCCGGCGCCCCGCCAGTCTTGGCGGTCTCGGAGCGCGCCGACGCGGGCTTGTCTTCCGCTTCAAGCCAACCGTCGCCGACGATTTTTTTCTCGATGTCCTTGAGTTCGGCTTCACGGGCGATGTCGTCGAGACCGTCGCGGAATTCTCGGGCGAGGCTGCGGGCGCGCGCCATATACTGACCCGCGGTCCGGAGCGCGCCGGGCAGCTCCTTCGGCCCGATCACCAGTAGCGCAATCACGCCGATGACCAGGAACTCGCTCCAGCCGATATCCAACATCTTGAGAGGTTCCGCCTCAACCCGACTGCAAACCAGGCAATCGCCTAGCCGTTCTTGGCGCGATCTTTCTCGGCGTCGGCCGCCGCCCGGGCCTGCGCTTCAAGCCGGTCGGGGTCGGACGCCGGCCGCGCGGCCGGCTCATCCGTCGGGACATCGTCCTTCATGCCTTGCTTGAAGCTCTTGATGCCCTTCGCCATGTCGCCCATCAGGCGCGGAACGCGGCCCGCGCCGAAGAGAAGCAGCACAACGACCGCGACAATCAAAACCTGCCAGATGCTGATTCCCATAATCTTGCCTCTCAAATCCGGTGCGCGCTCAGTATGGCGCTATCGACCGAATGTCTACCGCAGACCGGCGGAGAAGGCGAGACCTTGCTGAGCAATCTCGCCAAGCGGCGCATCGCCTGCGTCAATGGCGTCAATGTCGCTGTCGGAGGCGAAACACAGCGTGCGACCCGGATCGAGCGCCACCGCGAGAACTTCGCCTTCGCCCGGCGTTTGGCTGTCGGCGGTCCGCGCCAGCACGGCTTCGCCGCTTGGGAGCATCACTTCGATCAACGCGGTCCGTCCAAGCCAGCGCGCAAAGCCGACGCGGCCTTCAACGGCGCGCCCGGTCGCCGTAGCCGCCATGCCGGTCAGGAGATGTTCCGGCCGGGTCATTGCGAGCGCCGAGGCGCCCTCGTCCAGATCGACGGCCCGCACCGCGCCCAATGCAGTCGCGATACAGCCATTGCGGACGACGCCGGTCAATTCATTGATTTCGCTGAAAAACCTGGCCACGTATGCGGATTTCGGCTCATCGTAAAGGGTTTTCGGATCGCCATATTGCTCAATACGGCCATCGCGCATGACCGCGATCCGCTCCGACATGAAGAGAGCTTCTTCCGGATCGTGGGTCACCATCAGCGCGCCGGCGCCGGATGCCTTCAGGAGATGGATGGCGTCGCCGCGCACCTTGCGGCGCAATTCGGCGTCGAGGCCGGAGAATGGCTCATCCAGCAGGACCACCTTCGGCCTGGGGGCCAGCGCCCGCGCCAGGGCGACGCGCTGCTGCTGCCCGCCGGAAAGGGTCGCGGGATTACGGTTCGCGAAACTCGCGAGGCCGACATCCTGCAAGGCCGCCATGGCCCGCGTCCGCCGCTCCGCGCCATCGAGCCGCGCGAGGCCGAATGACACGTTCTCGAGCACCGACAAATGCGGAAACAGCGCATAATCCTGAAACATCATGCCGACATTGCGCGCTTCAGCGGGCCGATGCAGCGTGGCGGACGCCGCGAGCTGGTCGCCGACCTGCACATAGCCCTGTTGCAGGCGCTCCAGGCCCGCCACCAGCCGCAAGGTCGTCGTCTTGCCGCAGCCCGAGGGGCCCACGAGAGAGACGATCTCGCCCGCATGCAGGCAAAGCGACACATCCCGGAGCACGACGTCCGTCCCGCCATAACTATGGGAGACCCCATCGATCACCAGCGCCGGCGTATCGTGCCGGGCGCAGGTCATGCAGGCCGCGGACGATGCGTCGAACGGGATCGCCAGTTCTGGCGACCGCGCCAGCCTGGCTGGCAGGTTAAGGCGGAAACGTTTCATGCCTACTAGATAATGCAACTCATTCGCAATCACAAGCACGGCGCGGCGACATCGCCTGCCATTGGGACAATGCGTCTCGACAGATCGGGCTTTCGGTCCCCAGGCTGATCGGTGTATGCACAGCGCCGTCCCTGCGCCCCATCTACGCGCAGATCATTGAAAGCGGGAATGTCGTCAATGTCGAGCAGCGTTCGCAAAATTGTGCTGGCCTATTCGGGCGGCCTGGATACCTCGGTCATTCTGAAGTGGCTGCAGGAAACCTACAGCGCCGAAATCGTGACCTTCACCGCCGACCTTGGCCAGGGCGAAGAGCTTGAGCCGGCCCGCAAGAAGGCGGAAGGGATGGGCGTCAAGGAAATCTTCGTTGACGATTTACGTGAGGAATTCGTCCGGGACTTCGTCTTTCCGATGTTCCGGGCCAATGCGCTGTATGAAGGCACCTATCTGCTCGGCACCTCGATCGCCCGGCCGCTGATCGCCAAACGCCAGATCGAGATCGCCGAGGCCACCGGCGCCGACGCAGTCGCCCATGGCGCAACCGGCAAAGGCAATGACCAGATCCGGTTCGAGCTTGGCTATTACGCCCTGAAGCCCGATATCAAGGTCATCGCCCCCTGGCGCGAGTGGGACCTGAACTCCCGCACCAAACTTCTGCAATATGCCGAGGAGCGGCAGATTCCGATCGCCAAGGACAAGCGCGGCGAGGCGCCCTACTCCACCGACGCGAACCTTCTGCACATTTCCTATGAAGGCAAGGCGCTGGAAGATCCCTGGGTCGAGGCCGACGCGGACATGTACACCCGTTCGACCGCGCCCGAAGACGCGCCCGACCAGGCGGAATATGTCGAGATCGACTTCATCAAAGGCGATCCGGTCGCGGTCAACGGCCAGAAGCTCTCGCCAGCGGCGCTCCTGACGAAGCTCAACGAACTTGGCGGCAGGCATGGCATCGGCCGCGCCGACATCGTCGAGAACCGCTTCGTCGGCATGAAGTCCCGCGGCATCTATGAGACCCCCGGCGGCACGGTGTTGTTCGTCGCCCGGCGCGGCCTGGAAACCCTGGTGCTCGACCGGGGCGCCATGCACCTCAAGGACGAGCTGTCGCCCCGCTATGCCGAGATCGTCTACAACGGCTTCTGGTTCTCGCCGGAGCGACGGATGCTCCAGGCCGCGATCGACGAAAGCCAGAAGAAGATGGACGGCGTCGTCCGCCTGAAGCTCTTCAAGGGGCTGGCGTCGGTCGTCGGACGGAAATCGCCGAACAGCCTCTATGACGCGAGCTATGCGACCTTCGAGGCCGATACCGTCTATAATCAGAAGGATGCCGAAGGCTTTATCAAGCTGAATGCCCTCCGCCTCCGCATCGCCGCCTTTCAGGATCGTAAGCGCTGAGGCGCTTGCCGGCGGCGGCCGCCGACGTTTTTGCCAAACAGCGGCTAGGGGCCGCAGGCTGAAGCCTTGCCTTACGCTGCACTGCGACATAGATTGCGAGTCACGAAATTTCAAACTTTAACGTTTGGCTCGAATGAGCGCGGCCTTCAGTCGGATCGGCCGCGGGTGTGTTTAACGTCAAGCTCAATCATTTTCAGCCGCGTTTATTAGCATTTTCGCCGATTTAGGCTCCGGCCTCGATCGTCGGTTCCGGTGGCGGGTTCCGTCATCGTCATCACGCGCGCCCATCAACTTTCCGGGCGCCGTTGCAAGAAGGAGAATTCTGATGGAGGGCATGAAGCCACTCGCCGGCAAGAAAATTGCGATCATGGTCGCATCCGGCTTTATCGAAGAACATATGACCGATGTGCAGAAGGCGTTGATCGCGGCCGGCGCGATGACCACGATCGTTTCGCCCGAAGTTGGCGTCGCCAACGGCTGGCATGAAGGCGGTTGGGGCCACAATTTCTTTGTGGACGAGCGGATCAGCGATGTTCTGCCGAGCCAGTATGACCTGCTCCTGGCGCCGGGCGGCGTGCGCTCGACCGCGACCCTCGCGGGCAACGCCCATTCGCGCCGCGTGCTGAAGGGCATGCTGGAAGCGAACAAGCCGGTCGCCTTGACCGACGACGCCGCGACGCTGCTGATTGATGCTGAAGTGGCATCCGGCCGCTCCGTCAGCGCCCCGGAAGCCGCCGCCGAACGCCTGACCGCGGCCGGCGTCACCGTTTCCAACGAAGGCGTCACGGTTGACGGCTCGTTGATCACGATGGCGAACACCAGCGGCGCCAGCGAGTTTATCGCAGCGATCAAGGCGTCGCTTGGCGCTGTAGTCGATGTCGAGGAAGAAGCGGCCTAAACCCTCCGCTAAATTCTTCGCCGAATTGAAGGGCCGGATGCTGGCAAGCATCCGGCCCTTTTGCTTTGCCGGAGCCTTGGCTGTCGCCTTCAGATAAAAACTTTATCGAAACCCGCGCTTGCAATAAGCTTGGCCAACCTCGTCGCATACCATCCGGCGGCGTTCCTGTTCAGATGACGACTGAGGGCAGCCATGCGACATATCGCACATAAAATTCGGGGCATGGCGCGGGCATCGGCCGCGCTCGGCCGTATGATCGTGAGCGCGGGCTTCGTCGCGGCGCTGACGATGTCGACGCCAAGCGCCGCCGCCGTCGTCGATCTGGCCGACGTCACGCCCGCCATGCTTTCCGGCAAGACATTCTACACCAAGGCGCGCATTGCGGGCCGATCGACGCCTGTCGATGTCTATTTGGCGATCAGCGGGGCGTCCACCGCCACGACGATCGCCGCTGGCTCCAGCCGTGAAACCCATCGCGGAAATCTGAATAGCCGCCGCCTGAGCTATTACGGAACTGTGGAACAAGACTATCCCGGCGAAGTCGGCTTCGGCGCAAATCCGCCGTTGTATACCCTAGATATCGACCTGAAATATATGACGGTTAAAACGTCTGCAGGATTGTTTTACCTGGTCGATACCGAATTTCTGTGCGCGGGCCGCGCCGTCAATTCCCCGCATACCCAGTACAGCATCTGCGAAAAGACGATTGCCTATCTGGAATCCGACTTCAATGTCGGTCGCCCCGTCGCCTCCAGCATATTCGACGCTCCGATCATGACCGGCGTCGTAACGAGCGGCGAGCCGGCCCCGCGTCGCATTCGCGAAAACAGCGCTGGCGGGCGAAAGCCGGCGACCGCTGGCGTCGTCGAAGAAGACGGCCGCATCCGCACCGGGGAAGGCAGCGGCTTCGCCCTGTCAGCCAATGGCGACATCGTTACGAACAACCACGTGATCGAAGGCTGTTCCCGGATCGAAGTTCTCCACGGCGGAAAAACCCATCAAGCGAGCTTGGTCGCGACCGACACGGACAATGACCTGGCGCTGTTGCGCGCCCCGATCAAGCCAGCGCAGACATTCGCGATCAGCGCCCGCGACGCCGGCTTGCTCGAAGAAATATTCGTCTCGGGCTATCCGTTCGGCGACACGTTCAGCCAGACCGTGAAAGTGACGAAGGGCATTGTCAGCGCCCTCAGCGGCATCGGCGACAATGCCGCGGTGATCCAGATTGATGCGGCGGTTCAGCAAGGCAGTAGCGGCGGACCGATCATCGACGGCAATGGCGAGGTCGTCGGCGTGACGGTCGCGAAGCTCAACGCGCTGATAATCCTGTTGAATTCGGGAACGTTGCCGGAGAACAGCAATTTCGGGATCAAGTCCAGCATTCTGGTCAAGCTTCTGACGGCCAACAAGGTCAACTATCGCGTCGGCCCCGGCAAGCCGATGGCTCGTCGGAACCTGGGCGCGCTAATCTCAGACGCGACGATCTACGTCAGCTGCTGGATGACCAAGGCAGAAATCCGGGCAGCCGCCCGCGACGCCCGCAACGTCCGGACCCAGCGCCGCAAGCCGTGACCCCCGCCTGCAAGGGATCGGAATAAGCCCTGCTCTGAAGACATGTATTTTTGCACGTCGGCGTATTAGCCTGATGCGTCGTCCCCTCCCGCTCACGAATTGCAGAGAAGAACATGTCCAGCAACGCGCCGAAACTGCCGCTTGAGGGCGTCCGCGTCATCGACCTTGGATCCCTGATCGCGGGCCCGTTCGGCGCGACGCTCCTGGGGGATTTCGGGGCGGAAATCATCAAGGTCGAGCAGCCAGGCAGCGGCGACGCCTTGCGCGGCACGCCGGTCGACGGGCAAGCCAACCGGTCCGGCAACTGGCTGGTCGAAGCCCGAAACAAGAAATCGGTCGTGATCAACCTCCGCGTGCCCGCCGGTCAGGCGCTGGTGAAGGAACTGGTGCGGGACGCCGATGTCGTCATGGAGAATTTTACGCCTGGCACGCTCGATCGTTGGGGCCTCGGCTGGGACGACCTTCGCCAGATCAACCCCCGTCTGATCATGGCCCGCGTCTCCGGCTACGGACAAACCGGTCCGAACGCCAAGCGGTCCGGCTATGACCGGATCGCGCTCGGTTTCTCCGGCTACATGTATCCGACTGGATTTCCGGACCGGTTTCCGGTCCGCCCCGCCTTCCCGACCGCCGACTACACAACCGGCATGTTCGGCGCATTCGCCGTCATGCTGGCGCTCTATCAGCGCGACCAGCAAGGCGGCGCCGACGGCAAGGGCGGCGGCCAGATGATCGACCTGGCGCTCTATGAGCCAAGCTTCCGCGTCACGGCGGACATGATCACCCAATTCATGCAGACCGGCGCCGTCCGCGAGCGCATTGGCAATCGCAACCCGACATTCGCGCCCGCCGGCACCTTTGAAACCCGGGACGGCCGCTATGTGCAGATCGCGGCCGGCGGCGACAACGTGTTCCAGCGCCTGACCGAGGCCATGGACCAGCCGGAACTCGCGACCGACCCGCGCTATGCCAAGAGCGCCAACCGCATCGAACGCGCCGATGAACTTGAGGCGCTGCTGGGGGAATGGATTGGCCGCCATGACTTCGCCGATGTCGAAGCGCGCATGGTCAAGCGCAACGTGCCGTTCGGCGGCATTTATACGGTCGCCGACATCGCCACGGACCCGCACTATGCCGCACGGGATGACATCGCCCACATCACCGACCCGACGCTCGGCGATGTCGCCATGCCAGCCGTCTTCCCAAAACTATCGGCGACGCCGGGCCGCATTACCCATGTCGGACCCGAACTTGGCGCGCATAGCGATTATGTGCTGCGCACAATCCTCGGCAAATCCGACGCCGACATGCAGAAATTGCGCGACGACGGCGTGATCTGAGGGCGCCGCTCTGCCTGTCCGGCTCGGCTATTCGGCGGCGGCGGCTGGTCGCCCGGGCGTCGGCATCGTCGCTGGCGCCGCAACGCTGGCGAAGGCCTGGCCCTGCGCTGCTATCGCCTTGTCTGACATCTCAGGATAGCATGGCAATACGATGAGATTGCTGAGCGTTTTCTCTGCGACGAGGGCGCGCAGATGCTCCCGTCCCGGCGGCGGCGCAATCGCTTCTGAGCGCGGCAGATCGCAGGCGTCGAACCCTGCCTTGCGCAGCGCCGCAATCGTATCGGCCGGATTCTCGACAATCGCCGGGAAAACCCAATAGTCGTGATACCCGGCCTTGCCGGCGGGCAGGACCGCGTCCCTTTCAGTCAAGCCGCGCAGCATGCGGCCAAGCCGGATCCGTTCGCGCAATTCCGCCGACACATCCTGGCGGAGGCGGCGCGCCATAAGGCGGAGCAGCGTCGCCGAACACCGCCGCCGAAGCTGCTTCGGCGTCTTCTGCTTGGCGACGTCGCGGACGGCGTTGGAGATGCCCTCGTCGTAGCTTTGCCCCTTCAGGCGGAAGAACCGGTCCAGCAGCCAGAAAACCGGCCGCGAGGTCACGATCTTCAGCGCGGCGAACTTCAGCGCCCGCTTGGCCTGGTCCCGGTCGCTCTGGATCGGGTATGCGGCCTGGATTTCCCGCATTTTCTGCAAGATCGACGGCCGCCGCACGGTCAGCATGGCGCCGCCGAGGCAGGTCTTGGTCTTGATCGGGCCAAAGCTAAACATGGCGACGTCGGCCAAGTCCGAGCCGCGATTGGCGGCGCCGTCATAGGCCTGCGCGCAATCCTCGACCAGCAGCAGACCGTGCTGTTTGGCGAACGCAGCCGACGGCGCGAGGTCGAGGCGCGCGCCGAACAGGTGCGCGACGATGAAGACCTTGGACCGGTCCGTAACGGCTTTTTCAGCCGCATCCATGCGCGGCGACATGTCGGCCAGATCGAGATCGACCGGCACTGGCACGAGGCCCAGACGCTCGACCGCGCGCACCATCTGCTTGACGTTCAAGGCAGAAAACAAGACCTCGTCGCCTTCCGCGAGCGCGTCGTCGTCCATCATCGCCTGCAGCAACAGATCGAAACCGCTCCGGACGGAAAAGCACGCGATGGCGTCGCCCTTGGGCGACCAGTATTGCTCGAGCGACGCCTGCAAGGCCGTGACATCGCCGCCCCGCGTCGCAGCCGCCAGCGTATAGGCGATATCCGACCAGTCGATTTTCAGCTTTACGCGAGCCCACATGGCGACGCCGCTCCATCCAAGTATCCCGCCATCATATCCCATCGACGCCGGAATTGATATCATCAGTAGCGCGAACGATTACTTTGGGATCAAGGGATTACCTGGGGGAGCGGCGGTTCGTCCCAAGATCCAGCCTTCGACCCTCTGAACCAGCGGATCGTCCGCCGGCGCGCCCGCCTGCCGCCTGCCGGTGACGACCGCCAACGCGGCCAGCACGCCGACCATGGCGTCGAATGCGTCGTCGCTCGGAAAGCCTTCCCGGATCTGCGCGGCGGCGGCGGGGTCGAACACTGCTCCGATATCTTCACCGGCTTGCAGCAAGCGCGGCGCGTCGGCCTGGCGGTCGCTGAGCCGGCGCTTGCTGAACTTCGACGACGCGACGCCCAGACCGAACCAGTGATAAGCCTCGCCCGGATAGGTCTCGGCGACGACGACCCGACCGACCCTGGATAGCGCCGCCAGCGCGCCGGCGAATGGCCAGACGGCGGCCGTTCCCGCCGCCAGCGCCGGCTGCAAGGCCCCCCGCCAAAAGTCCAGCGCGGATTTGCCGACCTGGGCGCCGCCCAGGGTCCAGAACATCGGCGCGCCGGAGCGCTTGCCGTTTGCGGCAAAGTCCGCCCGCCGCCGAAGTGCGTCCATCGATCCAAATCCAAGCCCATCGATTAGATGCTGCTGTCGCCGTCCGCCGACGCCGGCCGGATAGAACGGCCGTCGAAGCGAGATTTCCTCAGGCGTGCGCGCCGGGGTGAAGAAGTCGGCCCATTTTCCGCCGCCGAACTCTGGCAGAACCGCCATGAAATCCGCGACCCCGGCCCGTTCCGCCCAGCGCCGGGGCAGGCCGATCGGCAGGTCGACGCCGAGGAATACGCCGCCGCCAGCCCCCACCGCTTCCGCCTCGCTCAGAATGTCGGAAATCAGCGCTGCGGGATCGCCGACCGGCCGCGCGGCATGAATGCGCCAGACGCCGTCCAGCAGAATGGCGTGCGCCCGCCAGCGCCCGGAAGCGCGGATGCTCCAGTCCGCATGCACGACATATGTGTAGGGCGTAGAATCCAGGCTCGACCGCATGGCGCGACATTTCGCCTTATCGAAAAGGCCGCTCCTGCGGCGGGAAGGCGCGTTGCTTCCGCGACGCACAGACCGCATTTTAAGATGTAATGCGCCTTTGCATAAGGGAGCGATGCGATCCATGGCACATAGTGCTGCAGCGACGGCCCCAGGCCTGTTCGATCGATTCCGGCAGAAGCGGCGCCGTCTGATCAAGAAAACCGGCAAGCGACTGATCCGCCGGCTCGGCCATTTTCTCGGCCGGCAATCGCTGGTCGGGGACAAGCCTGTCTTCAAGACCGAAGATTTTCCCTGGGCGCTCAAGCTGGAAGACAACTGGACAGCGATCCGCGACGAATTGGACGCGATCCTGGTCAATCACGCGAGCTTGCCGAACTTCCACGATATTTCGCCGGATCAGGCCAATATCTCGAAGGGCGACAACTGGAAAACCTTCATTCTGTTCGGGTTCGGCTTCAAGGCCGAGGCAAATTGCGCGATGTGCCCGGAAACCACGCGGGTGCTGGAATCGATACCGCGCCTCAGGACCGCGTTTTTCTCGATCCTCTCGCCCGGCTACCATATTCCGCGGCACCGCGGCGTGACC
>CALAHN010000068.1 GCA_937891825.1 uncultured Alphaproteobacteria bacterium
CGAACGCTTTGGGAATCCCGAAAATGAGTCTGCCTCACCGCAGGCTGGTATAAGCTATCCGAGAAAATCTGGCGGACGCATGGCGCAAAGGGCTTAAAACCAGAGCGCCGGATCGAACCAGTCTTAGGCAGAAACGCCTAAGACTGGATAACTCGATCGAAATTGAAGGATCAGCACTTGGACCGTGCGCTAACTTGAGCGCGAAATGCGCCAGGTCAGGCGTCAGCGAGCATCTTGGCGATTTCATCCTTCAACGCCAGACGGCGGCGGCGGGCGTCGGCTTCCGTCGCTTCATCGACAGCTTCGACCCGCGTTTCCATGCGATGCACGGCGCGATTGATCGTATGATAATCCTCGGCAAGCTTGGCAAAATGGGCGTTCGACTGTTTCAGTTGGTGGATCGTCTCGGCATGCTCGGCGAATTCTTCGCTCAGTTCATGGGGCGTATGGCTCATTGTTTGTCTCCTGAGGGTTGGGTCGTTGAAAAGGCTTGGCAGCGAGCCCGCTGGCCCGCCCGAATTACAGTCACAGCACGTCCTGAAACAGCCTGCCGACGCCGAAGGCGACAGCAGCAGCCGTCCCGCCGATCAACAGCGTTTCAGCGCCAGCCCATGCCCAATGGGCCAGGGTCCACCGGCTTTTGACGGCGCCGACCAGGAAGAAGACCGCGCCGGTCAGCCCGATCGCCCACCGCTCGGCGAACGGAAGATCGAGCGCGAAGGGCGCAAGCGGCGCCAGCCCGGCGATCAGGAAGGCCACGAAGGTGACGCCGCCAGCCGCCCAGGGCGAACGCAGCACAGGCGACTGGCCATATTCCTCGACCAGCATGGCTTCGACCCAAAGGCCCTCATCGGCAGAAATCACCGCGACGACGCGCTCCAGGTCCTCGCCGGAGAAGCCCTTGGCCCGGTAAATCTCACGGATCTCCTGGCGTTCGCCTTCCGGATTGGTCCGGATATGGCGGCGTTCGATCGCGGTCAGCCGACGCCGCTCTTCATGCTCGGCCCGTGTGCCGCTGTAGTTCGCCGCCGCCATGGAAAAGCCGTCGGCGAGCAGGTTCGCCGCGCCTAGGACCAGAATCACCCCGACAGAGAGGTCGGCGCCGATCACGCCTGCGACGATCGCGAATGTCGTGACCGCGCCGTCAATCGCCCCATAGATCCAGTCTCGGAGATAGCCGGGACTGGCGCCGGCCAGCAAGCGAGCGCGTATGGCGGCAGGGGCATGGGAATGATCGCCGTCCAGCGCGTGCGTCATCGCCGATATCCGACCGCCCCGATCCTTGCCCTTGCCCTGATCCAGCCTGCCGTCAAGCGCATTGCCTGCAATGTTCCGTATGCGGCAGGGTTCGCAGGCGCGCCGCCGAAATCCGTTCGCCGCAGGCGATGCATGCGCCGTAGCGGCCGGCCTCGAGGCGGCCCAGCGCCGCGGTGACCGCGCGGATTTCCGCCAATGCGGCGTTCTCGATGCCTTCCAGCACTTCGTCGCCCTGCCGATTCGAAGCTTGCTCCTCGATGTCGGGATCGGCGGGCTGATCCAACGTGGCTTCAGCCTCGGCGATACGCTTGCGCAGGGCCTCGAGCCGGTCGGTCAGAAGGGTTTTGAATTCTGCATAGTTCGTCGTCATAGCGCTCTCTTGCCTTTAGTTGCGATGATCAAGGCGCCTGCATCAGGCGTAATAGGCGCTCGGGAACAGGGTGAGCTTGGCGTCCACCCGACGCACGCCGGCGATCCCTTCGACCGCGACCCGGGCGGCTTGCATGACATCGGCGCTGGGCGCGAGGCCCCACAACTCGACGACGCCTTGCTTGACGATGACCGTCGCCTGCAGTCCACTCAAGGCCTGAGTTTCGTCAATGAGGGCGCGCGCCGCCTTGCGGATTGCGGCGTCGTCGGCGTGCGCGTCGGCCGCCTTCGGTTGCAGGGATGCGAAGGCGCGCACGATATCCGCGCGGCTGATGATCCCAACCAGACGGTCGCCGTCCATCACCGGCAGGCGCTTGACGCCTTGCGTCTCCAGCTTCATCGCGGCCGCCGACAGGTCGACGTCGGGCGCGATCGTCTGGACGGGCTTGCTCATGACATCGCCGACGCGCTTGCCATGGGATTTCACATAGTCCGCAGCTTTTTCGCGGGCGCCGAACAGGTCGAGCCACCAACTGCGGCTGCGCTGTTCGCCGCCGCCAAGCTCGGCGCGGCCGATCAGATCGCCCTCGCTCAAGATGCCGACCAGCTTGCCTGCCGCATCGACCACCGGCAGCCCGCTGACGCGGCGCTCCGCCATGCGGCGGGCGGCGTCGATCACTGTTTCATCGACCCGCGCGCAGCACACGCCGGTCTGCATGATGTCCTGGACTTTCATCGGTTCGCCTCCCCTTTGCGTGACGGCTTTCCCTGCGCCACGCCCAAGAGATTGGACCTTTGTCCCGAACCTGAATTGACCTACATCAATTCGGCATGATTTTTCCGACGGCCGCGGTCAATAAATTCAGCGGCCGCGCCGGCCATCGTCGCGGCGCGACGGGCGGTCCTCGCGGCGATGTCGATCGCCGTCGGCGCGATGGCCGCGGCCGTCGCGGTAGCCATAGACCCGGCTGTGGCCATGGGGAGGCGCGGCCCGATAGTCGCCGCTATAGCCGCTATGGCCATGGCCGCCGCCATGACTGCGGTGACCATAGCAGGCGCTCAGCCCGATCGCTGCAATGACGACGATCCCGAAAGTCCGCGCGCGGCGCCAGTTCAAGCTGTTTGTCCCGGTCATGGTTCATTCGCTCCCTGTTGGTTTCCCTATCCAACGAGCGACGCGCGAGGTTCCGTCGAAATTATTGCCGGGCGTCAGAGCGTGCCGGTGGAGGCTCCGTCGCTGGCGCGGCCTGGTCCGTCTCGGCGGCAAACAGCAAGGCGACGAAGGCCGCCAGCACCGCGAATGCCAGCAGCAGAACAACCAACGGCGCCATACCGCCGGTGCGGATGCGCACCGTCCGGCGCCCGAGCGTCAGCCGTCGCTCGGGCTTCAGGCGGGCTATCGCCGCCAGGAGAAACACGACGCCGCCCGCGACGAACAACCAGTTCAGAAAGTCGCCGGGCAGCACAAGGGCGGCGTTCATGGCAAGGCTGGCTCCAGAATGCTTCGGGGACAAGCTTCGATCAGTCATGAGCATAGGCAAACCAAGGCCGCTGGGGAACTTTTCCCTTGCCCCGCCGCGCCCGGCAGCCGCACTCTCGGGCTGCAATCAGGAGGGGCAGACTTGAGCCTGTATGACGCGATTTTCATTGGCGCCGGCCACAATGGCCTGATCGGCGCCGCCTATCTCGCCCGGGCCGGGCTAAAGGTTCTGGTCCTGGAGCGGCGGGACATTCTTGGCGGAGCCTGCGTCACCGAGGAGATCCCGGGCGCGCCGGGCTACCGGGTTTCGACGGGCGCCGCACAGCTCGGCAATCTTCGGCCGGAAATCATTCAGGACCTGGACCTCAAGCGGCATGGCTATGAATTGCTGTTGCCGGACCCGCTCACAGTCCTGCCCCAACCGGATGGCCGCGCCCTGATCGTCTGGCAGGACGCCCAGAAGACCCGCGCCTCGATCCAGCAGTTCTCCAGCCGCGACGCCGACGCGCTGACGGCCTTCCAACAGGACTGCGCCCGGTTCTGCGATATCCTGGAGCCGATGCTCTATGCCGAGACGACGCCAGGCTTCGGCGACGTCGAGGCCGCATTCCGCGCGGCCGGACGGCGCGACCTGTTCCGAAGCTTCATCCTTGGCAGCATTTCAGACCTTTTGCGCAGCCGTTTCGAAAGCCCTGCCGTAATGGGATTCCTTGGGCTGACCTCGACCTTCGGCACGAACGCCGGCCCGCAAACGCCCGGCACAGCCTATGTAATGGCGCACCATCTTTTCGGCGCGACGGCAGGGCGCGGCCGCGCCGGATATGTCCGGGGCGGCATGGGCGGCCTTGCCGACGCGCTGACGCGGTCGGCGAAGGCGCTTGGGGCAGAATTTCTGACCGGCGCCGAAGTCGGCCGCATCGTCCTTGCGAACGGCGTCGCGACCGGGGTCGAACTCGCGGACGGCAGGCGGTTCGAAGGCCGGCACATTGTCTCCAACGCCGATCCGCAACGCACTTTCCTCACGCTTGTCGGCCGGCCCTCGCTCGACGAGAGCTTCGCCAACGCGATCGCAGGCATTCAGATGTGCGGTCAGGCGATCAAGGTGAACTGCGCCCTGGAGCGTTTGCCCCGCTTTCGCGGCCTGCCGGACGGCTTGACGCCCGCCCGCGTCAGCATCTGCCCGAGCCTGGACTATGTGGAGGATGCCTGGGACCATGCGAAGCGGGGCCGGTTCTCGCTCGCGCCCTTCATGACTGTCCACATGCAATCGGCGATCGACCCGTCGCTCGCCCCGGCCGGCCGTCACACGCTCTCCTGCTACGCCCAGTATTTTCCCTATGACCTGGCGCCGGAGCTTGGCGGCTGGGAGACGCAACGGGACGCCGCCGGAAAGGCGGTGCTCGCTGCCGTCGCCGGGATTACGCGCGACCTGGCGGACGTGGTTTCCACGGTCGATGTGGCGACGCCGCTCGACCTGGAGCGCCAGTTCGCCATGACCGGCGGCCACCAGTTCCATGGCGACATCACGCCCGGCCAGTTGTTCGACGACCGGCCGGCCCCAGGGGTATCCGGCGCGCGCACCCCGATCCCCGGCCTTTACCTCTGCGGCGCGGGCACGCATCCGGGCGGCTGCGTCTGGGGGGCGCCCGGCCAGCGCGCCGCCGCCGCGATCCTGAAGGACGACCGCCGGAATGCCTGAGCGCGCCCTGCCCTTCCGGCTGGCGCTGAACGCAGAGGCCAGCCGCACGGCGCCCTGGTCGGCGGAGCAGGACGCCATTCTGTCGGACAAAGGCCTCGCCGCCGCCCGCGCCGTCATCGGCGGCTGGCCGGGATATCGCCCGACGCCTCTGGCGTCCCTGAGCGGTCTTTCCGCCGCGTTTGGCGTCCGGAGCATCGCCTACAAGGATGAAGCGTCGCGGTTCGGTCTCGGCAGCTTCAAGGCCCTGGGCGGGGCCTATGCGGTCGCCCGCATTCTTGCAGCAGCCGACGATCCGGCGGCGGTGACGGTCACGTGCGCGACGGACGGCAATCACGGCCGCTCGGTCGCCTGGGGCGCCGCCATGTTCGGCTGCCGCTGCGTCATCTTCATCCACGCGGCGGTGTCCGAAGGCCGCAAGGCCGCCATCGCGGCCTTTGGGGCGGATGTCCGGCGCACGCCGGGCAATTACGACGACAGCGTGCGTGTGGCCGCCGCGACTGCCAAAGCTAATGGCTGGCATGTCGTCTCGGACACCTCCTATCCGGGCTATATGACCGTCCCGAAGGATGTGATGCAGGGCTATGAAGTGATGGCGAGCGAAGCTTTCGACGCGCTGCCGGCGCCGCCGACGCATATCTTCCTGCAGGCGGGCGTCGGCGGCATGGCGGCCGCGGTCGCTGCCTTGGCGAAACGGCGCTGGGGGCCGGCGCGGCCGGCGATTGTGCTGTCGGAGCCGGAAGCCGCCGCCTGCTGGGTCGCAAGCTTCGAGCAAGGCGCGCCGACGCCGGTTACGGGCGACCTCGATACGATCATGGCGGGCCTCGCCTGCGGCGAAGTCTCTTTGCTCGCCTGGAGCATCCTCAAGGATCACGGCGACGCTGCGATGGCTCTGCCCGACGCCGCGGCCGCCCGCATGATGCGACGGCTCGCGGCGCCTGCGCGCGGCGACCCGCCGCTGGTCGCCGGCGAATCCGCCGTCGCCGGTCTGGCGGCCCTGGAGGCGGCGATGACGGCGCCGGACGCGAAAGCGGCGCTTGGCCTCGGCCCCGCCTCGCGCATCCTGGTGTTCGGCACCGAAGGCGATACCGACCCCGCGCTCTACCGGGAGATCGTCGGCCGGGACGCCGCGGCGGTCCGCGCTCAGGCTGGCGGCTAAGCCACTTTCGGCGGCGCCGCCGGATCGACGTCCCGCGGCAGCGGACGGCCGCTATCGGTCACCGCGACCGCGACCAGGATTTCATTTGCACGCGGCGCGTCGGCAAGGCGCGCTTCGATGGCGTCGAAATGGTTCCGGCTCCAGGCATTGTCCTTATGGCCAAGCGGCACGTCGAGCGTCGCGCCCGGCCCGCCGACCTTCTTCGCCGACGGGATGAGCGCATCGCCCTTCTGGACCGCCGCCCGGAGCGGTTTGCCGAGGCGTGGATGCAGGATCGCGGCGGCATGCTCCAGTTCCCCGTTCTCGCCGACGATGGCGCCTTTGCCGTAGCTCTGGGCGTCCTCGGGCCGGATGCCCAGGGCCCCGACGCAGCGGCGGCCCAGAAGTTCGCCCAATTCCGCGCCAATGGCCATCAACGGCTCCAGGTCCTGGGCGAACTGGCCCGCGAAAGGATTGGCGATAACAGCGATCGCCAGCGCCTTTCGGGTCGGCGGCGCGACGGCGGCGCCTTGAACGCCGTGGGTCTCCTCGACGAGGACGACCAGTTTCCGGATCTTGGCAGACATCGGCCCATTTCTCCTCAAAGCGCTACAACCGCCGGGACGGCCCGGTACCGGAGGCGAAGCGTGCCCGCAATTGGCGTCACCGTCTATCCGGGTTGCGATCTTGCGGCTGCGGCCTGGCGCCTGCACTCTGGCAGGGACACCTGAAACGCGGAGGCTGCAATGGACTTCAGCTATTTCACCTTGGTCAGCTCGCCCTCGCCCGAGGCGGATTTCGACCGCATTCAAGACCAGATCGCGCTCGCGAAGCTGGCGGAGGCGCTTGATTTTCGCGGCATCTGGCTGACCGAGCACTATTTCACCGGCGAAAGCGTCTACTGCGACGCCCTGACCTTCGCCGCCGCGCTCGCGACCCAGACAACGCGCCTCAGGATCGGCTTCGCGGTCGTCCAGCTGCCATTCCACCACCCCGTCCGCCTCGCGACCCAACTGGCGCTGCTCGACAATCTGAGCCGGGGCCGCATCGATGTCGGCGTCGGCAAGGGCACTGTCTATAACGAGTTCGAGTTCGTCGGCCACGGCCTCCGGAGCGGCGACGCCCGCGACCGCATGGCGGAGGCCCAGGACATTCTCCAGCGCTGCTTCACCGCGACGCCGTTTCAGCATGAAGGCCGCTACTATCAGGTCGGAGTGCCGGCGCTGCGTCCGAAGCCCGTGCAGCAGCCGGGGCCGCCGATCTGGCGGAGCGTCGTCTCCCCGGCTTCGTTCAGCGAATGCGGACGGGCGGGCTTGCCGATCCTGACGACGCGCCTGCCCGTCGCCCGCATTCCGGAGCGCTGGACGCTCTATGCCGAGGGCCTGGCCGCGAGTTCGCTCGCCGCCGAAGCCCAGGCGCTCCGGCTCCGTCAGGCCGGCGTCTGGCGGAATGTCTATGTGGCGGAGAGCGACGCCCAGGCGGAAGACGCGCTGGCGACGGCGCTCACCGAGACCCGCCGTCACATGATGCATATTCGCGGCGCCCTGAACCCATCCGACTTCAAGATCGACCCCGCCATGCTCAATCTTTGGTCCGACCCGGATGCGGACGAAAGCACGGCGATCCGGGACGTCATGGCGACCGGCTCGCTCTATGGTTCGCCGGCCCATGTGCGCGGCCAGATCGAGGAACTGCGCGACGCCGGCGTCGGCCACATCGTCTGCCAGACGGCGTTCGGCGACATGCCGTTTGCCAAGGCGAGCCAGGCCATGCGCCTGTTCGGCGAACAGGTCATGCCGGCATTCCGGGACCCCGCCGCGGCCGCATCCCGCGAGCGCGCCGCCTCCTGAAGCAGGGCCGCGGCAGACAGTTCGAACGCCGCATGCTGCGGCGCAGGAAAATTGTGCGCACAGCCCAAATCTGGTGTTGACAGAGAGGCCGCTTGGCGGGACATCTCGCACATAACTTCGGCTGGCCCAGACCGCGATGGCGCGGCTGCAAAGGGCTGCCGGTCCCGGAACGCGGAGCCGCCATGCGCCCCTTTATCGCCGCCCTCCTGATTGCAGCGTTTTCCTCAGCCCCGGCGCTCGCGGCCGAGGAAAAAGTGCTGAACGTCTACAACTGGTCGGACTATATCGCCCCCGACACGCTTGAGCGGTTCACGGCCGAAACCGGCATCCAGGTCACCTATGACGTCTACGATTCCAACGAAGTGCTCGAAGCCAAATTGATGGCCGGCTCCTCGGGTTATGATGTGGTTTTCCCGTCAGTTTCGCCCTTCGTCGCACGTCAGATCAAATCCGGCATCTACCAGAAGCTGGACCGCGCGAAACTGCCGAACTGGAGCAAGCTGACCCCGTCCCTGATGAAAGCCGTCGCCGCCAGCGACCCCGGCAACGAACATGCCGTGCCCTACATGGTTGCGGGTACGGGCATCGGCTACAATGCCGGCCTGCTCGCCAAGGCGGCGCCAGACGCGCCGACCGATAGCTGGGCCCTGCTTTTCGACCCGGCCTGGGCCGCAAAGGCCGCGACCTGCGGCGTGTCCCTGCTGGACGACCCGAACGAGGCGTTCGCCGCAGCCTATGCGTTCCTCGGCATCGACACAGCGACCGAGAACCCGGAACACCTGGAAGCTGCGACGGCGCTGCTGCAGAGAATCCGTCCATTCGTGAAGACCTTCCACTCCTCCTCCTACATCAACGATCTGGCGAACGGCGATATCTGCGTCGCGCACGGCTATGGCGGCGACCTGATCCAGGCGCGCGACCGGGCGGCGGAAGCGAAGAACAACGTCGAGGTCCAGGTCTATCTGCCGAAGGAAGGCGCCCAGGCGGTCATCGATGTCATGGCGATCCCGGCGGATGCGAAGCATCCCGAGAACGCCCATGCCTTCATCAACTTCATGATGCGGCCCGATGTCGTCGGCCCGATCACCAATGAAGTCGGCTACGCCAATGCAATCGACGGCGCCGAGGCGTTCGTCAGCGCGGAGCGGCTGGCCGACCCCGTGGTCTACCCCAGCCAGGCGACGCGGGAGCGGCTGTTCATCGTGCCGCTCAAGTCGCCAGCCTATGACCGGATGCGGACGCGCGCCTGGACGCGAATCAAAACCGGCCAATGACCGGTCCGGCGGCGAAGCAACCGCTTGACGACAGGCCGGCGGCGCTCATCCTCGAAGGGGTGACCCGCCGGTTTGGCGCGACCGTAGCAGTCGACGCCGTCGATCTGACCGTCCGGTCCGGCGAACTGTTCTCGCTGCTCGGCGCGTCCGGCTGCGGCAAGACCACCTTGCTGCGCATGATCGCCGGCTTCGAGATTCCAAACAGCGGCCGCGTGCTGATCGACGGGCAGGACGTCACCCACGCGCCGCCCTATGAGCGCCCGGTCAACATGGTCTTCCAGTCCTACGCGTTGTTTCCGCACATGACCGTCGCGCAGAACGTCGCCTATGGCTTGAAGCAGACCGGCATGGCGCGCTCCGAGCGGGACGACCGGGTCCAGGAGGTGCTGGCGCTGGTCGAACTCGACTCCTTCGGGCGGCGCCGGCCCGATCAGCTATCCGGCGGGCAGCGCCAGCGCGTCGCGCTTGCCCGCGCGCTCGCCAAGCGCCCGAAAATCCTGCTCCTCGACGAGCCGCTTGGCGCGCTTGACCGCAAGCTTCGGGAACGGACGCAATTCGAACTGGTAAACCTGCAGGAACGGATCGGCACGACCTTCATCCTCGTCACCCATGACCAGGAAGAAGCCATGACCATGTCCGATCGGATCGCGATCATGCAGGGCGGGCATATTCTGCAGATCGGTCCGCCGCGCGAGGTTTACGAATATCCGACCTCCCGCACCGTCGCGGATTTCATCGGGGCGGCGAACCTTCTGGAAGGCACGGTCGCGAGCGTCGAGGGCCGATCCGCCGAAATCCGCTTGCAGGCGACCGGCGGCGCGGCCATGGCGGAAAGCGATATCCCCCTGAAGACGGGGGACGCCGTCACGGTCATGGTCCGACCGGAGAAAATCCAGGCGCATCGCGCCTCCACGGGCGCCGCGAACGAGCTTTCCGGGACGGTCATCGATATCGCTTATCTTGGCGATCTCTCGATTTATCACGTCCAGATCGCGGATGGCGTCCGCGTCCAGGTCGCAATCGCCAATCGCCGCCATGCCGACGAAGCGCCCTTCACCTGGGACGATGCCGTCTTTCTGTCCTGGCATCCGGGCGACGGGGTGATCCTGATCACATGAGGGCGCGGACATCGATCGCCAGCGGCCTAGGGCGCCGCCTTGTCGTCGGAACGCCGTTCTTCTGGCTCGTCGTGTTTTTCCTGGCGCCGTTCGCGATCGTCTTCGGCATTTCGCTCAGCCGCTCGCGGTTTGGCGTGCCGCCCTATGAACCGCTCTGGCAGAACGGCGCGCTCGCCGCCAGGCTCGACAATTACGCATTCCTGCTGGATGACCCGCTCTACCTGACCGCCCTGCTGAATTCCCTGGAGATCGCAGCGCTTTCAGCGGCGATCTGCCTTGTGCTCGGCTACCCGATCGCGCTTGGCGTCGCCCGCGCGCCGAAATCCTGGCGGGCGCCCTTGCTGCTCGCCGTCATCCTACCGTTCTGGACCTCGTTTCTGATCCGGGTTTACGCCTGGACCGGTCTGCTGAAGAAGGAAGGCCTGATCAACGACGCCCTAATCTGGCTCGGTCTCGCAGCGGAGCCGATCCAGATGCTGCAAACCGATTTCGCCGTGCATCTGGGCATTGTCTATTCCTATCTGCCGTTCATGGTGCTGCCGCTCTATGCCTCGCTGGAACGCCAGGACATGAGCTTGCTGGAAGCAGCCTCCGACCTGGGCGCCCGGCCCTGGCGGGCCTTCCTCACCATCACCCTGCCGCTCTCCCTGCCGGGGGCGCTTGCCGGCTTCCTGCTGGTCTTCATCCCGGCGGTCGGCGAATTCGTGATTCCGGAATTGCTGGGCGACGCCGGTACGGCGATGATCGGCAAGGTGCTCTGGACCGAGTTCTTCAATAACCGCGACTGGCCGCTCGCCGCCGCGCTCGCGATCACCGTTCTGACATTGATCGTGGCGCCGCTCGCATGGCTCGAGCATCTTCGCCTCAAGCGCAGCGAAGCCAGCCAATGAAGCGTCTTTCACCCTGGCTGATGCTGGCCGTCGTCCTTGGCTACGTCTTTCTGTACGGCCCGATCCTGAGCCTCGTCGTCTATTCGTTCAACGCCTCCAAGCTGGTCACCGTCTGGGGCGGTTTCTCGACGAAGTGGTATGCCGCGCTCCTGGAGAACGACAAGCTGCTGGACGCGGCCTTCCTGAGCCTCCGGATATCGGTCGTGTCGGCGACGGGCGCGGTGCTGCTCGGCACGCTATCGGCGATTGCGCTGGTCCGCTTCGGGCGCTTCCGGGGGCGCTTCCTGTTCTCCGCCATGACGACGGCGCCGCTGGTCATGCCCGAGGTCATCACGGGCCTCTCCATGCTGCTGCTGTTCGTCTCGCTGCAACATGCGATCGGCTGGCCGGACGGACGGAGCCCGCTGACGATCGCGATCGCGCATATCACCTTCGCGACCGCCTATGTCTCCGTCGTGGTTCAGGCGCGCCTGGCGCAGATGGATCGCAGCCTTGAGGAGGCGGCGCTCGACCTCGGCGCGCGGCCGCTGCGCGCATTCCTGACCGTGACCCTGCCGTTGATCGCGCCCTCGCTGATCGCCGGCTGGCTCCTGGCGTTCACCCTGTCGCTCGACGATCTGGTGGTCGCAAGCTTCGTATCCGGCCCAGGCTCCAGCACATTGCCGATGGTGGTTTTCTCGAGCGTCAGGCTCGGCCTCAGTCCCGAGGTCAATGCGCTGGCGACGATCCTTCTGGCGACAGTAGCCATCGCGGCGATCGCTGCAGGCGTCCTGGCGAACCGGAACCGCAAGACCTGAACCCAGAGGCGTTCAGGCGGGCGGTAGTCCATGCGCTGCATGTTGCAAGCGCCTCCGGGAAATCGTCCTCCGGCTTGCGTCGGCCAGCGAATGGCGGCACTGTCGAGAGCGTGATGCGAGCGTCCCAACAGGCGCCGGGGAGACCGTCCATGCGCAAAATTCTGCTTGGCCTGACTGTTGTCGCCCTAACCGCCGCGGCCGCTTATTTCGTCGTGCGGCCCAAGGCGGAAGCCGAAACCGTCGTGCTCTACAAGGACCCACAGTGCGGGTGCTGCGAGGAATACGCAAACTATCTGCGCCACAACGGGTTCGCCGTAACGGTCAGGCCGACGGCGAACATCTACGAAATGAGCAGCGCCGCTGGCATCCCTGAAGATTTGCAGGGCTGCCACCTGGCGTATATCGGCGACTATTTCGTCAGCGGCCACGTGCCGCTCGGTACGGTCAACAAGATGTTGAGCGAACGGCCCGCCATCAAGGGCGTGACCTTGCCGGGCATGCCTAGCGGGTCGCCTGGGATGAGCGGCGCCAAGACCAAACCGTTCCAGACATACGCAATCGACAAGGGCCAACCCCGGATTTACGCAGTCGAGTAGCCGCGAGGCGGCTCGCAGCGCGGCGACGCCGGTCAGAGGAACTCGACCGGCCGCTCCCATTGGATCAGCACGACGCAACCGTCGTCGGTCGAGACCGAATGGACCGTGCCTTCCGGGTTCAGGACTACTGCGCCTGCCCGCGCGACGCCGTTCTCGTCGCGCTGCGACCCTTCCAGCACGACGATCATCTCAAGGCCCGCATGGCGATGGCGCGGGACCGTTGCGCCCGGTCGATAGCGCAGCACCGCCACATCAGGCGCGCCTTCGAAGAGGCGGCAAATCTCGATGCCGTCCCGGAAATGCTCGAACGCGCAATCGCGCCAGCCGCCCTGGATGATGTCGGTCAAAACAATCTGCTGTGTCATCGAAGCGCTTCCAATATGGCGTCGGTTGAAGCCGTCCAGCCGACAATCGCGCCCTGGGCCGCGATCATCGCGAGCGTCGCGGCCTTGAAGGCGGGGAAATAGCTTTCGGTCGCATCAACGGCGAGCACGCAGTCATAGCCGCGGTCGTTCGCCTCGCGCATCGTCGTCTGCACGCAGACCTCGGTCGTAACGCCCGCGACGATCAACTGCCGGACGCCTTTCGCGGCCAGGATGGCGCCAAGCTCGGTGGCGTAGAACGCGCCCTTGCCCGGCTTGTCGATCACCGTTTCGCCGGGCCTGGGCGCGAGTTCGGAAATGATCTCGGCGCCCGGCTCGCCTGCGATCAGCACCCGGCCCATCGGTCCCGGATCACCGATCCGCAACGCCGGCGCGCCGCGCTCCCGCTTCGCGGGCGGGCAGTCGGAGAGATCGGGGCGATGGCATTCCCGCGTATGGATCACTGTCATGCCCGCCGCCCGGCAGCCTTCGAGCAAGCGCCGCGCCGTCGGCACGATCGCCTGCAGCAGCGTCACGTCATTGCCGAGGCTCGCGCCGAAACCGCCCGGTTCGATGAAATCCCGCTGCATATCGATCACGATCAGCGCCGCATGGGCGACGTCGAGCGGAAAGGGGAAAGGCTCGGCTTGAATGACGGCCATCAGGCATGCCCCGCCATATGCTGGCCGATCAGCGCCATGTCGGCCGACGCGCCTTCGGTCTCAAAGACGATCCGGCCTTCGGACATGACGAGGATACGATCCGACAATTCCAGAATCTCATCCAGGTCCTCGCTGAACAGCAAGACCGCGGCGCCGGCATTGCGGGCGGCCATGATCCGCGCCCGGATTTCCGCGACGGCGGAGAAATCGAGACCGAAGCACGGGTTCGCGACGATCAGGAGATCGACGTCGCCGCTGAGCTCGCGCGCCAGCACCGCTCGCTGCACATTCCCGCCGGAGAGCGAGGCGATCGGGCTGTCGATGGACGCCATGCTGACCTTGAACGCCGCCGCCAATGCGGCCGCGTGGCGCGTCATCGCGGCCGGACGCAGCCAGAACCGCCGCGCGCCATCGGGCTGAATATCGAAATCATGGAAGGAGATGTTCTCGGCGACGCTCATGGCGGGCGCGCAGGCGTTGCGCAAAGGCTCCTCCGGCAGGTAGCGGACCCTTGCCGCCCGCGCTTCCGCCCGCGTCGCGCCGTAAGGCTTGCCATTGACCCGGATGCCGCCGGCGCGGAGCGGCCGCTGGCCCGCCAGGATCTCCACCAACTCCGTCTGGCCGTTGCCCGAAATGCCTGCGACGCCGACGATCTCGCCGCCGCTGGCGGTCAATTCGTCGATGGCGATCTCCTTCAAGCCGGATCGGTCGGCGGCGTTCACGCCTTCAAGCTGCAGGACCGGCGCGCCGAGGGCGCCCGTCCGGCCAGTTTTCGGCGCGATCTGGCGGTCGCCGATCATCATTTCCGCCATGGCGCCATGATCGAGATCGGCGACCGTGCCGCCGCCCACATAGCGCCCGCGGCGGAGGACGGAAACCGTGTCCGCGAACGCCGTCACCTCGCGAAACTTGTGGGTGATCATCAGGACGGTCAGGCCGTCGGTTTCCGTCAGGCCGCGCACCATGCCCAACAACTCATCCGCCTCGGACGGAGTCAGGACGGAAGTCGGCTCATCCAGAATGAGGAAGCGGCGGCCCAGATAGAGCTGCTTCAGAAGCTCCAGCTTCTGGCGCTCGCCCGCCGCCAGCCGGTTCACCGGCACATCGAGGGGCGCGCGAAACGGCATCCGGTCCATGAAGGCGTCGAGGGCGGCGCGCTCCTTCGCCCAATTGACGATCCCTGGCGGATCGTCCCGGCTGATCACCAGGTTTTCCGCGGCCGTCAGCGCGCCGGCCAGCGTGAAATGCTGGTAGACCATGCCAAGCCCAAGCGCATGGGCGGCCCGGGGATCGGGGATCGCCGCTTCCCGGTCGCCGACGAGGATCGAGCCGGCCGTCGGCCGGTTGAAGCCCATGATGCATTTGACGAGCGTCGATTTGCCGGCGCCGTTCTCGCCGAGCAGCGCATGAAAGCTGCCGGGCCGAACCTTCAGCGACACCGCATCGAGCGCCGTGAAGGCGCCGAAGCGCATGGTCAGGCCGATGGTCTCGACGCCGATAGTCTCGACGCCAGCGCGCGCCGTCATCAGAGGACGGCCAGCAATGCGGCGCTGGGCGCCACGGCCCCGAAGACTCCGCCCTGCATCGTCACCATCTTCAGGGCGGCTGCGTGATTGCCGGGGTCGGTCGCGCCGCAGCAATCCTCGAGGATCAGGCATTCGAAGCCGCGGTCGTTGGCTTCCCGCATGGTCGTATGCACGCAAACGTCGGTCGTGATGCCGGTCAGGATCAGGTTGCGGATGCCGCGCGTATGCAGCAGCAGTTCCAGGTCCGTCGCATAGAAGCTGCCCTTGCCCGGCTTGTCGATGATCGGCTCGCCGGCGAGCGGGGCCAGTTCCTCGATGATGTCCCAGCCGGGTTCGCCCCGCACCAGGATCTTGCCGCAGGGACCGGGATCGCCGATGCCGGCGCCGATCTGGCGGGACCGCCATCGCTTGTTGGCCGGAAGATCGGCCAGATCCGGGCGATGGCCTTCCCGGGTGTGGATGATGTGAAAGCCCTTGGCCCGCATCGCCTTCAGCACGGCCTTGATCGGCTCGATCGGCGCGCGCGTCAGGCTGAGGTCATAGCCCATCGCGTCGACATAGCCGCCTTGCCCGCAAAAATCCGTCTGCATGTCGATGACGATCAGCGCCGTGTTTTCCGGGGCGAGCGCGCCGTCATAGGGCCAGGCGTAGGGATTGGCTTCAAGCGTCGTCATGATTATTCCGCTGCCTCCGAAGACTTTTCGCCGAAGCGCCGGGTCGGCGCCGGGAACCCGCAACTGACGCCGTCCGTCACCTGCACCTGATCCTCCCAGGGCAACCGATAGGTTCCGGCGGCGAGGTCGTGCATGAAGGTGTAGGGACAATCCCGCGCGCCGCCCTGAACCGCGGTCATGCCGCGATGGCCAAGCTGATAGATATTGTTCTCGACGCCCCAGGTCAGGCGCGCCTCCCGCACCAGGTGCGGGCGCACCTCGGCGGTGACGATCTCATCGGGCCGGCCTGTCGTGCCATGGGCGATGATCGATCCGTCGAAGTTGACGATCATGGCCTCGCCCATGCTGTCGAACGTGCCGTCGCTGCCGCACATGCAGACATTCGCCGTCACCATCAGATTGCAGAAGGCGTTCGCCTGATTGGTGAAGCGCCAGGCCTCGCGCACGGGCGCGGTATACCCGGCCGTCCGCAGCATGATCTCGGCGCCCTTGTAGGCGCATTCCCGCGCCATTTCCGGGAACATGCCGTCATGGCAGATGATCAGCGCGAGTTTCGCGCCCTTCGGACCGTCGATCACCGGGATGCCAAGGTCGCCCGGCTCCCATGGCTCGACCGGCGTCCAGGGATGCAGCTTGCGGTAATACAGGCGCACATCGCCTCGGTCGTCGATCACCAGACCGACATTGTAGGGATATCCCCCGGGATTTTTCTCCATGATCGAGAAGCAGCCCCAGATGCTGTTTTCCCGGCACGCCTGCTGGAACGCCCCGACCTCCGGGCCGTCGCGCGCGCACATGATTTCCGGATTGACGTCCATGGAGAGGCCATGCAGCGCATATTCCGGGAAGACCACGAGATCCATCCCGCCGAGATTGCGCCGGGCCTTGGCCGTCAGATCGACGATGCGCTGGGTCTGGCGCTGCAAATCCGCCGGCGTTTTCACGACCGGCAATTGCAGTTGCACGAGGCCGATGACGACGCCGTTCGGAGACTTGTTCAGACCGCCCAAGCCGTTCATGGAATTGCTCCTATCGCGTGATGCTGAGGGCGCCGGGCGCGCCTGTGAGCTGACGGGTCGTTGAACTGGTGGCGATCAGCAGGCCGAGCGTCAGCACGTAGGGCGCTGCATAGAACAGGTAATAGCCCTGGGTGACGCCGACGGACTGCAACGCCGGCCCAAGCGCCCCCGCGCCGCCGAACAACAAGGCAGCCCAGAAACAGGCGATCGGGTTCCAGCGCGCGAAAATCACCAGCGCGACGGCCATCAGGCCCTGGCCGGAGGAAATGCCCTCGTTCCAGCTTCCGGGATAATAGAGCGAGAGATAAGCCCCGCCGACGCCCGCGAGCGCGCCGCCCGCGACGGTCGCGGCGAACCGGGTCTGGTTGACCTTGAGGCCAAGCGCGCGCGCCGCGTCGTCGCTGTCGCCGACGACGCGAACTGCGAGCCCGATCCGGGTCGCACGGAACATCCAGGCCATAGCGAGGGCCAGCGCGAACCCGGCCAGAAACAGCACATTCACCTTGAGCGCCGCCACGACCTGGGGCGCATCCGACCACCAGCCGAAGGAGATCGCCGGCAGATCGGGCGCGACTGGCTGGATGTAGGGTTTGCCAAAGAAGAACGCGAGCCCCATGCCAAGCAGCATCAAGGCGATCCCGATGGCGATGTCATTGACCTTGGGCAAGCTGCAGAGCCAGCCATGCAAGGCGCCGAACGCGCCGCCAGCCATGGCCGCCGCGCCGACGCCGATCCAGGCCGAGCCGGTCTCGTAAGCGACCCCGTAACCCGCCATGGCGCCGAACACCAGCACGCCTTCCAGCCCCAGATTGATCCGCCCCGACCGCTCGGTCAGGCATTCCCCCAGGCTGACGAAGATGAACGGCGTCGACACGCGGATCGCGCCGCCGAGCATGGCGAGCGGAACGCTCCAGAGGCCGATATCGCTTTCGCTCAACTGCGGCTCCATCGGTCGGGCTGAAACATCTTGAAGCGGCCGTAGAAGGTTTCGCTCGCGAGGATCGCGATGAAGACGAACCCCTGGAGCACCAGCACCGTCGCGTCAGGCAAATCCATCCGGCGCTGGGTCAAGCCGTTGGCGGCCTCGAAGCCGGCAAGCAAGATCGCGACCGGAATGATCGCGAGCATGTTCTGCCGCGCCAGAAACGCCACCAGGATGCCGGTGTAGCCATACCCCGCCGCCAGCGAAGCGTTGGCCGAGCCGTGCACCGCCGCGACTTCCATCATGCCGGCAAGGCCCGCGAAGGCGCCGCCAAGCGCTGTCCAGCAGAACAGCAGCCGCCCGACGGGCAAGCCCTGAACCTGCGCCGCGCGCAGATTGCCGCCAATGATGCGCGCGGCGAAGCCCCAGCGCGTCCGTTCCATCAAGGCCCAGGCGATGACGCAGCCGAGGACGCCGACCGCCAGGCCCCAATGCACGTCGAGGCCGGGCAGATCGCCGATGCGGAAACCCTCAGGCAGCGGCGCGGTCGATGGCTTGTTCAAGCTTGCCGGATCGCGGAGCGGCCCTTCGACCAGATGGTTCATCAGCGCGAGCGCGATATATGCCATCAGCAAGCTGGCGATCGTCTCGTTCACGCCGCGCTTGTAGCGCAGCAGACCGATCGCGCCGATCCAGGCGCCGCCGATCAGCGCCGCCGCCGCGGCCATCAGGGCGATCCCAACCCCGCCAGGAAGCCCAGGGGCCGCCATGGCGACAGCGCCGGCCGCAACCCCGCCCAGCACGATCGCCCCCTCGCCGCCGATGACGATCAGGCCAAGGCGCGCCGGCAGCGCGACGCAGAGCGCCGCCAGCAACAAGGGCGCCGTCCGCGACAGGGTGTTCGCCCAGGAAAACGACGTGCCGAACCCGGCCTTGTACACTAGTCCATAAAACTCGACCGGCGACTTGCCGATCGTCGCCAGGAAAAGGCTGAACGCCGCGAGACCGACACACAGGGCCGCCGTCATGATGACCGCCGGCTCCCCGCGTCGCGCCGCGACCGCGAGCCAGCGGCGCGCGTCAGACCGCGGCGGCGGCGGAACGGCTATCGACGGGGCGCTGGCTGACATGGCGCATCCGACCCTGACGCGCGGCCTACGAGGTCGCGCCGAGGACGCCCTCGACCAGATAGTCCATCCGCTCCAGAGCCACATCGCTTTCCTGGAAGCTTTGACCGGCGGTCGCGATGACCTTGCCGGCATTGCTCTTGAGCGGGCCTTTGATAACGGCGAAGCCGCCCTTCATGATCTCCGCATGCGTCGCGGCGAACTGCTTCCGGGCCGCATCGGTCATGGCTGGCCCGAGGGGGCTCATCTTCACGAAGCCTTCGGCGAGGCCGCCCCGGACGAAGTTGCCGATCGTTTCGCCGGCAAGCGCCTGCTTGACCATGCCGGTATAGACTTCCGCCCAGTTCCACTCGGCCCCGGTCAGATATTTCTCCGGCGCGAGCGGGGCCTGATTGGCGTGATAGCCGCAGAGATAGGCGCCGCGCCCTGCGGCCGTCTCCATCACGACCTTCGGGCCGTCGACATGGCAGGTCACGACATCGACGCCCTGATCCGCGAGCGCATTAGTCGCTTCCGCTTCCTTGACCGCCATCGACCATTCGCCCGTGAAGATCACCCGGCAGGTGATCGCGGGATCGACGGCGCGGGCGCCCAGCAGGAAGGAGTTGATGTTAAGAAGCACCTGGGGGATCGGCTTCGCGGCGACGAACCCGATCTTCTTGGATTTCGTCATGTGGCCGGCGGCGATGCCGTTCAGATACTGGCCCATGCCGATATAGCCGAAATAGGAGCCGGTGTTGGCAGGGTGCTTGTCCGCGCTCCAGAGTCCGCCGCAATGCTCGAAGCGCACATCCTTGTACTTCGGGGCGACCGCCAGGATATGCGGGTCGAAATAGCCGAACGAGGTTGGAAACAGCAGCGCCGCGCCGTCGAAATTGATCATGCTTTCCATCGACTTCTGAACGTCGACGGTCTCGGGCACGTTCTCTTCCTCAACGACCGTGACGCCGGACATCGCCTTGACCGCGGCGGCGCCTTCGGCATGGGCCTGGTTGTAGCCGTAGTCGTCCTTCGGGCCGACATAGATGAAACCGACCGTCAATCCGGACGCCCGCGCCGCGCTGAACGGCAGGGCGCTCGCAGCCACGCCGAGAGCGCTGGCGCCAGCAGCTTTCAGGAACGTGCGACGATGCAGAGGAATACGGACGGTCATGGCCAGGGCCTCCATTCAGACGGCTCGGCAGAACGCCGGAGCGCGCGGCTTGTGTGCGCTTGCAGCGTAACGACAGGTCTGTGCGCCGGTCTTGTGCTAAAATATGCACCTCCCGATGCGTGAAATGCAGCAGTTTGCGACTTTATGCCGGGCGACACCCCATCTGAGAGAATTCTTGCATCGGTCTGCTGTCGAATTAGCAGAAGACCGCAGCGCTTAGGCTGCTTAGGGTGCAATGCAGCATCAAACCGAGTCTGGCAGCCCGATGAAGCGGCTTCGCCAGCGAAAACAGGGGAAGCTGACATGGAGCGTAGAACTTTCTTGAAAGCGGCAGGCGCCGCGACTTTGGGCGCTTCCAGTCTGTCGTTGCTGAAGGCTCTGCCGGCGTCGGCAGCGCCTTCCGGCGTCGCGGTCGTCGCGATCAGCGAGACGATCAACTCGCTCGACATTCACCGCTCCGGCACCAATCGGCCGAGCTATCAGATCGCGGTCAACTGCTATGACCGGCTTGTCGCGTTCGGCACGAAGACGATGCCCGACGGCTCGCTCTCCTATGACTACAGCAAGATCGTTCCGGATCTGGCGGCGAGTTGGGGGCCGTCTGCCGACGGCAAATCGCTGATCTTCAAGCTGCGCGACGACGCCAGGTTCTGGGACGGGGCGCCGGTGACGGCGGCCGACGTCAAGTGGTCCCTGGACCGCGCGGTCACGCTCGGCGGCTTCCCGGCCGTACAGTTGAAGGCCGGCTCGCTTGAAAAGACGGAGCAGTTCGTCGTGATCGATGACCTGACGTTCCGCATCGACCTGATCCGGGAATCCAAGCTGACCATTCCCGATCTCGCCGTGCCGGTGCCGATGATCATCAACTCGAAGCTCGCATTGCAGCACGCCACGCCTGACGATCCCTGGGCGACCGAATATCTGCATCGCAATCCGGCTGGCAGCGGCGCATTCAAGATCGCGCGCTGGGACCCGGGCCAGCAGATCGTGTACGAGCGCAATGACGCATGGACCAGCGGCAAGCTCCCCGGAGTGAAGCGCGTCGTCGTGCGCGAAGTGCCGTCCCAGGCGACCAATCGCGCCCTGGTCGAAAAGGGCGACGTGCAACTGGCTTTCGGCATCCCCGACAAGGATGCGAGCGAGCTTGCCGGCAAACCCGGGGTCAAAGTCGTTTCGACGCCGATTGAAAACTGCATGTACTGCATCGGCCTGAACGTGAACTTCGAGCCCTTGAAGGATGTAAAGGTCCGTCAGGCCATCGCCCACGCCGTGCCCTACGCCGACATCTTCAAGGTGGCCGCCTACAACAAGGGCGCGCCGATGTGGGGCGGGCCGTCCGCGACGCCGGCGAACATCGCCTGGCCGCAGCCCTTCCCCTACGATACCGACTACGACAAGGCCAAGGAACTGATGGCCGCGAGCAGCATGCCCGGCGGTTTCGAGACGACGATTTCGATCGATCTGTCCCAGTCGAACTGGATGGAGCCGACGGCCCTGTTGCTGCAGGAAGGCCTAGCGAAAATCGGCATCAAGACTGTCGTCGACAAGATCCCCGGCGCCAACTGGCGCACGGCCTCGCTCGTCGAGAAGCGCTTGCCGATCCACCTGGAAACCTTCGGCGGCTGGCTGAACTATGCTGACTATTATTTCTTCTGGGCCTATGTCAAAGGCCATCTGTTCAATTCGTCCAACTACTACAACGCTGAAATCGAAACGCTGGTCGATGAGACCCTGCATGCGGAGACCGACTCGCCCGGCTATGAGGCAAAGATCAAGCGCATGATCGAGATCGCGTTCCATGACGTGCCGCGCATCCCGATCTGGCAGCCGACGCTGAACTCGGCGATGTCGACCAAGCTGGCGGGCTACGAGTACTGGTTCCACCGCCAGCTCGACGTTCGCAAGTTCGACGTTTCGTAGATCCGGGCAATGGGCGGTTTTGTCCGCGGGCGGATGATCGCCCGGCGCATCATCCAGGCCTTGCCGGTGTTGTTCGGGGTCGTGCTGGTCACATTCCTGTTGACCCGCGCGCTCCCCGGCGACCCGGCCGCCTATTTCGCGGGCCCGGCGGCCGACGCAAAATCGATCGCCCAGATCCGCGAATCGCTCGGGCTGGACCGCCCGCTGCCGGAACAATTCTGGCTCTATCTCAAGGACCTGGCGACCGGCGACCTTGGGGTTTCTATTTCGACCGGCCAGCCCGTCATGGCCGAACTGGCCCGGCGCCTGCCGGCCTCGCTTGAGCTGACGCTTGGGGCATTGCTGATCTCGCTCGCGATCGCCGTGCCGATGGGCGTGCTCGCCGCGACCCGGCCGGGCCGGCCGATCGATCATTTCTGCCGGATTTTGGCGACGGCGGGCGTGTCGCTCCCCACATTCTTCACCGGCCTGGCGCTGCTTTTCATATTCTACTACCTGCTCGGCTGGGCGCCCGCGCCCATCGGACGCCTGGACTTCGCCTATCTCCCGCCGGACCCGGTCACAGGGTTTTATGTGATCGACGCCTTGCTGGCAGGCGATACGGAAACGGCGGTCGCCGCGTTCTCCCAACTCATTCTGCCGATGGCGACGCTGGCGCTCTTCACCCTGGCGCCGATCACCCGGATGACGCGCGGCGCCATGCTGCAGGCGCTCGGCAGCGATTTCATTCGGACCGCGAAGGCGGCGGGCCTCAGCCGCCGCAAGATCATCGGCCGCTACGCCTTCCAGAACGCCATGCTGCCGGTCGTGACGACCCTCGGCATGGTCTTCTCCTTCACCCTCGGCGCCAATGTGCTGGTCGAGAAGGTCTTCGCATGGCCGGGCATCGGATCCTTCGCGGTCGAGGCGCTGGTCGTTTCCGACTACGCCGCGGTGCAGGGCTTCGTGCTGTCGATGGCGCTGCTGTTCGTCTGCCTGAACCTCGCCATCGATATTCTGTACACATTGATCGATCCGAGGGTCAGCATAGATGGATGAACCAGCCGCAGAAACCGCCCTGCCCTCGAACGCAGGCTTCGCAAGGCGCTCGCTGTACATCCTGTCGGCGAACCCGGTCAGCTTCGTCGCCCTTGGCGGCTTCGGCCTGATCGTCCTGGCCGCCGTCTTCGGTCCCTGGCTGGCCCCCTACGATCCCCTGCTGACCGACGCCGCCATCGCGCTCCAGGCGCCGACCGCGGCTCACTGGTTCGGCACCGATCAGCTTGGCCGCGACGTTTTCAGCCGCGTTCTGGTCGCGACCCGGCTCGACCTCACGATCTCCGTGCTCGCCGTCGCGCTGTCCTTCGTCGTCGGCGCCGGGATCGGCACGATGGCCGGCTATTATGGCGGCAGGGCCGACCGGATCGCCAGCCGGGTCGTCGATACGATCATGGCCTTCCCGCTGTTCGTGCTGGCGATGGGCATCGTCGCGGCGATGGGCAATTCGGTCGAGAACATCATCTACGCGACGGCGATCATCAATGTGCCGTTCTATGCGCGCGTCGCCCGGGCGGAGGCCAACATCCGGCGGAATGCCGGCTTCGTGCAAGCCGCCAAGCTTTCCGGCAACAGCGGCATGCGGATCGTCGGCATGCATCTGTTTCCGAACGCGCTGCCGCCGATGGCGGTGCAGGCGTCGCTCAATCTCGGCTGGGCGATCCTGAACGCGGCGGGGCTGTCCTTCATCGGCCTTGGCGTGAAGCCGCCGACGCCGGAATGGGGAATCATGGTCGCGGAAGGCGCCAACTTCATCGTCTCCGGCGAATGGTGGCTGGCGTTGTTTCCAGGCGGCGCGCTGATGATCACGGTCTTCACCTTCAATCTGATGGGCGACGCGCTCCGGGACATCGTCGACCCGAGGAAACGGACATGACGGCAGCGGCGGCCCAACATCCCCTAGTCGCGGTCGATGGCCTGACCGTCGAGTTCACGACCCGCGACGGCATCGTCACCGCCGTCAGCGACGTCTCGTTCAGCCTGGCGCCCGGCGAGACCCTGGGCATCGTCGGCGAGTCCGGGTCCGGCAAGTCGGTCACCTCCTACGCCCTCATGCGCATCCTCGACGACAACGGCCGGGTCGCGGCCGGCGACATATCCTATTCCGGCGTCGATCTCGTGGCCGCGGACGACAAGACCATGCGCGCGATCCGCGGCCGCGAAATCTCGATGATCTTCCAGAACCCGCGGAGCGCCCTCAACCCGATCCGCAAGGTCGGCGACCAGATTGCGGATGTGCTGCGCCAACACGGCATGGCGGCGGGCGTCGAAGCCCGGCGGCGCGCCGTGGCGCTTCTGGAGACCGTGCGCATCCAACAGCCGGAGGCACGTTATCACGCCTATCCCCATGAACTCTCCGGCGGCATGTGCCAGCGCGTCGTGATCGCTCTCGCCCTCGCCTGCGAACCTCGCGTCCTGATCGCGGACGAGCCGACGACCGGCCTCGACGTGACGACCCAGAAGACGATCCTCGACCTCGTCCGCGATCTCGCGGGCGAGCGCGGCATGTCGATGGCCTTGATCACCCACGATCTCGGCCTCGCCGCCGAATATTGCGACCGCCTGATCGTGATGAAGGCGGGCAAGGTCGTCGAAGCTGCATCGACCGAAGCTCTCTTCAACAATCCCCAGCACGCCTATACCCGCGCGCTGATCCGCGCGACGCCCAGGCGTGGCGCGCGGCTCCGCAGCTTGTTGCCCGAGAACGACCCCCGGCGCGGCCAGCCGCAGCCCGAGGCGAATCTCCGGCAAGGCGACAGCGCCGCCGGCGGTCAGCCCCTGGTGTCGGTCAAGGAACTGGTGAAGTCCTTCGCGCCCGCCGCATCCGGCCTGCCGTTCCTCAAGCCGAAGGCGCCGGCGACGCCTGCCGTCAGGGCCGTCGATGCGATCAGCTTCGATATCTGGCCGGGCGAAAGCGTCGGCCTGGTCGGCGAGTCCGGTTGCGGGAAATCGACGACCTCGCTGATGCTGATGCGGCTGCTCGACCCCACGTCCGGAAGCATCCTGTTCGAGGGCGAGGATATCGCCGCCACGCCCTCCGGCCGCTTCCCGAAGCACCCCATGCGCTCCAAATTGCAGATGGTGTTCCAGGACCCGACAGACTCCCTCAATCCCCGGTTCACCGCCCAGCAATGCATCGCGGACCCGGTCGCCCGATTGGGCGGCTTGAGCGGCAGGAAGGCGATCGCCGACCGCGCGGCGGAACTGGCGGATATGGTGCGCTTCCCCAGGGGCCTGCTGGACCGGTTCCCGCACCAGTTGTCCGGCGGCCAGAAAGCCCGGGTCGGCATCGCGCGGGCTCTCGCTCTCCGCCCCAGCTTCCTGGTGCTGGATGAGCCGACGGCGGCGCTCGACGTATCGGTGCAGGCGGTCGTGCTGAACCTGCTCGCCGATCTCCGGTCGGAGCTGGGGCTGACCTATCTGTTCGTCTCCCACGACCTGACCGTCGTCCGCCTGCTCTGCGAGCGCGTCATCGTCATGCGCGCCGGCAAGATCATCGAGCAAGGGCGGACTGACGACGTGATGGACAATCCGCAGTCCGACTATACGGCGACCCTGCTCGCCGCCTCGCCGCAGCCGCCGGCGGCGCTGCTTTAGATCAAACCAACCTTAGGCGGAATCGCCTAAGGTTGGATAATTTGATCCCTATCAATTAGATAGAGCATGGACCGCGCGTCCACCTGGACGCGCCTTGCTCTAGGCAGCAGCTTTTCAGGACGCTTTGGCGCTCGCCAGGAAAGCGCGCCAGCCGCCGAAACCCGTGATCTCCTCGGCGCCGACAAGCCCGGCTGGCTCGCACAGGAAACCCTTCACCTGGCGTCCGCCGGCCAGATCGACCGTGCCGATGCCGAGCGGCTGCGGAATCTCGGTCATAAAATCGCCGAAAGCCGTCCGCGGCATCGCCCAGACCTCCAGCGCGATCGCGGCGCCGCCAGCGTCCTGGCGCACCAGGCCCGGCCGCTTCGGCGGGCCGCCGGCGAGGCTGTATAGCCGGTATATGGGCGCTGTCTCGCCTTCAAACAGCAATCGTCCGCCCCGTCCGGATACCTGACTGTTGAGCGGCAAGCCCTGCATATGCGCGCCGACGAGCGCCACGGCGATCTCCTCCGGTCCGACATCGGGCGCTGGTCCGTCTGCGGGCGGAAGCGCCCATCCGGTCGCCCCCAGCGTCGGCGCCTCGGCCGCATGCAGGCGGGCGCCGACAGCCGCAAGCAATCCGTCGCGGTCCGCCGCCGCCAGAAGCGTTACGCTGCCAGGCCGGCCGTCGCTTCGGGCGCGGGTCGGCACGGCGAGGCCGCACATCTGCAAGAGATTGACGAAGTTCGTATATGTGCCAAGCCGCGTGTTCGGCTCAACCGGGTCCGCCGCCAGATCGGCCACGGAGTAGAAGGTCGGGATGCTTGGGACGCACATCAGATCGACGCTGGCGATCGTCGGCTCAAGCTGGCGGCGAAGATCGGCGAGCTTGTAGAGCGCGTCGAAAGCGTCGGCGGCTGAAAAGCCCGCGGCGCTGCCGATGATCTTGGCGGTCACCGGATGCAGCGTTTCGGGGCGGGCTTCGATCTGCTGGCGGATGGCGGCATAGCGCTCGGCGACCCAGGGGCCGTGATAGAGCAAGCTGGCGACCGCTTGAAATGGCGCAAAATCGATCGCGACGATCTCGCCGCCCAATGCTTCGAGCTTGCGCAGACTTTGGCGGTAGGAGGCTTCCTGTACCGCGTCCCCATCGAAGGTCAGCGTCGCATCGTCGGGCACGCCGATCTTGAAGCGCTTGGGCAGAGGCCAGGCTTGGGGATTGGCGCCCGACCGGGAATAGGCGTCGGCGGGATCGTGCCCGGCCATTGCCTGCATGGCGGCGAAGGCATCGCCGACCGTCAAGGCGAACACGGAAATCGTGTCCAATGTCCGGCAAGCTGGAACGACGCCCGTCGCAGAAATCAGGCCGAGACTGGGCTTCAGCCCGACAATATTGTTCAGGGCCGCGGGAACCCGGCCCGAGCCCGCCGTATCCGTGCCGAGGCTGAACGCGACCGCGCCATGGGCGACGATCACGCCGGACCCGGAACTCGAACCGCCCGGAACGATTGCCGGATCGATAGCGTTCAACGGGACCGGATAGGGCGTGCGAACGCCGACTAGCCCGGTCGCAAATTGATCGAGGTTAGTTTTTCCGACCGGGATCGCGCCTGCGTCCCGCAAGCGCCGGACGGCGAATGCGTCTGCATCCGGTTCATAGGCGAAATCCGGGCAGGCGGCGGTCGTCGGCATGCCTCTGACGTCGATATTGTCCTTCACGGCGAAGGGCAGCCCCCACAGCGGCTTCCGGATCGGATCGAACGGTCCGATTTCCGCGGCCGCGGCCAGAAGCGCGCCCATCGGCGCCAGGTGGAGGAAGATGCCCGGATCGCGGACGGCGTCGATGCGCCTCAGCGTTTCGGTCAGCATGTCCTCAATCGACAGGCCTGCCGCATAAGCCGCGTGCAAGCTGGCCTTGTCGAACGGCAGGGACTGCAGCGCCGGAAACACCATGAAACCATCCATCCAAATCGGCAGGGCCGGCAGAGCGCCGTTCGTTTTCGCCCTTGAAACGCGCGACAACATTACGCCCAGCCCACAGCGACGTATTGTGCTATGTCGCTACCGATCCGCTGCAAGAATTGCAGCAGAAGCGGAAGGGTCGGCGATGCGGTACATGACCTCCATCCGGTTTATCGACGCCGTCGCGCGCGCCGGGTCGATCCGGCGCGCGGCCGAGGAACTGGCGATCACATCGACCGCCCTCAATCGGCGCATCCTCGCTATCGAGGATGAACTTGGCGCGCCGATCTTCGAACGCCTGCCCAGGGGCGTGCGCCTCAACAGCGCCGGCGAGCTCTTCATCCACCATATCCGCAACCAGATGTCGGACCTGGAGCGCGTGCGCGCCCAGATCGCCGATCTGGCGGGCGAGCGGCGCGGCAAGGTTTCGATCGCGTGCAGCCAGGCACTGCTGCCCTATTTCCTGCCGGAGCAGATCAGCGCCTACCGGCGGGAGCATCCCGGCGTGTCGTTCGGCGTGCACCTGAGGGACCGGGCGGCGGCTGAGGCGGCGCTGACCGACCACACGGCTGATATCGCCATCGTCTTCGAACCGGTCCGGATGGCGGAGTTTCATACGCTGATGCGGGTCCGCCAGCAGTTGCATGCCGTCCTCTCGCCGACCCACCCGCTTGCCGAGCGCCCGGTGCTGCGGCTCCGGGAATGCCTGCAATATCCCGTGGCGCTCCCAACCAATCCCTATGGGGTGCGCTATCTCCTGGAGGCGGCGCTCCAGAACTCGACGCTGGAGGCGAATGCCGTGATCGAGTCGGACAATTTCGAATTCCTGCGCTATTACGCGGGCGCGGAACACACGATCACCTTCCAGATCCCAATTGGCCTGCCGGAGCCGTCGGCCGGGCAGACGGTTCTCTCGGTGCCGATCGATCCGAAGGACGTACCGCCGGGCATTCTCTATATGGGACAACTGCGCCACCGAACCTTGCCGGTCGCGGCGGCGAAGTTCGCGGCCGGCCTCTCGACCGTGCTGGCGAGCCGCTATGAGCCCTGTTGAACCGCCGGCCGACTGGCGCCGGGTCTCATCCGTCGACGAACTCGCGGCAAAGGGCCGGATCGAGGTCCTGCTCGGCCGCCAAGCCGTGCTCGTCATCTGGGCCGCCGGCGCGCCGAAAGCCTGCGCCGCGCTCTGCCCGCACGCTTTCGCTCCGCTGATCGACGGCGAGCTTACGGACGGTCGCATCCACTGCGCCCGCCACCAGGCCTCGTTCGACCTGGAATCCGGCGCGCCCGACCCGCGCTGGCAGATCCCGCCCTTGCGGATCTACCCGGTACGCATTATCGGCGGCTGGGTCGAGATTGCGGCGCCAGCGCCGGAAGCGTTGACAGGCGCTGGCGGCTGATACCGTATGCCCCGATCTTGGCCGAACCCGAAGGACAGCGCATGCGCTTGACTGACGATGGCGAGCCGTCAGCCGCGGCGGCGCATAAGCATGACTTCAGCATCATGTACGATCAGCCGACTCCGGCGATGTATATCGAGGCGATGCTGGCGCTCGATTATCGGGAACCGGACTATCTGACGGAAGCCGAAGCCGATATCGCCGATTTCGTCGCCCGCCATTTCCATGGCGAGCGTTTGACCGTCCTGGACTTGTGTTCGGGCTACGGCCTGAACGCCGTGTTCCTGCGCCTTGGCCTTTCGGGCAAGCGCTTGCTGGAACGGGTCGCGGCGGCGCTGCCAGTCGACTCGGCCGTCCCATCGCGTTGGGGGCCGCCGCTTCGGATCGTCGGCGCCGATATCGCCCGGAACGCGCTGCTGTATGCCGAAGCAATGCGTCTGCATGACAGTTCGATCGCCTCGAACCTGGAAAAAACGCCCCCGACTGCGGCTGAAGCGGACGAACTCGCCGATGTCGACCTGATTACCTCGACTGGCTCGCTCAGCTATATCAGCGAGCGCACGATCGAGCGGATACTTGCCGCCATTCCGCCCTACCGCCCCCTGCTCGCCCTGTTCTGGCCGATCGTCGGGCGCGACACGGCGGCGGTCAGATCGGCGCTGGAAGCTCATGGCCTGACGGTCCGGCTTGACCCGACGCCCCGATGGCAACGTCAGTTCGCCGACGCGGCCGAACGGGAGAGGTTTCTCCAACGCTACGCGGACGCGGGCGTCCGAACCGCTGGAACCCTTCTGGATCAGGGCGTCTGCGTCGCGGCCTTGCGCGCCAGCCGCATGAGGCCCCGCGCCGGCGCCCAATGAATGGAGCTCGCACCGCCTTGCCCGAGACCGAAGTCATGTCAGACGCCCTGAATTCGACCCAGGCCAGCGACGCTCTCCTGGCCGCGATCCTTGCCGCTTTCGGGGAAGCACGCGCCGCGCCGCCGAAACGCGCGCCGGCGGCGCAGCCATTGCCGCGGTTTCGGGACCTGCTCGCACGGCATCGCGCCGGCGCGGTCGCGACATTGCTGGCTGGCGCCGGCGTCGCCGCTCAGACCGATCTCGCCCGAAGCCTTGCGGCCATCGCAGGCGCCTCGCCGCTCGCCAGCGCTGTCTGGCCCGACTGCGCCGCGCCTGCGGCCGCCGCCCGCGCCGAGATTGACGCTGGCCGGGCCGAATTGATTCTTGGCTTCAAGCAATCGAAAGCCGGCGCGCCTGCCCGGCGGCTGTTCAACGACGCCGTATTCCTGCTGCAATTCGGCGAAATCGACGCTGCGAAAGCCAAACTTGCAGCAATTGGCGACGCCGATCCCATGCTGCGGCAATTGCTGGAGATGCGTATTCTCCAGGCCGAGGGCTATATCGGCGATGCCGATGCGCTTGGGGTCGATCTCATTCGCCGATATCCCGATACAGCCCCCGCCGACGCCGGCCTTGCCCCCGCCTATCGCCGGGTCGGCCGCCCGATCCTGCACGAACCGGCAGCGCATGCCCTGACGCCGGCGAGCGCCGCGACGCATATGCGGAGCTTGCTGTTCCATGACCTGATCGAGGAGGGCGTGGCTTTCGCGGCGCGCCACATCGATCTCGTCAAAAGCAATTTCGGGGTAGCGTTGCGGTCGGCCATGCTGCTGTCGGCCTTGCACGGCCACGCAAGCGCGATCGGCCAGCGGATTAGAGCTGAAGCTGCAACCCTGCCGATCCCAAGCCGCATCAGCGTCTCCATGATGACCGGCAATCTCGACCGCGCCGCGCTGGCCGACCTCTTGCGGGAAGGCGCCGCCGAGCCTGAAGCGTTCGCCGGCGCAACCTGGCTGCCGTTGATCGACCGGGTCTTCCGGGACGCCATGCTGCCGCCGATCCATACAGACGAAGACCGGGCGGCGCTGGCGGCCTTGCTCGCCATCGGTGATGGCAGGCTGGCGAAAGGCGGCGAACCGTTGACCGCGGCCGTGGCGGCGGCCGGATATGTCTGCCCGGATGAGGCGAACGATCTGCGCTATATCCAGGCCCGAGCCGCCGCCAACTCGGACGGGATTGCGACCCGGGACGCGGTCGACAGCCTTCTGACCGACCGCGCCCGCACGGCGCTGGCGGCGGCGAAGGCGAGCGGGGCCGGACTGGTTCTGCTGGCGACCCACGGCGTCCGCCTCGGGCGCGGCAACTATCTGCCGGCGGCCGCGGCCGCCTATGCGGGCTTTAGGGTCAAAACCGCCATCGGCTTTTACGGGCTGGAGTTTCAGGAGCGCTTTCAGTCTTACCTGGACCCATTCATCGCTGGCGGCGCCCGGATCGAAATCGTCAGCACGAAGGGCGTCGGCGCGCTTGGCCTGACCCAGATCATGCTGGCGCATCTGGGCGATAGCGGCGCGGTCGATGTCGCGCCGGACGGGCTCTATACCGCCGGGCTGAAGGTCGCTGCCCCCTGGCTGCTGCGGCCGTTCCCGATCACCGTGTATCCAGCGCAACTGGCTTTGGCGAAAGGCGCGCTGGCGGCGGTCGCCGCCGTCGTGCCGCAGCCGGACGGACGGCTCCTGGTCGATCTGGTTCCCCTCGCCCCGCCGCCGCCAGCTCAGGGCAGCTTGCAGACCCGCGCCGCCTGGCTGACCCAGCGCTTTGCCCGGGCCGTCCGCGCGTTCGATCGCGCAACGCAAGCGCCGGTCACGCTCGCCGCCTTGAACGAAGCTGGCGGCATGCCCCGGCCGCGCGCCCTCCTTCCGCTCGCGGACTGGCATCGCGAACGGGCGGATGCGATGAGCTTGTTCGCCTGGATCGCCGGGCCGCCGGTTCCGCCGGCGACGCTCGCCTATGCCGGCCCGAACGGCGTGACCACACGCGCCGATCTCCAGCACGGCGCGCTGAAAGCCGCCGCGATGCTGCTGCATTTCCAGGACGACAAGCCAGCGCATGGCGCGCCAGACCGGCGCTTTCTGGATCAACATCGGGTCATGGCGATCCTGCCGAAGGGCGAGACGCTTCTGGCGCTGGCGCTAGGGGCGCTGGCGTCGGGCAGCTTGTTCTCGGTCGCGGCCGACGACTTGAGCCACGACGTGATGGCGGCGCGCATCCGCGCTTTCCAACCCGACCTGATCGTCGCTGGCGCCAGCGCCTGGTCCGGCGTCCTGGCGCAAGATGCTGCATTCAATACTGTCGCCGCCCTGATCGTCGACGACGCCGGCGACGCCGCCGCACTCGCCGACCTGACGGAAAGCTTCGATCCGGCGACGGCCCTTCCCGCCATTCAGGCGACGGACCCGGGACTGGTTGTTTTCACCTCCGGCAGCGACGGCGCCCAGAAGGGCGTGACGCTGGCGAACGCCGTCCACGGCGGCGGCTCCGGACTGGATGCCCTTCTCAACCTGACGGGCGGCGACCGCGTCGCGTATCTGACCCGGTGGGACGCTGTCGGCCTGACCGATATCCTCGCTTGTATCCGCGGCGGGGCCGGCGTCGTGCTGCCTGACGCCTTGGCGCTTTCGACGCCGGCGCGGCTGATCGACTGGATGAACGACACAAGCACGACCGTACTCTCCATGCCGGCCAGCATCTGGCGCCCCATATCCGCGAGCGCCGCCTGGCGCGACGGCGCGCCCGCAGCCCTCCGCGCCGGCGTGCTCTGGGGCGAGCGCATCGACTGGCGCGTCATCGGCGCCTTGCGGGAAACGGCGCCCGACATGGACGCCTTCGCGACATTCGGCGCCAGCGAGGCGACCTATATCGGCTTCGGCCGCCTCTCCGGCAGCGGCGATCGCGCGCGCTATGGCGATGATGGCGCGAGCCCCGGCGGCGATCCCGTGCCGGGGACGACGGTGCGGATTATCGACGGCGACGCGGCAGCCGATAGCGATGAGATCGGCCAGATCGAGGTGACCGGACCAGACGTCATGCTGGGATATTTCGATGTTCTGGCGGCTGAAAACGCCTCGCCCGACCACGCGCCCATCCGCGCCATTCTGCTGGCGGACCATGCGCGCGTCACCGGCGCCGGGACCCTTGAAATCGTCGGGCGCGCCGATGCGATCGTCAAGATCGCAGGCCGCCGGCTTTCCCTGCTTGAAGCGCAACATGCGGCGGAAGGCGTTCCGGGCGTCGGGCAGGCCGTCGCCTTCGCCCGCCCCGGTGCGCAAGGTACGGACCGCATCCTGCTCGCCCTGGAAAGCGGGGCGCCGGACACGAAGGCGCTCGAAGCCGCCGTCGCCGAAGCTGTAGTCGCCCGGACATTCCCCGGCGCGCGGCCGGAACGCATGGTCGTGCTGCCCCAGTTTCCATTCGCCGCCAGCGGCAAGCTTGACCGGGCGGCGATCCTCAGGGCGCTTGAGGGCGAAACCCAGCCGCCGCCCAGCGCCGCGCCCGACCTTCCGCCCGGTCCAGCCGGACATAGGCTCGACGAGACGACGATCCTCAAGGCTCTGGCCGAATGGGCGCAAACGCGCGGCAAGGTCCCCGGCGGCAGCTTCGACCCCAACGCGACGGCCCCGACGCTCGACTCGATCGACAGCATGGACCTGATGCTGCTGATTGAAGAGACGACCGGGCAGCGCCTGGACGCAGCGCCGTTCGACGAGCACGGCCCCGCCACGTGGCGCGCGCTGGCGGCGGCGCTCGCCGAACCTCCAAGCGCCGGGGGCGGCGGCTAAAAAATAAAGTCGTCGGCGTCCAGTTGGTCCGCCGATACGCCGAGCAGTCGCGCCACATCGCCGTCGGCAAAGGCGATATCGACCCGATTTGGTCCAGCGACGGCATTGGCGAGAAGCGTCGCTACGGAGGCGAAGCCAAAGCCGACAAGATCGATGCGATCGACCCCGACCGCAAAATCGCGCACGATATCGAAGCCGGAGCCCGGCGAGAACACGAAAATGTCGGCATCCTGGCCGCCCGTCAGTTGGTCGCGGCCGGCGCCGCCAATCAGCGTATCCGCGCCGAAAGACCCGATCAGCCGATCGTTGCCTGCGCCGCCGTTCAGGATATCGTCGCCGCTGTTGCCGAACAGCAGATCGTCGCCCGCCCCGCCGAACAGCCGGTCGCGGCCGACGAGGCCCGCGATGCGATCCGCCCCCTGACCGCCTGAAAGATCGTTATCGGAATTATCGCCGGTCAGGTTGTCGTCGCCGGCGCCGGTCTCGACATTCTCCAGATTGGCGAGCGTCGCCCGCGCGCCGCTGGCGTGGAGCGCGAAGCCGGCTTTCAGGTTCACTTCAATGCTGCTGGCCAACCGGGCGTAGGACAACACATCGACGCCGCCAGCGCCGTCGATCACGTCGGCGCCGCGGCCCGGCTGGAAGAAGTTGCGGCCGTCATCGCCGATCAGCACGTCGGCGAAGGGCGTCCCGGCCACGCCCTCGATTCCGAACAGCGTGTCGATATTGCCGTAACCGTCGCGGAAGGCGATGTTCTGGCTGAGATCGACCGAGACGCCTGCCGGGGAATTGGCGTAGCTGGCGCGGTCGAACCCCTCGCCGCCGAAGATCAGATCGTTGCCGGCGCCGCCCTCGAACGAGCGGAAGACCGGCAGCAGGGACACGGGCGGCGGCTGGACGCCAGGGCCCGCCTGGGCCAAGGCGGCTGTGATATTGCCGACGGCGGCTGTGCCCGCGCCGAAACCGGGGTCGCTCGCGCCGATCAGGAAATCGTTGAACGGGGTCGCGCGCACCTCAAAAATCCCGGCGACGCGGTCGGTGCCGACGGAACTGTCGCCGCGAATAATGCCGCTGCGCAAATCGGCGAAGATCGAGCCGGTGGAGCCTTCGTCATAGCGCACGAGGGTCGTCTCGCCGTCTCCGACGATGACATCGTTGGTGGCGGTGTTCGTGACGACGCGCTCGGCGCTCTCCGTCACGGTGACGGTCGCCCGGCCCACGGTCGATCCGCCCTGACCGTCCAGCAGACGGTAGTCGAAGCTGTCGACGCCCGCGAAGCCCTCATCGGGCGTATATGTGAACGACCCGTCGGCGGCGATGGCGACGACGCCATTGCCCGGCGCGGCGGCGAGGGCCACGTCGACGCTGAGAGCATCCCCGTCGGGATCGCTGTCGAGGCCGCCGCCATTGTCCGCCAGCACATTGCCGGAAACAGCCGCCGCTTCGTCAGTTACAAAACTGTCGGCGGCGGGGAGCGGCGCATCGTTAACGCCTTCAATCGTGATCGCCGCGGTCTGCGCCAGCGTCCCGCCCTGGCCGTCGGAGATCGTGTAGCCGTAGCGGACGGTTTCGGCCGCCCCGGCTTTCAGGCCGCCGTAGAGGCTGGGGTCGAGGGCGAGCGTCTGGCCGTCAATGACAAAGCCCTTGTCGTCGCCGCTCAGCAGCGTCAACCCGGTAACGGTCAAAGGATCGTTTTCCGTGTCCTGAGCGCCGGCCAGAAGGTCGATGACCAAGCTCGCGTCGTCCTCCAGCGCCGTGACCGCCACAGGCCCGGCCGCCGTCGGCGCGTCATTGGTATTGTTGACGGTGATCGTCACGACGCCGGCGTCGCTGCCGCCCTGCCCGTCCAGAACCTGGTAGGTGAAGCTGTCGAAGCCGCTGAAGCCTGGGTTCGGCGTATATCGGAACGAGCCATCGCCGCTCAATGCGAGCACGCCGTTCTGCACGTCCACGAGCGGCGCCACGACGACGGTCAGGGCGTCGCCGTCAATGTCCGTGTCGGGACCGGCGCCGTTGTCCGCCAGCACATCTCCGACGAGCACACGATTTTCGTCCACGCTGAATGTATCGTCGGCGGCCGTCGGCGCATCGTTGACCGGCCGGACGGTCAGGCGAACCGTGCCGATGGCCGTCCCGCCTTTCCCGTCAGACAGCACATAGTCGAACCGGTCGACGCCGACGAAATTGGCGTCTGGCCGGTATTCGAAAGAACCGTCAGCCCGCAGCGTCAGCGCGCCATTGACGGGCGCCAGCGCCGGGTTGACCGAGACCGTTAGCGCGTCGCCGTTCGGATCGAAATCGGCGCCGAAGCCGTTGTTCGTCAAAACCGATCTTTGCAGCACCGTGTCTTCGCTGAAAAAGAACCGATCCTCGCGCGCGACCGGCGCATCGTTCAGGCCGCGCACCCGGATGATCGCAGCTTGATCGACCGTGCCGCCATCGCCGTCGGAAATCGTGTAGTCGTACCGGATGACTTCCGTTTCGCCGGCGGCGAGGCTGGCATATTGCGTCGGATCGACGGTCAACTCGCCGCCCTGAATGGCGACGCCCCTGTCATCGCCGAGCGTGACTGTCAGATTTTCGATGCGGAGCGCGTCGCCATCGACATCGGCGGCGCCGGCCAGAAGGTCCAGCACGATCGGCTGCCCATTCTCGAAAGCCGAGCCCCGAAGGAAGCCCGCTGTCGTCGGCGCGTCATTGACCGCCGCCAGAATGATCCGGACCGCCGCCGTATCCGTCCCGCCTTGCCCGTCATCGAGCGTATAGACGAACCGGTCCGTGCCGTTGAAATTCGCGTCGGGCGTGTAGGTGAACGAGCCATCGGCCGCCATGACCACGACGCCGCGCCCGGGCGCGGTCACGAGCGTCGTTGATACAGTCAGCGCGTCGCCATCGACATCCCTGTCGGGATTGACGCCATTGTCAGCGAGCACATTGCCCGTGACGACCGTATCCTCGTCGGCGCGGAAAACATCGTTCAGGGCGACCGGCGCATCGTTCAAGCCGCGCACGCGGATGATCGCCGCCTGGGAAACCGTCCCGCCATTGCCGTCGCTGACGTCATAGACATAGCGCAGCACTTCCGTGGCGCCGGCGGCCAAGCTGTCATAGGCGCCTGGGTCGATCCTGAGGGTCGCCCCCTCAATGCTCACGCCCTTGTCGTCGCCAGCGATCTGGCGGAGATCCGAAACCGCGAGCGTATCGCCTTCGATATCCGCGGCGCCGGCCAGGAGGTCCAAGACGAACGGCGCATCGTCCTCGAACGGCGCGGCGCGCACGACATCGGCCACGGTCGGCGCATCGTTCACGGCATTGACCGTGATCGTCACCGTGCCCGTGTCGGTTCCGCCCTGCCCGTCCAGAAGCCTGTAGACGAAGCTGTCGGTCCCGTTGAAATTGGCGTCGGGCGTGTAGCTGAACGTCCCGTCCGTGTTCAGGACAAGCGAACCGTTTGCGACGTTTGTCACCGGAGTCGCGGCGACCGACAGCGCGTCGCCATCGCCGTCGCTATCGGCGCCCGAGCCGTTGTCAGCGAGCACATCGCCCGTAATGGCGCTATCCTCATTGCCGGATACCGCATCGTCCGCAGCGACCGGCGCATCGTTCACGGCATTGACGACGATGTCGAGCGTCAATCTGGCGGCGGTCGAATTGCCCGCCCCCGTGCCGCCGCCGTCCGAGGCTTCGATCGTCAGCCGGTCGGCGCCGATGAAGCCGGGATCGGGGCGATAGGTCAGCGTCGCGAGCGCGGCGTTGAGGTCGGCGAGCGTGCCCGCGAGCTTCACCGCGCCCGTGCCCAAGGCGCCGCCGACGACCGTGACGCCGGCGATCGCGTCGACGTCGACGCTGCCCGAACTGGCCTCGAGCGAAAGGTTCATCACCGTCGCGCCCACATCGACATCGGCCAGTTTGAGGCCGAACACGTCGAGGCTGCCGTTCTCAAGCACGTCGGCAGGGTTCGCGGGGCCGCTGCGCGGCGTAACGACGCCGAAAGACGTCAAATCGGGGCCGCCCGCGGCGTTCTTGAAGGTCTGGTCCGCGGCGTCAAACCGGTAGGCCGCGACGATCGACCGATCCGCAAGATCGACGGCGCCGTCCGCCAAAGCTGCCGCTTCCGCCTCGTCAAAGGCGCGGCCGAAGAGGTTGACGTCGCCGATTGCGCCGATCAGGCTCTGTCGGGCATCGAAGCCGCCGCCGGCCCTATCCTGATCCTGTCCAAGTACGACAGCCCCTGATCCGCCGAGGGCCTGGCCGGGCGAGGCGACGCCGTCCAGAACCTTGACGCCATCCAGAAAGCCCTTAACCGCGCCCGTCGCGCTATCCCAGGTGACGGCGACGTGGTGGGGCGCCAGATCGTTGATCGTCGTCGAACCGGACATAACGATCGCGCCATTGATCTGGACGCCAAGCTGCGCGCCCTGGCTGAACACCACGAACGCATTGTCCTGATTGCTGACGGCGTAGGAGAAGAAGTCGTCGAACTAGTTCGAGGCATCGAGTTCGACCGTCATATCGACAGTCAGCGCCTGACGCGGAAAATCGTTGAAATTCTCGCGGATGGCAAAATTCTGCGTCGCGCCGTCGAAACCGGCCATGGTCTGATGCAGGATAGTCGGCGCATCGTTGATCGGCGCGACGGTCAGCGTCACCTGACCGACGCCAGTTCCGCCCTGTCCGTCCAGTACGGTATAGGCGAAGCCGTCGGTTCCGGCGAAATCGGCGCTCGGCGTATAGACGAACGAGCCGTCGGCGTTGAGCACGAGCACGCCATTGGCGACGTTCGACGCCGGCGTTGTCGAAATCGTCAGCGGATCGCCGTCGATATCGCTGTCGGCGCCCGCGCCATTATCGGCAAGGACATTGCCGGTGATATCCGTGTCTTCCGTCCCGGATATGGCGTCATCGCGGGCCGTCGGCGCATCGTTCGCGCCCGCAATCGAGATCGTCGCCGTCTGCTGCACCGTGCCGCCGTCGCCGTCGCTCACGACGTAGCTGAAGACCACCTGCTCCGATTGCCCGACCGCCAGCGCGTTATAGGCGGACGGATCGACCGTCAGCGCATTCCCCTGGAGGACGATGCCGCTGCCGTCGCCGCTGGTCAGGACGAAGTCCGCGACCACGAGCGTGTCGCCTGCGTCCGCATCCGACGCGCCCAGCAGCAGATCGACCGCAAATGCCGCGGCGTTCTCCGTCGTCGCGGCGGTCACGGGGCCAGCGACGACGGGCGCGGCGTTGCCGCCGATGACAGCTTGCGTTTCAACCAGCGTCACCCGGTCCGCCGTCGTTACGAGGTCGCCGTCCGTATCGAAGATGGCCGTGCTGACAAACGTGCTCGCGACGCCCTTGGTCAAGCCGGGCACGTCCTGCAGCGCCAGCGTGAAGCCGCCGCCGGAGCGGGTCAGGTCGTCCAATCCGGCGACCACGATATCGTCGGCCCCATCGACGCGGAGCGCGAGCGAGAAATCAACCACTGCGAGGGCGAAGATTGGCGTCGCGCTCAAGGCGTCGCGGAGGTCCGACGTGCTTTGAACGATCTCAGCACCGCCGGTATTATCAAGTCCATTCAAGACGTTCAGGGAAATATTGAACCCGATTCCGAAAGCCGAAACCTGCGCCAGCGCCTTCACGTCAGCCGCTACATTTTGAAAGCCTGCATTAGCTCCCGCCGGCGATGGATTGCCATCCGACATGAATAATAGAAAATTCTCATCGTTCGGATCGACCGAATTAAAAAATGCTCGTGCTATTTGAAGGGTTTGCAGAAAATTCGTACCGCCGCCTGTGAACGGCGCCAGCTGCGCGATGTTGTTGAGGACGCTGTCGTTCAGGTCAAACGCTTCTGTCGAATTTCCAGGAAATTGGGTGGCATTGCCCGCAAACCGGATGAGCTTGATCTGGACGCTGTTCTCAGCACCTTCGAATTGCACACGTAACGCATTGATCGCATTCTGAATTGACGCAATCTGGATAGCATATTGCTGTGAGCCAAGACTGCCCGACGCATCGAATGCAAAAACGACATTGACGTCGGACTGGTTCGAGCGGCCGAACGAGATATCGACCTCGAAGTCGGCCTTGTTTCCGTCCGCGACAGCATCGACGGTCAACGTCGCCGATTGTCCGCGATCGTTCGCAAACTGTGCCATCAGGAACCGCCAGAGGGGAACAGCAAGGGAAAGACCCGGACAGCCCCTAGTAAATATTGCGCCGCTTATTAACTGCTTATTAACTTCATTTTTCGGTCGAAAGCAACATTCGCATGCGGCTTAAACATCAGCGCAAGCGCAATTTTCGCGAAGTACCGACGGTTTGCGCATGCGTCGACGACGACCCGAAGCGCGGGCGACGCGCGGCCACGTGCATTTCAAACCGGCGCCGGATAGTCTGGATCGAGCCACGCATCGCGCATGGCGATCCAGGCGGAGGAACCGACGATGCCGATCTGGCAGCGAATGCTTATCACCCTGGCGTTGATCGTCGCCGCGAGCTGGCTTGTCACACTGCTGCTGGAAGCCATGCTCGGGGTTCGGTTGCCGGCCTATATTGCAGGCGTCATCGGCGGCATTACCGGCGTCCCCGTCTGGGAGATCCTGCGCCGGGTGCAAGCGAAGCCGAAGCTGTAATCCGGAACCATGGCAGAGGCTGGGAGCAAGCTCAGCCGCCGCCGCTGATCCGACGTCCCAGTAGTTCCGCCGCATAGGCGCGCACGTCGTCCGGCCCCTTGCCATGGGCGGCGTCAAGCGCGGCATTCAGGCTTTCGAACTTCGCGACCTGCATGTGCAGCCTGTCGATCAGGTCGAGCATGATGCCAATGGACGGATCCTCCACGCCCATATCGCTGCGGAGCGCGCGGATCAGGAGCAGCCTTGCGCCAAGCGTCGACCGCCTGGCGCCGGCGATCCGCGTCGCCTCGAGCCGAAGCCAGCCGCGCGCGGCCCATTCCCGCGCTTCGACCACCGATGCGGCGCCGGTCTCGGCGCACACAAGCGTCAGGAGATAGTCGCCCCCTTCGGCTGCGTCGCCGGTCGGATCGCCATTGCTCATGTTGTGTCCTCCAACTTTGCCCGCGGGTTCTCGGGGCGACGCTTTGCCCAGGCCGCCAGGCAGGCTTTCAATTCATCGTCCGGCGCTTCCGGCGCGACGATGACCAAGCGCACGATCTGGTCGCCGCTGCCGCCGCCGCGCCTTGACGCGCCCTTGCCCGCAAGGCGCAAGCGCTGGCCCGCCTTGGCGCCGGCGGGCGCCTTCACGTCCACCGGGCCGTGCAAGGTCGGCGCGCGCACGGTTCCGCCGAGCACGGCCTCGGCGAAGGTGATCGGCAGGTCGAGCAGGATGTCATCGCCCTTGCGCTCAAAGTACGGATGGGCCGCGATATGCGCTTCGATAAAGAGGTCGCCCGGCGGTCCGCCGTCATACCCGGCCTCGCCCTTCCCCGTGAGCCGGATGAGTTCGCCTTCCTGCAGCCCCGGCGGCATGGTGACGTCCAGGCTCGCGCCGGTTGGAAGGCGCACCCGCCGGACGCCGCCGAGGCAGGCGACGCCGAACGGCACGGTGATCGTCATGACCTGATCGGCGCCTCTCGCCGGCCGGGGACGGCGCGGGCCGCCGCCGCCAGCGCCTTTGCCGAACATTTCCTTGAGGAAGTCCTGCAAGTCCGCCTCGCTGGCGAAGCCTTCCTGCGCCGCGAACCCTGCCCCTCGGCCAAACGGCGCCTCCGCCGCCATCGGCGCGCGCTCATGGCCGCTTGCGTCGATCTCGCCCCGATCGAACCGTGCGCGCTGCGCCGGATCGGAGAGGATGGCGTTGGCGTTGGCGGCTTCCTTGAATTGCCGTTCGGCTTCCGCGTCGCCGGGATTGAGGTCTGGGTGATGCTTCTTGGCGAGACGGCGATAGGCTTTGCGAATGGCGTCCGCCGTCGCTGTCTTCTCGACCCCCAGAACCGTATACGGATCACGTTCCGCCATTGGCTTCTCCATTCAGCCCGCCGTTCCGTCCAGGCGGAGGCGCGGCCCAAGCGCCAGCTTCATGATAACGATCGAATTATCCGCTCTTAGGCATTTCCGCGCCGGAGGGATTTGATCTGGATCAGCGCGCCGCGTCCGCCAGGATCATATCCGCGCCCTTTTCCGCGACCATCAGGACAGGCGCATTGATATTGCCGGATGGCATGGTCGGCATGACCGAGGCGTCGATCACCCGAAGGCCAGCGATGCCGCGCACTCGCAGGCGATCGTCCGTCACTGCCATGGGATCGGCGTCCGCGCCCATCTTGCAGGTGCCCATGACGTGATAGGTCGTGGCGCCCGTGCCGCGCGCGTAATCCAGGAGGTCCGCATCCGACTGAATGTCGACGCCGGGGTAAAGCTCATGGGCCCGATACTTGTCGAACGCTGAAGCTTCGCCGACCTGACGCACGACGCGCATGCCGCCGAGGAGCGCCGCCTGATCGATCGGGTCCGACAGATAGTTCGGGCGGATCACTGGCGCCGTCGCCGCGTCCGGCGACTGGATGTGGATGGAGCCCTTGCTCTCCGGGCGGCATTGATAGACGCCGATGGTCATGCCGGGCTCGCGGTGGAAGGCCCGGGTGAAGGCGTCGAAGCTGCCATGCGCGAAGAAGAACTGGCAGTCGGGCGTATCCAGTTCCGGCCGGCTGCGGACAAAGCCATGGCCGATGCCGGCGGTCCAGGTCAGGATGCCGCGCCGGGTCAGGGCGTATTTGATCGCTTCCTTGACGAGGCTGAGGCCGCGGGTCTGATCGTTCAGCGTGATATTCTGCTTCACCCGCCAGGCGAAGCGCGCGGCATAGTGATCCCGGTAGTTCTCCCCGACGCCCGGCAGCACATGCGCGCTCGCAATGCCATTGGCCTGCAGGACCCGCGGGTCGCCGATGCCGGAAAGCTCCAGAAGCTGCGGCGACTGCACGGCGCCGGCGGACAGGATGACTTCCCGGCCGGCCCGGGCTTCCCGCATTTCAGCGCCGACCTTGTAGGCGACGCCGACGGCGCGCTTGTCGCGCAGCAGCACGCGCTGCGCGAAGGCGCCGGTTTGGACCGTCAGGTTCTTGCGTCCGCGCGCCGGCTTCAGATAGGCATCGGCGGCGCTGAAGCGGCGCCCGTCCTTCATGGTCGTCTGATAATAGCCGAAGCCTTCCTGCTCGGCGCCGTTATAGTCGGGATTGGCCTTGTAGCCGGCTTCGACGCCGGCCTGGACGAAGGCGTCGACCAGTTCATGGCGCTCGACCATGTCCGCGACATGCAGCGGCCCATCGCCGCCGCGGAGCGCGTCGCCGCCGCGCTCGAAGGTTTCGGTCTTCTTGAAGTAGGGCACGACATCGTCATAGGACCAGCCGCGATTGCCGAGCTGGCTCCAGGTGTTGTAGTCGATCGGGTTGCCGCGCACATACAGCATGCCGTTGATCGAGGACGACCCGCCCAGCACCTTGCCGCGCGGGATCGGGACCCGCCGCCCCTTGGTCGAGGCCTCGCCTTCGGTTTCGAAGTTCCAGTTCAAGGTGGGATGGTACATCAGCTTCTGGAAGCCGACCGGGATCTTGATCCAGAGGTTCTTGTCCTCGCCGCCGGCTTCCAGCAGCAGCACCGTGATTTTCGGATCGGCCGACAAGCGATTGGCCAGAACGCAGCCAGCCGACCCGGCGCCGACGATGATGTAGTCGTATTCCATAGCGCGCATCTCCCCATGCCAGGGGATCGACCTTACCGGATTTGATCGGCCGCGCCAGATGGCGCGCGGCCGCCGGGGGTTGGCGCTTCCGCCGTTCCCGTCGCAGACTGGCCTCCAACCGGAACACTTCCCGCAGGAGGACCGCCATGGACGCCCAAGTCATCGAATGCGCGATCGCCGACCATATCGCCGTCGTCACCATCAACAATCCGCCCGTGAACGCCATGAGCCCGGCCTTCAAGGCCGGCATCCAGGAAACCTTCGACCGCCTGAGCGACCTGCCCGACGTGCGGGTCGCGGTCCTGACCGGCGCCGGTAAGATTTTCTGCGCCGGGGCGGACATCAAGGCGAGAGCTGGCATGGAGCCGCAGCCGGGCGACCATTGGAGCGGCAGCCGCTCCGCCCGCGAAACTTTTCACGCCATCATGGAATGCAAGAAGCCGGTGATCTGCGCCTTGAACGGCCCGGCCCTCGGCGCGGGCCTCGCGGTCGCGGCCTCCTGCGATATCCTGATCGCGTCCGAGCGCGGCTCGCTTGGCTTGCCGGAGATCAATGTCGGCCTGCTCGGCGGCGGGCGACATACGATGCGCCTGTTCGGCCATTCCCTGACCCGGCGCATGATGTTCACCGGCTACCGCGTGCCGGCGGACGAACTCTACCGTCTCGGCATCGTCGAGGCAGTTTATCCGGCCGATGAACTGATGCCCGCCGCCATGGCGATGGCCAGGGAGATCGCCGCCAAAAGCCCGATCGCCATGACCCTCGCCAAGCATGCCCTCAACACGATCGAGGACATGACGCTCCGGGATGGCTACCGCTTCGAGCAGGGCATGACCGGCGAACTTGGGAAATACGAGGATTCCAAGGAAGCCATGAAAGCGTTCGCTGAAAAGCGCGCGCCGGTCTTCAAAGGACGCTGAGGTCGGGACGGCCAGGTTTCGGCGGCGGCGGATTGCGCGCCCGCAGATACTTCTCCGTCTCGGCGTTGATCTCCGCGCCGAGCAGGATGATGTAGGCGCTGAGGTAGAACCACATCAGCAAGCCGACGACCGCGCCAAGCGAGCCATAGGTTTCATTGTAGCTGGCGAAATTCGCGACATAGAGGGAGAACGCCGCCGAGCCGACGAGCCAGAGCACGGTCGCGAGCGCCACGCCCCAACTCAACCATAGCGTCGAGCCATCTTCCCGTTGGGGGCCGTAGCGATAGATCACTGCAAGCCCGGCGCCGACGGCGGCGATGACGATCGGCCAGCGGAAGATCGCGGCCGCCCATTCCCCGATCGCCCAGAAGTCCAGCATATTCAAGATGATCGGAATAGCCAGGATTGCGAGGAACGCCACCCCGACGACCAGAAACAACACGCCCGTCAGGGTCAGAGTCACCAGAATTTGCGCCAGGAACTTCCGGGGCGCCTCCGCGCCATAGACGACATTCAGGCCGCGCACAATGGCGTTCACGCCGGCGCGCACACCCCAGATCGCAATCAGGATCGCAAGGATGCTGGCGAAACCGAGTTTAGTGCGCCCGGCGCCCGCCAGATCGCGCACCTGCGCCGCGACGATTTCGAAGGCGCTTTCCGGCAGAAGGTCGGCGATGGCGTCCAGGTTCCTGGTCACCTCAAGCGGATCGGCGACCATGCCATAGAGGCCGACAAAGGCCGCAATCGCCGGGAACAGGGCTAGCATCGCATAAAAGGCGACGCCGGCCGCGATCAAGGAGACATTGTCGCGCGCCAATTCCTGCCGGACACCCCGCAGAATGTGCAGCCAATCCCGCCAGGTCAGCTCCGGCAGGCGAAGCGACCGCAAAGCCGGCCGCCATCGCGGCCGCGAGAGCCGGAAAGCTGGCAGCTTGAGCTTCGGCGCGCGCAGGGCGGTCCGCCGCGCTTTCTCGCCATCGCCGTCGCCGTTCACGTCAGCATCCCCCACCCTCCAGCGCCATCGCTCCTGGCCCCGCCGATGCCGCAGCATAGCCGCCCGATGCCGCCGATGGCGATGGCGTCCAGGCAAAAGGCATTTTTCATGCAGGAAAGATGATGCTTAGATGACGTTCAAGGGGGCGCGCTCCGCGCCATCCGCTCCGCTCCACCTCGTTGCATGGAAACTTGAATATGGCCCGGCCGCTCGAAGGCGTCACAGTGCTCGACCTCTCCGTTCACGATGCGGGTGCGCTCGCGACGCAGTTCCTCAGCGATTGCGGCGCGCGGGTTTTGCGCGCCGTCAATCCGAAGGCGCCGCTGTTTCGCGACGGCGGGTTCGTGATCTGGGATCGCGGCAAGGAGGCGATCGCCTTCGATCCGGACCAACCGGACGCCGCCGAGGTCCTGGCCGGCCTGATCCCCGGCCTGGACATCCTGATCGAGGATTTTGCGCCCAGTTCGCCCCATCAGGCGCTTGTCGCGGCCGATCGGCTGAAAGCGTTGAACCCGCGCTTGATCGCCTGCTCGATCACGGCCTATGGCAAGCAAGGCCCGCTGAAGGACGACCCGCCGGTTGACGATCTGGTGCTGGCGCGCTCCGGCGTTCTGGGCGGCATGCCGGGGTTCCGCGCCGCGCCTGTCCACACCGTGCATCCGCTGCCGAGCGTCGGCGCCGGCATTTTCGCCGCCATCGGCGTCGCGGCTGCCTTGCTGGCGCGCGAGACGACCGGGCGCGGCCGCATGGTCGAAACCTCGATGCTGGCCGGCGCGCTGCTCTATCATCCGAAGGTGCTGGGCGACGGCATTGCGCCCCATGTCTTCCAGTCCCACCCGTCCGGCAGCGCGCCCTTCTACAGCGTCTATGAATGCGCGGACGGCAATTACGTCCAGCTTGGCTGCGTCCACGAAGGCTTCATCGGCGCCGCCGCCAAACTGATGGGCATCGCCGACTATGTGGCCGAACCGCGCTTCGACAAAGGCCGCGGCGGCAAGACGGAAGCCGACGTGCAGGAAATGCGCGACGCGCTGACGAAGATCATGAAGGCCCGCGCCGCCGCCGACTGGTGCGCCGCGTTCGAAGCAGCCGACGTGCCCTTCGCGCCCGCCCGCCACGCCGAGGAAAGCCTGGACGACGAACAGGTCCGGCATAACGGCATGGTCTGGCAGGCGGACGATCCCGACCGCGGCCCCGTCGTCCAGATGGGCGCGCCCATCGCCTTCACCAAGACCCCAGCCGCGCCCCAGGGCCCCCGCGCCAAGAGGGCGGCGCCCCCGCCCAGCCTGCCCGCCCTCACAGCCTCCAACCCGCCGCCAGCGGCGCTCCAGGGCGAAGAGGCGCCGCCCCTGGCAGGCATTCGCGTGCTGGAGATCACCAATCTGATCGCCGGGCCGACCGGCGGGCGGCTGCTCGCCGACCTCGGCGCCGACGTCATCAAGCTTGAGCCGCCCGCCGGCGACATCTCGCGTCCGATCGGCCGGACGTATTTCTACAACGTCAATTTCAACAAGCGCTCGGTCTGCTTCGACGCCAAGAAGCCGGGCGCCAAGGAAGCGATCCAGGCGATTGCGGCGACCTGCGACGCGCTGCTCGCCAACATGCGGCCGGGCGCCTCGGAGCGCATGGGCATCACGCCCGCGATCAACCCGACGCTGATCGAAACCCACCTGACGGGCTACGGCTGGACCGGCCCGTACGCCAAGCGGCCGGGCATCGACCCGCTGGCCCAGGCGCTGATGGGCTTGCAGCGGGCGCAGGGCGGGCCGGACAACCCGCCCTCCTTCCCCGCACAGTTGGCGCCGACCGACTACACGACCGGCGCCATGGGGGCGCTCGGCACGATCCTGGCGCTCTATCAATTGAAGACCAGGGGCGTCGTCCAGCGGGTCGAAAGCAATCTTCTGAATGGCGGCGTCGTCCTGAGTTCGGCCTGGTTCAGCCGCTATCAGGGCAAGCCCGAGCGGCCGCTCGCCGATCAGCAGCAATATGGCCTGAGCGCCCATCACCGGCTCTACCGATTGGCGGACGGCTGGGTCTATGTCGCGGCCGACCATCCGACAGAGCAGGCGGCGCTGGAGGCCTGGCTCAACGTCGCGAAGGCGGATGCGGCCTGGGATGGCCATCCGGCGCGCTCGCCGCTGGCGGAGGCGATGGCGGCGGCGTTCGCCGGGCGCACGCTCGCGGACGTGCTGGCGGGGCTCAAGGCCGCCGGCGTGCCCGCGGCCGAAGCCCAGCCGGGCGACAGCGAGCATTTCCTGAACGATCCGCATTCGGCCGCGAACGCTTTCGTGACGACGCGCCAGCACCCGAAGGTCGGCAAGCTGACGACGGCCTGGAATTACATCCAGTTTGGCGACACCGCGCTGACCCAAGGCCGCCCGACGCCGCTCCTCGGCGAACAAACGGCCGAAGTACTGAAAGAATCCGGCCTCGACGACGCGAAAATTCGGGCGCTGTTCGAAAGCGGCGCGGCGCTCGCCGAGACAGTTTGATTGCGGAGCCGCCGCCGTTCATGCGACGCTGTTCCGGCAGTTCAGCTCCAAAAACGGGAGGACGCCGCGATGGCCGATCCGATCACGCTTGAGATCTTCACCGACTACGTTTGACCCTGGTGTTACCTCAGCACCGGGCGTGTTGAGAAACTGAAGGAAAACTTCGACGTGCAGGTGAAGTGGGTGCATTTTCCGCTGCATCCGGACACGCCCGCCGAAGGCAAATCCCTGGAAGACCTGTTCCGGGGCCGCGACGTCGACGTTGAAGGCATGTACCGCCAGATGAAGGCCCGCATGGACGCGGAGGGTCTGCCCTATGGTCGGCGGACCCACACCTATAACAGCCGCCTCGCCCAGGAAGTCGGCGCATGGGGCGATGCGCAGCTGGGCGGCGCGGACGCCCTCCACGATGCGCTCTACAAGGCCTATTTCGTCGATGCGAAGAACATCGCCGATGTCGAGGTTCTGATGGCCATCGTCGAAGCCGTCGGCATGGACGCCGCCGCCGCGCGCGAAGCGCTGGAGGCACGGGCCTTTCAAGCCGCGGTCGACGCCGATTGGGCCAAATCCCGGCAATATGGCGTGACCGGCGTGCCGACGTTCGTCGCAGGCGGCTATGGCGTCGTCGGCGCCCAGCCTTATGAAACCCTGGAAGCGCTTGTCCGGAAAGCCGGCGAAGCGCCCGCCACCTGAAGGAGCGCTGAGCCCCGTGATCGACGCCTATTATTGGCCGACGCCAAACGGCTGGAAAATCTCCATCGCCCTGGAGGAGATGGGGCTCGCCTATCGGGTCATCCCGGTCAATATCGGCAAGGGCGAGCAATTCGAACCGGACTTCCTGAAAATCAGTCCAAACAACCGCATGCCGGCGATCGTCGATCACGATCCGCCCGGCGGCGGCGAACCGATCGCTGTGTTCGAAAGCGGGGCGATCCTGATCTATCTCGCCGAGAAGGCGGGGAAATTCCTGCCGACAGCGCTTCGCCCCCGCATGGAAGTCCTGGAATGGCTGATGTGGCAGATGGGCGGCATGGGGCCGATGTTCGGCCAGTCCGGTCACTTCAAGTTCTATGCGCCGGAACAAATTCCCTACGCCCAGAACCGCTACGAGCAGGAAATGCTGCGGCTCTATGGCGTTCTGGACCGGCGGCTGGCGGGCCGCGATTTTATTGCGGGCGACTACTCGATCGCCGATATGGCCTGCTGGCCCTGGGTCATCACCTACAAGCGCCAGAACGTCGATCTGGATGCATTCCCCAACGTCAAACGCTGGTATAAGGCGTTGCAGGCGCGGCCCGCATTGCGCAAAGGCTATGCAGTCGGCCAGGAATTCGGGAAGCCGACCGGCAAGCGGGACGCGGAAGCACAGCGAAACCTGACGCCCGGCGCGCGCTGACGAGACTGACGAGGGGACATGCCGCATGAACGCCGTCGCCGATCTATTGCCCCGCAACGGCGTCGCCCATGTCGTCGGCGCGACGACGCCGGCGCTCTGGCGGAAAACCATCCCCGCCGCGCTGGCTGAAACCGCCGCGGCGTTTCCCGATCGGGATGCGGCCGTGTTCCTCGAGCAAGGCGTGCGCTGGACCTGGGTCGAATTCGCCGCCGAGGTCGACGCCGTCGCCGCCGGCTTCCTCAAGCTCGGCCTGAAGACCGGCGACCGGGTCGGCATCTGGTCGCCCAACCGCGCGGAATGGGTGCTGACCCAGTTCGCGACCGCCCGGCTTGGCATTATCCTGGTCACGATCAATCCGGCTTACCGCCTGGCCGAGGTCGAGTACGTTCTGAACAAGGTCGGTTGCGCCGCCCTGGTGACGGCGGCGGCGTTCAAGTCCAGCGACTACCTGGAGATGCTGCAGACGCTCGCGCCGGAACTGGCGACCGCCACGCCCGGCGCGCTCAAGGCCGCCAAGCTGCCAAGCCTCCGCGCCGTCATCCGCGTCGGCGCCGAGAAAACCCCCGGCATGCTGAATTTCGCCGATGTGGCCGTGAGCGGGGATGCCGTCGACGTCGCGGCCCTGGACGCGATCACGGCGATGCTGCAGCCCGACGATCCGATCAACATTCAGTTCACATCCGGCACGACCGGCGCGCCGAAAGGCGCGACGCTCAGCCACGTGAACATCATCAATAACGGCCGCTTCGTCGTGGCCGCGCAACGCTTCACCCACGCCGACCGCCTGTGCATCCCCGTGCCGCTCTATCATTGCTTCGGCATGGTGATGGGCGTGCTCGGCTGCGTCGCGTCCGGCGCCGCGATGGTCTTTCCAAGCGAAGGCTTCGACCCTGAAGCGACGCTGAAGGCGATTTCAGCCGAACGCTGCACTGCGCTCTATGGCGTGCCGACGATGTTTGTCGCGCAATTGCAGCGCCCGGATCTGAAAGCCTTCGATCTATCCTCGCTCCGTACCGGCATCATGGCCGGGGCGCCCTGCCCGACCGAAGTGATGAAGCGCTGCGTTTCGGAGATGAACCTCGCCGACGTCACCATCGCCTATGGCATGACCGAAACCAGCCCCGTCTCCTTCCAGACCGCCGCAGACGACCCCCTGGATCGCCGCGTCTCGACCGTCGGGCGCGTCCAGCCCCATGTCGAGGTCAAGGTGGTCGATGAACACGGCCAGACCGTCGCCCCCGGCGTCCAGGGCGAAATCTGCACCCGCGGCTATGTCGTCATGCGCGGCTATTGGGACGACCCCGAGCGGACCGCCGAAGCGATCGACGCCGAGGGCTGGATGCATACAGGCGACCTAGGCGTCATCGACGCCGAGGGCTATTGCAACATCACCGGCCGCGTGAAGGACATGCTGATCCGCGGCGGCGAGAACGTCTATCCCCGCGAGGTGGAGGAATTCCTCTACCGCCATCCGGCCGTCCAGGAGGTGCAGGTCTTCGGCGTGCCCGACAAGCGCTTCGGCGAGGAGGTCGCCGCCTGGATCGTGCCGCGCCAGGGCCAGACCGCGACCGAGGACGACATCCGCGCCTTCTGCCGCGGTCAGATCGCCCACTACAAGGTTCCGCGCTATGTGCGCTTCAAGACCGAACTGCCCATGACCGTCACCGGCAAGGCGCAGAAGTTCAAGATGCGGGAGGCCATGATCGAAGAGCTCGGCATCGAGGTCGAACAGACCGCGTGATGACCCCGCCACGCTTTGAAGCCGCCAATCTGACGAAACGCTTCCCAGGGGTCTTGGCGAACGATGCGGTCAGCCTTCACGTCGAAGCTGGCGAAATTCACGCGCTGCTCGGCGAGAACGGCGCGGGCAAGTCGACCATGGTCAAGATGATCTACGGCCTGATGCGGCCGGACGGCGGCGAGATGCGCCTGGACGGGCAGCCCTACAGCCCCGCCAAACCGGCGGAAGCCAGGGCCATGGGCGTCGGCATGGTGTTCCAGCACTTCTCGCTGTTCGATGCGCTGACGGTCGCGGAGAATATTGCGCTTGGCATTTCCGGCATGCGGCCGACCCGGGCGCTCAGCCAGAAAATCATCGATGTTTCAAATTCCTATGGCTTGGCGCTTGATCCGGACCGGCATGTGCAGTCCCTTTCGGCCGGGGAGCGGCAGCGGGTCGAGATCGTGCGTTGCCTGCTGCAGAACCCACGCATGCTGATCATGGACGAGCCGACCTCGGTGTTGACGCCGCAGGAAGCCGAGACCCTGTTCGAAACCTTGCGGCGGCTCGCGGCCGATGGCTGCTCGATCCTGTATATCTCCCACAAGCTCGACGAGATCCGCGCCCTCTGTTCGCGGGCGACGGTCTTGCGCCATGGCCGCTTGGTCGGCGCAGCCGACCCGCGCCAGACCTCGGCGCGGGAACTGGCGGAGATGATGATCGGCGGCGCCTGGAACGCCGCCGGCGCCAAGGCCATGACGCCAGGCCGCGCGCGGCTGGAAGTCCAGAACCTGTCGCTAGCGAGCGAGGACCCCTTCGGCGTGGCGCTGAAGGAAATCGGCTTTACCGTGCATGCGGGCGAAATTCTGGGCATCGCCGGGATCGCCGGCAATGGCCAGACGGAACTGCTGGATGCGTTGAGCGGCGAACGCCGGACGGCGCCCGGCTGCATCCGCCTGAACGGCGCCGCCATCGGCGACCTTGGGCCGACGCGGCGGCGGCGGCTGGGCCTCTGCGCCGTGCCGGAGGAACGACTGGGCCATGGCGCTGCGCCGGAGCTCAGCCTCGGCCACAATGTCCTCCTGTCCGCCCGGACCCGCCAGGGCCTGGAGCGGCGCGGCTTCCTCAGCCTGACGCGCGCCCGCGCCTTCGCCGACGACGTGGCGAAGCGCTTCGATGTGCGCTCCAGCGGCGTCCATGCCGAAGCGCGCACGCTTTCCGGCGGCAATTTGCAAAAATTCATTGTGGGCCGGGAGATAGCGCAAAATCCTGATGTTCTATGCGTGCTCCAGCCAACCTGGGGCGTCGATGCCGCGGCCGCGGCCGCAATCCACACGGCGATCTTGACGCTCGCCGCCGACGGCGCGGCGGTTCTGGTCATTTCGCAAGATCTGGGTGAGCTTCTGGCGATTTCCTCACGCTTCTCCGTCATCGCCGACGGCCGCGTCTCGGAACCCCGCGCGGTCGGCGACGTCACGGTCGAGGAAATCGGCTTGCTGATGGGCGGCCAGGCCGGGCCATCGGAAGCGATCGCCGTATGATCCGCCTGGAGCCCCGCCCGACCGCTTCGACGGCGATGATCTACATCGCGCCCGCGGCGGCGATCCTGCTCAGCATGGCCGCCGGCATGGGGCTGTTCTGGGCCTTGGGCGAAGACCCGGTGCGCGGCATCGGCATGGTCTTCATCGAACCGCTCACCGATTGGTTCTATATATCTGAAATCTCGGTGAAAGGGACGCCGTTGCTGCTGATCGCGATCGGCCTGTCGTTCGGCTTCCGCGCCGGCATCTGGAATATCGGCGCCGAGGGTCAGTTCACCGTCGGCGCATTGGCTGGCGGCGCAACGGCGCTGGCACTCTATGACATGGAAGGCCTCTGGGTGCTGCCGCTGATGGCGCTCGCCAGCATCGCCGCAGGCATGGCATGGGCCGCGATCCCCGCATTCTTGCGGACACGTTTGAATACAAACGAAATTCTCGTGACGCTCATGCTGACCTATGTGGCGACCCACATCCTCAGCATCCTGGTGCACGGCCCCTTGAAGGACCCGACCGGCTTCAATTTTCCCGAAAGCCGGCTCTTCCATGACGCCGCGACGGTCCCGGTGCTATTCGAAGGCGCGCGCGCCCATGTCGGCCTGCTCGCTGCGTTTCTGGTCGTCGCGGTCGCCTGGCTGACGCTTCGCTATCATGTCTTCGGATTTCAGATGAAGGTGACGGGACAGGCGCCGCGGGCGGCGCGCTTTGCCGGGTTCGTCCAACCCCGCGCCGTATGGGCCTGCCTCCTCATCTCCGGCGGCCTCGCGGGCTTCGCCGGGATGCTGGAGGCGGCCGGCCCCGTGGGCCAGCTCGTGCCCGCGATCCCGGTCGGCTATGGCTTTACCGCGATCATTGTGGCGTTTCTCGGCCGGCTGCAGCCGCTCGGCATCCTGTTCGCCAGCTTCGTCATGGCGCTGACCTATATCGGCGGCGAAGCGGCGCAGATCGACATGAACCTGCCCAATGCGATCACGGGCGTCTTCCAGGGCATGTTCCTGTTCCTGCTGCTCGGCATCGACGTGCTGACCCGCTACCGGGTGCGCCGCATCCCTCGGCGGCCCGCCCCGTCCGCCGCGCTTCGGGGGGCATAGGCGGCGATGGAGCTGATCCAGGCCATCATCGCGTCGATCATCGTCGCCGCAACGCCCCTCGCCTTCGCCGCTATCGGCGAGGTCGTGGCGGAGAAATCCGGCGTCCTCAATCTCGGGGTCGAGGGCATGATGATCGTCGGCGCCCTTGCGGGCTTTGCCACGACCTTTGAAACCGGATCGCCCGCGCTAGGCGTGCTCGTCGCGGCCGCTGCCGGCACGACGGCCGCCCTCGCCTTCGGCTTTCTGACCCAGATCCTGCTCGCCAATCAGGTGGCGACCGGCCTGGCGCTGACCTTGTTCTGCCTGGGGCTGACGGCGCTTGCCGGCCATGCCTATTCGGGCCAGGCGACGCCGCCCCTGCAGCCCATCCCGATCCCGCTCCTGTCGGAGATCCCGGTTCTGGGCCCGGCGTTGTTCGCCCATGACGCGCTGGTTTATCTCGCTGTCGCCCTGGCGCTGGCCGCCGGATGGTTTCTCCGGTCGACCCGCGCCGGCCTGATCCTCCGCGCGATCGGCGAGAACCCTGACGCAGCGCACGCCATCGGTTACCCGGTCGTCCTGGCGCGCCTTATGGCGCTGGCCTTCGGCGGCGCGCTGGCGGGCATCGGCGGGGCTTATCTGTTTCTGGTCCAGACGCCGCACTGGGTGGAGAACATGACCTCCGGCCGCGGCTGGATCGCGCTCGCCATCGTGGTGTTCGCGGGCTGGCGGCCGGAACGCGCCTTGCTCGGCGCGTATCTGTTCGGCGGCGTATCGGTCATTCAGCTGCATATGCAAGCCTTCGGCATCGATATCGACGCGCAATATCTCTCGATGGCGCCCTATCTCGCGACGATCGTGGTGCTTGCGCTGATCTCCCATGATAAGACGCGGCAGCGCATGAACGCGCCAGCGGCGCTTGGCCGGCCTTTCTTCCAAAGCTCATAGGCCGCACGACAGGATTGAGACGCCCTTGGCAATGACAGGTACAACAACGGAGGCAATCTGATGCAGCGTAAGGCACTGAAACTCGCGGCCCTCGGGCTGGCCGCCGCCCTCATCGGCGGACCAGCCCTGGCAGACGGCAAGACCAAGGTTGGGTTCGTCTATGTCGGTCCGGTCGGCGACCACGGCTGGTCCTACGAACACGATCAGTCCCGGCTGGCGGTCGAAGCCGAATTCGGCGACAAGGTCGAGACCACCTATGTGGAAAAGGTCTCCGAAGGGCCCGACGCGGAGCGCGTCATCCAGCAGTTGGCGCGGAGCGGCCATGACCTGATCTTCACCACCTCCTTCGGCTTCATGAACCCGACGCTCAAGGTCGCGAAGCAGTTCCCCAAGGTGAAGTTCGAGCATGCGACCGGCTTCAAGCGCGCCCCAAACCTCGCCACATATTCCGCGCGCTTTTATGAAGGCCGCACGGTGATCGGCCTGATCGCCGGCAAGATGACGAAGACCAACACTGTCGGCTACATCGCCTCATTCCCGATCCCGGAAGTGGTGCGCGGCATCAATGCGGCTTATCTTGCGGCGAAGAGCGTCAATCCCGACGTCAAGTTCAAGGTCATCTGGGTCAGCACCTGGTTCGATCCGGGCAAGGAAGCCGACGCCGCCAAAGCGCTGATCGATCAGGGCGCGGACGTGCTGATGCAGCACACCGACAGCCCCGCCGCCATGCAGGTCGCCGAGGAGCGCGGCATCTATGCCTTCGGCCAGGCCTCCGACATGAAGCGCTTCGGCCCGAACGCACAGTTGACCTCCATCGTCGACAACTGGGCGCCCTACTACATCGCCCGCGTCAAGGCGGTGATGGACGGAACCTGGGAGAGCACGGACACCTGGGACGGCATCAAGCCGGGCATGGTCGGCATCGCCCCGCTGTCGGACAAGCTGCCGGCTGACGTGAAAGCCCTCGCCCAGCAGGCGATCGACGACATTGTCGCCGGTACGCGGCATTCCTTCACAGGCCCGATCAACAAGCAGGACGGTTCGCCCTGGCTGAAAGCCGGCGAAACCGCCAGCGACGGCGACCTGGCGTCAATGAACTTCTATGTCGAAGGCGTGGAAGGCGCGCTGCCGAAGTAGGGACTGCGCTTTTGCGGTCCCGCGCCGGCGGAAGGGTCAACCCTCCGCCGGCATGACGGCCGACGGCTCCAGCAGGTCCATGCGCGGCATCAGGTCCAGGAGATGGCGGGTGTAAGGATGCTGCGGGGCGGTGAATAATTGCTCGTTCTCGCCAATCTCGCAGATGGCGCCGTCCTTCATCACGGCGATCCGGTCGCACATCTGCCGGATCACCGGCAGGTCGTGGCTGATGAACAGCATGGTCAGCCCAAGCTCATCCTGCAGATCCTTCAAAAGGTTCAGGATTTGCGCCTGGATCGAGACATCCAGGGCCGAGGTCGGCTCGTCGCAGATCAGGATGCGCGGGCGGGAGGCCAGCGCGCGGGCGATGGAGATGCGCTGGCGCTGGCCGCCGGAAAACTCGTGAGGGTAGCGCTTGGCGGCGCTGGCGCCGAGGCCGACATGGTCCAGCAGGTCGCCGATGATGCGCTGGGTCTCGGCTTCATCCGCCGTCAGCTTGAAGAAACGGATCGGCTCGGCGACGATCTCGCCGACGCGCATCCGGCCGTTCAAGCTGGAATAAGGGTCCTGAAAGACCATCTGAAGCGCCCGCCGGGCTTTCCGGGTCTCCGGCGCCCGCGGGTCCGCCAGAAGATCGCGGCCCATCGCCTGGATCGAGCCCTGATCGACGTTATAGAGCCGGGCGATACAGCGGGCGATGGTCGACTTGCCCGACCCGGACTCGCCGACCAGACCGAAGGTCTCGCCCTCCCGGATCTGGAAGCTGACGTCGTTGACGGCTTTCAGCATCTTGCGGTTGCGTTTCAGGATGGCTTTCTGCAGCACGAAGCTCAAGCTGATGTTCTTGACATCGACTGCGATGCCCTTGGGCGGCCGGAAGTCCTGCGCCGCCCCCAGCCAATGGTTCTGGACGTCGATCCGCCGTCGGGGCGCGTCGCCGCCTTCGATATAATCGATCGCGGCGAAGCGCTTCAGGCGCTTGTCGGCGCGCGGCACGGCGGCGATCAGGCTTTTGGTGTAGGCGTGCGTCGGGGCGCCCAGCACCTGGGCCACGGGTCCCGTCTCCACCACCTCGCCCCGGTACATGACGGCGACCCGGTCGGCGATATTGGCGATCACGCCGATATCGTGGGTCACGATGATGACGCCCAGATTGCGCGAGCGGCAGAGGCCCTTGATCAGATCGAGGATCTGCGCCTGGATCGAGACGTCGAGGGCGGTCGTCGGCTCGTCGGCGATGATCAGGTCCGGGTCGCCCGCGAGCGCGAGCGCGATCACGACACGCTGGCGCATGCCGCCTGAAAACTGGTGCGGATAGGCCTGGAGCCGCGCCCGGGCTTCGGTGATGCCTACGCCCTCCAGCAGCTCGACGGCCCTGTCGGCCGCCGCTTTGTCGCGCAGCCCAAGGGATTTCTGAATGGTCTCGACCAATTGCTGCCCGATGGTCAGCAACGGATTGAGCGAAGTCTGCGGGTCCTGAAAGATCATGCCGATCTCATCGCCGCGAATGCGCCGCATCTCATCCTCGGAGAGGCCGCGGATATTCTTGCCCTTGAACAGAATCTCGCCGGCCGTCACTTCGCCGGGCTTCTCCAGTAAATCCATGATCGCATTACCGATCGTGGATTTCCCCGCGCCCGATTCGCCGACGAGGCCAAGCACCTCGCCCGCCTCGACCTGGAGCGAGACATTACGGGCGGCCTTCACCGTCTCGCGGCGCGTCAGGAAAGCGACGTCAAGGCCTTTGATGTCGAGCAGCATCAGCGGAGCTTCGGGTTGAGAGCGTCGCGCATCCAGTCCCCCAGCAGGTTCACGGAAAACACCAGCACCACAAGCGCGATCGCCGGAAAGAACGTGATCCACCAGAGGCCGGAGAACAGGAACTCGTTCCCGACCCGGATCAGCGTGCCGAGCGACGGCGTCGTCGGCGGAATGCCCTGGCCCAGAAAGGACAGGGTCGCCTCGGCGATGACCGCGAGCGCGAGGCCGATGGTCGCCAGCACCAGCACCGGCCGCATGACGTTCGGCAGGATATGGCGGACCATGATCATCCAGCCCGGCAGATCGATGACGCGCGCCGCCTGCACATATTCCTTGCTGACCTCGACCATGGTCGCGCCGCGCACGACGCGCGCGAACTGCGGCCAGTCGGTGAGCCCGATGGCGACGATGACGACATAGATCGCGAACTCGTCCCGCATCTCCAGCGGCAGGACCGCGCGCCCGACGCCATTGATCAGGATGGCGAGCAGGATGCCCGGGATCGTGAGTTGCACATCGGCAGCGCGCATGATGATGCTATCGACCGTCCCGCCGAAATACCCCGAAATCACGCCGAGCACGACGCCCAGCACCATGCCGAGGCAGACCGCCGCCAGTCCGACGATGATCGAGAGCCGCCCGCCATAGAGGATGGTCGAGAGCATGTCGCGGCCCTGATTGTCGGTTCCAAGCAGGTACTGCGCTTGCCCGCCTTCGATCCACGCCGGCGGGAGTTTCCCGTCCCAAAGCGAGATCTGCGAGGGGTCGAACGGATTGAACGGCGCGATCAAAGGCGCCAGCAGCGCCGCCCCGATACACAGAACCGCGATGCCGGCCGCGATCATGGCGGACGGCGTCGTCAGGAAGGAATGGGCGACATCGTTATCCGCGAGCCGGCCCCAGAAGCCGAGAGGAGGCTTTGTCGTCGCCATCTTACTTGGCTCCCAGCCGAATGCGCGGATCGATCACGAAATACAGAATGTCGACGACAAGGTTCACGACCACGAAGACCAGCGCGACGAAACAAAGATAGGCCGACATGATCGGCACATCGACGAAATCGACCGACTGAATGAACATCAGTCCGGTTCCAGGCCACTGGAACACGGTCTCGGTGATGACCGAGAAGGCGATCAGGCCGCCGATATTGATGCCGATGATCGTCACAACCGGCACAAGCGTGTTCTTCAGGGCGTGGCTGAAATTGATGGCGCGCTCCGAAAGGCCCCGGGCGCGAGCGAACTTGATGAAATCGGCCTGCATGACCTCCAGCATCTCGGCGCGGACCAGTCGCAGGATGATCGTCATCTGGAAAAGCGAGAGGGTGATCGCCGGCAGGATGATCGACCTCCAACCGTCGATGGTCAGCAAGCTGGTCTTCCAACCGCCAAGGTCGATGACGCCGCCCCGGCCCGACGATGGCAGCCAGCGCAGATGCACGGCGAAGAGATAGATCAGGCCGATGCCGATAATGAATGTCGGCAGCGAAACGCCGATCAGCGAGCCCGAGAGCACCAACCGACTCGCCCAGGAATTCCGCTGGATGCCGGTATAGACGCCGGCCGTTATGCCGAAGCCCAGCGCGATCAGGGCGGAGACGAAGACCAGTTCCAGGGTCGCGGGCAGCCGCTCCGCGATCAGTTGATCGACCGGGCGCTTGATCCGGTAGCTCAGCCCGAAATCGCCCTGGATCGCGTTGCCGAGAAAGCGACCGTACTGAACGATGATCGGGTCGTCGAGACCCAGTTCCTGGCGGATGCGCACCCGGTCTTCGCGGGTCGCGTCCTGGCCGACCATGTTGTTGACGGGGTCGCCGACGAAATTGAACAAGGAGAACGAGATCACCGAAACGCTCGCCATCACGAGAATGGATTGGAGCAGGCGGCGCACGATCAATGCGAACATTTCGGAAGGGTATTTCCTGCCTGAACGATGGCCGGGCCGGCGCGTCGCGCCAGCCCGGCCGAACGTTCCTGGACTACTTCATGACGATGAAGCGCGGACGCAGGGCGTCGTCGGCGCCGATCGGGGCGTCGACCTTGTTCGACATCGCCCAGGCGATGACCTGATGGTGCAGCGGCACATAGGGCTTGTCCGCCAGCACGATGTTCCAGGCCTCTTCGATCATGGCTGTGCGCTTGTCGATGTCGGTTTCTGTCGCGATCGCCGCCGTGATCTCATTGACGCGCGCATTGTTGTAGCCCGTGGCGTTCCACGAGCCGCCATCCGCCAGCAGATACGCGAAGACATAGTGGCTATCCAGGGTAGGCACGCCCCAGCCCAGCATATAGAAATCGCTGGTCCGCTTCTGGATCTTGGGGAAATGCTGCGCCTTCGAGACTGCTTCCAGATTAACCTTGACGCCGACTTTCGCCAGCATCGCGACGGCCGCCTGGCAGATCTTTTCATCGTTATTGTAGCGATTGTTCGGGCAGTCCAATTGCACGGTGAAACCGTTCGGATATCCCGCATCGGCCAGCAACGCCTTGGCTTTCTCGGGATCGAACGGCAGCGGCTTGTCGTTTTCGGGCGTGTTGCCGAACACGCCGGGCGGCGTGATCATGCCGGTCGGGAAGGACAGGCCTTCCATGACGACCCGCTGGATCGCGACCTTGTCCATCGCGAGGTTCATGGCTTCGCGAACGCGCACGTCGGCAAAGGGGTTCTTGCCCTTGACGTCGGACGTCCTGAGTTCTGCGACGCCCTGGTCCATGCCGAAGAAGATCGAGCGGATCTGGGCGACGGTAATGACCTTCAGGCCATCGGCAGATTCGATGCGTTTCAGGTCCTGCAGCGGCGGATCGAGCACGAAATCGACCTCTCCGGATAGCAGGGCCGCGACACGGGTCGCCGCATTGGCGATCGGGCGATACTCAATCCGGTCGATATTGCCGGGGAACAGCTTGTCGCCCCACCAGGCGGTGTTGCGGGCCAGGACAGTCAATTCGTCCGGCGCGCGCGAAACGACCTTGAAGGGGCCGGTGCCGTTCGCGTTGCGAACCGCATAAGTTTCCTGCTTGGCCTTGAAATCCTGCGGGGTCGTAACGTTGTTCTTTTCGGCCCAATCCTTGTCGAGGATGTAGGTCGAGGTCAGCTGGTTCGGCAGAATCGGGTTCGGGCCATCGGTCATCAGCTTGACGGTGTGATCGTCGATGATCTGAACGCTGGTGATGCCGGAAACCTGTTCCTTGAAGTCGGAACTGGGCGATTGGGCGCGCTCGATCGAGAATTTCACGTCTTCGGCGGTGAAGTCGGCGCCGTCATGAAACTTGACGCCTTCCCGCAGCTTGAACGTCCAGCCGTCGGCGGCGCCGGTCCAGGAGACCGCCAGTTCCGGCTGCAGCTTCATTTGCGGATCGCGGGTCACGAGCGATTCGTAAAGCTGCCCGTTCATCGCATTGGTCGGGCCTTCGTTCTGGGACATCGGGTCGAGCGTCAGGGCGTCGCCCTGGCTGGCCCATTTGAAGACGTTCTCGGCGAATGCAGGCGCGCTCGCCAGCGCAAATACGGCCGCCGTCGCCAGTAGCCATCGGGATTGTCGCATCTAAGCCTCCTTCTTTGTCTCGCAGGCCGCCTGCTGTTGCCTCGATGGGGCTGCGCTTAACCCACGACAGTAACGCCCTCTCCGTCATGGGCAAGCCTGAAAACGCAGCACGAGGCCAAAGTGCATCACAATCCGGCGCCTGCCGGATAAATGAGCGCCCATCGCCCATACTGGCGTCAAAGGCCTTTGGCGTCAGAGCGGCTGACGGAGCCATCCATCGGCGAAGCGCACACGGTCGCAACCGGCAAAGACCGCCAGACGATCAAGCTCCCGTTCCAGCTTCAGGGCGCGCGCCCGGCCAAGCGTCAGTCCCGGTTCCGGCCAATAGGCCGTGACGGCGAGCGCGCCTTCGTCGCGCTTCATATCGATGCGCCCGACCAGCCGGTCGCCTTCCAGCACGGGAAAGACGTAGTAGCCATAGGTCCGCTTCGGCGCCGGCACGAATATCTCGATCCTGTAGCGGAAGCCGAACAGCCATTCCGCCCGCCGCCGATCCCTGAGCGCCGGGTCGAAAGGGCTGAGCACGCGCAGCCGCCCGAGGGGCGGCCGGCTTGCGGCCACGGCCGCCAGAACGTCGGGCCGGGCGAAGGCGCGCCTGACGCCGCCGTCGGCGCCTTCGACATCGACTTCGATCACGCTGTCGCCCAGGGCCCGCGCCGCCCAGGCCTTGGCCTCCGATGGCGCAACCGTCGCCCAGAAGGCGGCGATCTCCCCGGACGTGCCGAACCCCAGCCGGTCGAGCGCGCTCTCGCACGCCCAGGCGACCGTCGCATCGCCATTGGGCCGATGCGCGCGGATATCCGCCGGCACGACGTTTTCCTCCAGATCGAAGATTTTTTGGAAGCCCTCGCGCCCGCTGACGGCGAGCGCGCCGGTCCGCCAAAGAAATTCGAGCGCCGTCTTGGAGGGATGCCAGTCCCACCAGCCGCCGCTGGACCGGTCCTCGTCGCCGCCGACGTCGCGGGCCATCGCCGGGCCGCGCTCGCGGATATGCGCCAGAACGGCCTCGAACCTGTCCTCGAAGCCATCCCGCCGCCAGTCGCGCCACCGGTCGCGCAGCCGCACGGCGTCCCGCTCGAAGCGCAGCCGCCAGTGGGGATAGAACGCCATCGGGATGATGGCGGCGTCATGGGTCCAATGCTCGAACAGGCTCCGGCGCTTTTCCAACAGGGCCTTCAACTGGCGCGGTCGGTAATTGGCGTTCCGGGCGGCCAGGATCATGTCATGGGCGCGCGCGACGGTGTTGACGCTATCGACCTGCACGAACCCGATTTCTTGGATCAATTCATGCAGATTCGCGGCCGAAAGCGGCGCGCCGAAAGGCTGGCTGAGGCCGTGCCGCGCGAGGAAGAGCCTGCGGGCGTCGCGGTTGGCGAGGAAGGGGCGGGCAGCGTCGGTCATCGCAGCGGCTGTAAGGCGCCTTGCCCGGCGAAAGCAAGTCCCCGCCCCGCTCGCCATCGGTTATAGTCGCCCAAACAAGCGATCTCCGGGAGCGAGGCGATGACTGAACGCAATCTGACATTCGGGTGGTTTCTGCCGACCAGCGGCGATAGCACCTGCCTCGCGGATCCTGCGGCGCGCCTGCCCCAAAGCCGCGCGCTGTTCGACGAAATCGTCGATGTCGTCGACAATGCAGGCTTCACCTACATGCTGATGCCGGTCAACGCCGCCTGCTGGGAGGCGACCGTGGTCGGCGCCTATTACATTGCGCGCACGAAACATGTGGCGCCGCTCGTCGCCCTTCGCTCGGCTTACTGCAACCCGGTGCTGTCGGCGAAGATGTTCGCGACGCTGGATCAGATGTCGGGCGGGCGCCTTTGCATCAACCTGATCGCCGGCATCAACGACGATGACACCAAGGCCGACGGCATCCCCGACGACAAAACCACGCGCTATGAGAAAATGGACGAGGAAGTCCAGATCATGAAGCGCCTCTGGTCCAGCAATGCGCCCATTGGCTTCTTCGGCAAGCACTATCAGGTCGACACGGCGATTGAACCGAAGCCGCTGCAGCAGCCGCATCCGCCCTTCTTCCTGGGCGGCGGGTCGGAACAGGCGTTGGAGATATCCGCCAAGCATTCCACGGTTCACCTGTTCTGGGGCGACCGGCCGTCCGGCATCGCCGCAAAGATCCAGGACCTCAAGGCCCGCGCCCGCCGTCACGGCCGGGAAGCGCAACTGGGGTTCGGCATGCGCCTGCAGATCGTCTGCGCCGAGACGGAGGACGAAGCCTGGGCGGACGCCGAGCGCCTGATCGCCGGCGCCACCCGCTTCGAACTCGCGAACATGCGGACGCGCCCGAATGCGGCGAACGCCGCCGAAGGCATCCGGCGCACATCGGAAGCCAACCGCCAGGTCTGGAAACTGCTGGAGGAGTCAGGCGAGAGCATGAAGCTAGGCCCCCATCTCTGGACGGGCATATCGACCGTACGCGCCGGCGCCGGCATCGCAGTCGTCGGCAACCCCGAACAGGTGGCGGCGACCCTGGAAGAGTTCGTTCAGGCCGGATGCACAAGCTTCTGCCTGTCCGGATATCCCCACGCCAAGGCGGCGCGCATCTTCGCCGAAAAGGTCATGCCGCGCTTCCAGGGCCGCATTTCCGACGTCCTGCCCCAAGCTGCCTGACCGGGAGCGAAGCCAGTGGCCGCCAAACCCTATTCCGGCATCTGGCCGGTTGCGCCGACCCCCTTCAACGACGACGGCTCGCTCGATCTGGAGGGCATGCGCCGCGTGCTCGATTGCATGGTCGATCAAGGCGTCGACGGCGTCTGCATCCTCGCGAACTTCTCCGAGCAATTCCTGTTGAGCGACGACGAGCGCGCGACCCTGACGCGCCTTTGCCTGGAGCACATGGCGGGACGGGTTCCCATCATCGTGACGGCCTCGCATTTCGCGACGGCCGTGGTCCAGGCCCGGGCGCGGGAGGCGGCCGCGATGGGGGCCGCCATGCTGATGCTGATGCCCCCCTATCACGGCGCCGGCCTCCGGGCCGACGAGGATGCGACGTTCGAGCATTTCGCAGCCGCCGGCGCCGCGGGCGGCATTCCGATCATGGTGCAGGACGCCCCGCTTTCCGGCGTCCAGATGTCGGTCGCGCTCCTGGCGCGGCTGGCGCGCGAGATCGAGCAGGTAAAGCTCTTCAAGATCGAGACGCCCCAGGCGGCGGCGAAGATCCGGGCGCTCCTCGTCGCCGGCGGCGACGCCATCGAAGGCCCGTTCGACGGCGAGGAAGCAATCACGCTGATGGCCGACATGGACGCCGGCGCCACGGGCTCCATGACCTCGGCGACACTGCCGGACCTGATCAGGCCCGCCATCGCGGCCCACCTGGCCGGCGACCGGGCGACCGCCCGCGCCATCTACAAGGACGTGTTGCCGCTCATCAATTTCGAGAACCGCCAGTGCGGTTGGCGCGCCTCCAAGGTCGTGATGCAGGAAGGCGGCGTCATCAAATCCGATCACGTTCGCCACCCAACGCGGCCGCTGCACGCGGATACGCGGCGCGAACTCCTGGAACTCGCGCAGGCGGCGAACCCGCTCGCGCTTCGCTGGGGCAGATAGCAGGCGTCACCCGGCGGCGACGCTGCGGCGCACATGGGCCGCGAATTCCTGCGCCGCAGGGCTCAAACGCTCCGCCTGATAAAGGTTGACGCAGAAAAGCGGCAGCTTCGGCAACCGGGGATCGCCGTCGATGATATCCAGGCTTTCCGGCGTCGAGTGGCTAAGCAAGGGCGCGACCGCCAGGTCCGCCTCGATCGTCGCGCGGACCGGCTCCATATTGCTGACCTCGCAGACCGCCTCCCATTCCCGGCGCGCTTTCTTCAAGGCGGCGATTGCGACCGGGCGGAACACGCAGGTATCCGCGCCGAGCGACACCGGCAGCGGGTCCCGCGTGTGGGCGTCGCCATTTCGGGCGCCGGCCCATACCAGCCGGTCGCTGCGCAAGGTCTCCCCGCCCTTGCCGACGCCCAACTCCGTCGTCAGGGCGAGGTCGATGCGCCCTGCCCGCATGTCTTCCAGCAGGACGATCGTATCCTTGCAGATCAATGACACGCGAATGCCGGGGAACGCGCTGCTAAAGCGCCGGAGGATATGCGGCGCATAGCTGCCGATAATGTCATAGGGCGCGCCGAAGCGGACTTCGCCCTGGAATGCAGGTTGGCGGAGCGCCGCGAGCAGCGCTTCATTCGCGGCGAGGAACTGCCGCGCCAGCGGCACAGCTCGCCGCCCCTCGGGCGTCAGCGTCATGCCGCGCCCGGCGCGGACAAACAGACGCGACGCCGCCAGCGCCTCGAGCCGGCCGATCTGCTGGCTGATCGCGCCCTGGGTCAAATGCAGTTGCCGCGCCGCCAGCGTCACGCTGCCGGTTTCCACGACCGCCAGGAAAGCCCGGGCGACGGCCACATCGATATTTCGGAGCATCGGCGCAGTCCATTAGATTCTGAAATGTTATGCATTAATCAATTTAGCTATCCTAATTCTTTGAGCCTTGCTAGCTCTGAGGTCATCGCATCGGACAAGGAATACCGCCATGATTAAGGGCGTCTGGCTGCCGCTGATCACGCCATTCGACAACGGAGCCGTAGACTTGGCGAGCTACCGTCGGCTGATCGAGCACTATATCGACAAGGGCGTCGCCGGCTTCTTCCCGCTTGGCACCACGGGCGAAGCGCCGACCCTGACCGAAGCCGAGGAAGACGCCATCGTCGCCGAGACCGTCGCGGCGGTCGCCGGCCGCGCGCCGATTTTCGTCGGCATCGGCGGCAACGCCACGGCCAAGGTGATCAAGTCGGTCGAGCGGCTCAGCCGCTTCCCGTTCGACGGCATCGTCTCCGTCTGCCCCTACTACAACCGGCCGACCCAGGAGGGCATGGCGGCGCATTTCAGGGCGATCGCCAGCGCGACCGACCGGCAGGTGATGATCTACAACATCCCCTACCGGACATCGGTCAACCTGGCCAACGCGACGCTGCTGGGCCTGGCGGAAACGCCGAATATCGTGGGCGTCAAGGACAGTTCCGGCAGCATCGAGCAATCGCTCGACCTGCTGGCCAGCCGTCCGCCCGGCTTCTCGGTCCTGACGGGCGAGGACGGGTTGTTCTTTCCGCAGATGTGCAACGGCGCGGACGGCGGCATTCTGGCGTCGGCCCATATCGCGACGGAGCGGTTCGTCGAGATCGCGGCGCGCATCGGCGCGAACGATCACCTGGGCGCCCGCACGCTCTGGGCGCCCTTGCAGCAGTTCATTCCACGGCTGTTTCAGGAAGCGAACCCGATGCCCATCAAGTATTGCCTCTGGCGTCAGGGCTTGATCGCCTCGCCGGAATGCCGGCTGCCGCTAACCTCGGTGTCGCCGGATCTCGGGGCGCTGCTCGATCAATTGCCGGCGCTGGGTCTGGCCGATCAGTAATCCCACTTCAAGCGTCCCCCGACCTTCTGCGACCCGTCCTGACGGGATTCGCTTTCGATGGTGACGTTCTTGAAGATATCGATTTCGACGATGACGGCGCTGTCGGCGGCTGTGGCGCCCTGCTTGACGCCGACATAGATGTCGTCGGTCAGGTATTTCCCGGCCTCGAGCGCCGCCGCGCCGGCGCCATCGACATCGATGCGCAGGTTGTCCAGGCCCGTCGCCTGGCGGATGACGCGGATGGGATCGAAGCCGCCGCCGCCGCCGCCCGCCGCCATGCTCGCGACCGCGGCCGCCAGTTGGAAGGATTCGACTGCCGACAGCGCGCCTGCGCTCTTGCCGAACAACAAACGCGACAGGATTTCGTCCTGAGGCAGGTCCGGCGACGAACTCAGGATCAACTCTGGCGCAGTCGCCGGGCCTTCCAGACGGACGGACGCGATAAAATCGTCCGATTCGAACTGCGCCAGTATATCGATCACGGCTTCCAGGCGCTGGCTGGCGTCCGGCTGCAGCTGGACCACGCCCTCCTTGAGCGCCAGATCCTTGCCCAGAAGGTCGAAACGGCCCCGCTTAAGATTGATCCGGCCGTTGATCGTCGGACGATCCGCCGTACCGGTGACGGCGATATTGCCTTGCCATTCGGAATCCAGCCCCCGGCCCCTAACAAAGAACTGGGACGGGATCGCCACCGTGACATCCAACGCAATCGGCGGGCCGCTCTCGGCCGCTTCCTCAGGCTTGGCTTTCCGGCCAGGCGGGATCGGCCCTGTCTCCGTGACATTCATGGTCGGAATGCTGGGCGGCAGCGCGTCGATCAGTTCAATCTCGACTTTCTCGGTCACGATCCGGGCGTAGGCGAGCATGCCGTTGGCATCGTTCGTCACCTTCACGTCACCGCTGATCTCGGCGCGGATATCGTCCCGGGCAGCGACGCGCGCGTTCGCGAGCGTGAAGGCTATTTCAAAGGGGTAGCCTCGGGCGCCGTCCAGAAAAGCCGTCCCCTGACCGGAAATCGTCCCCTTCCCCGCCCTTGCCTTGAACGGCGAGAGCGTCAGGTTCGGACCGTTCGCCAGAACCTCGATCGTCGCGAACTCGAGCTTCGTGCCATAATCCAGGCTTTCGTATGTGCCGGGTCCCAGGCGGACGGCGCCTTGCACGTCCGGCGCGGCGACCGTGCCGCCGATGCTGAGATCGATCGCTGTCGCGCCTTTCAGAATATGGCCGTCGACGGGCGCCATCGCCATCAACGGCGCGACATCGCCTGTCCATTGGATGCGGAGCGCCAACCGGGACTGCGGGCCCGGCGCCGGCAGGCCGTCGCCCTGAACGAGGCCGACGCTGCCCTGAATGGTGATCGGCGTCGCGCCAAGGCCCGTGCCGGAGATATCCAGCGCCAGCGCGCTCGGCGACAAATTGAAATTGCCATCAACATCGATTGATGGGCTGCCCGGCTCGTTGAGAGCGGAGATGCCGCGCGCCGTCAACGTCAGCCGGCCCGACGGCCCCTGCAAGGGACCGCTGATCCGACCGGAAGCAAATATCGTGCCCGCCACCGGCGTATCCGGCATCAGCTGCGCCAGCCGCCGGAGATCGACGTCGGCTTGCTTCAGATCAAGGTCGATCCTGCCCGACGCCACCGACGCATCGGCCCGCAGCGACAGGGGCTCCGATTGCAGGTCGAGCCCACGAACCGCGAAGCCCTTCTTGCCCTGGCTGACTTCCAGCCCGCGCGCGATCGCGAAGGCAGCGCCCGCGAAGGCGCCGTCGCCTTTCGCCAGCCGGAAGCTCTGGGACGCTTCCTGGATCGCAAGCACGCCAGCGATGTTCAACGTCAGCGGCCGCTCGGCCGCACGGCCCTTCATGGTCAGCTTGAGGTCAGCGGCGCGCAACGGCCCGTCCAGGCGGATCGTCAGGGTTTCGGCGGAAATATCGCTCGCGGCGAAGCCCTTGGCCGATAGGCGGGCGGCGATCGGCGCCTTCCCATCAAGCCCGCCCTTCGCCGTCAGCCTGGCTTCTGCAAGCTCGACGCCGAAGCCGGCGAATTGCTTGATATCAACTGTCAGATCAACGGTCTGCCCGCCTTTCTTGGCAGTCTTCAGCACGATGTCGCCCTTGGCCTTGCCCGAAGCTTCGATGCCAAGCGGGCGAAGCGCATCGGCGAAACTTGAGACATTGAGCGCAATCTTGCCGGTCGCCGTCGTCGTCCTGAGATTGGCGTTGAGACTGCCGGAGGCGGCGGCCCCCGGCGCGCCGAGCTTGAGGCTTTTCAGCGCCAGGGCGTCGCCCTTCAGGGCAAACTGGGATTCAGCCGTGACTCGGCCGTAAGGCGATTGCGCCGAAGCCTTGAACGCGCCTTTCGGCCCGGAGACAAGGGTTGTCGCGTTGACCGAAAGCGCCGCCTCGGCGAAGCGCTCCCCGCCCGCGACCAGCGGCTTGAAGCGCAAGGCCACCGTCGCGGCCGGGTCGGCGACAGCGCCCGATAGCGCGAAATCTCCCGAAACCGCGCCGGATATCGGCGCGTTCGCCAGTTTCGCAAGTTCGCCAAGCTGGGGCGCGGCAAGCTTGAGGGCTGCCGAGATCGTCTTGAAACTCGGGTCCAGCATGGCCCGACCGCTGACCGTCGCGCCGTGGCCAGTGACGGCAATATCGTCAAGCGCCAGACCGCCCGGCCCGAAGTCGACATTGGCGGCAGCCGATCCCGGCCCGGAGAGCGGCGCGCCGGCGAGCGCAGCGAACGCCTGCAGGTCGGCGACGGTCACGCCCGCCCGCCCCCTGACCGCCCCGGCGGGCGTCACGTCCCCCTGAAAGGCGACGTCGAGGCCATCGCCGCCAGCCCCGGTCAATGCAATAGGCGACTGGGCGACGCTCGGGTCGTAAGCGGCCTTGAGGTTGACCTGCCAGGGGCCGGCGAGCGTCGGATCGAGCGCTGGCTGGCAGAGCGCCACGGCCGCAGCCCTGGCCGTCGCCTCAAAATCGACGGCGTTCGGGCGGTCCCGGTCGGCGCGGACCGTCGCGTCGACCGTGACGGCGTCCGCCACGACAGCGCCCGACGCCAGGCGGTCCAGCCGGAGCGCCAGGGTCGAGTTGGGCGCATCCATCGGCCCCGTCAGGTCCGCGGCCAGCAGCAGACCGTGCGCCGCAATGCCCTCGAAGCGCGCTTCGGCGAGGCCAAGATCGAGATGCACGAACGGCGCATCCAGCGTTCCCGACGCCGTCATTCGAATTTCCGGCGCCGTCAGCGCCGCGCCTGGCGCGAAGCTGGCGAGGGCCGTCGGATCGAGCCGCGAGCTGGCGAGCGTCGCCTCGATCGCGCCCGTCGGCGGCGCAAACGACCCCGAGGCCGTCACGGCGAAAGCTGCCGCGTCGACCGTCGCCCGTTCGACCAGGATCAGGTCGCCGTCCTCGGCCGCGCGCACGGTCAGACCGATCTCCGCCGCTGCGCCGATCAGCGGAAGAGCGTCCGGCGGCGCCACGAGGCCGGGCATGACGGGACCGTCCGCCGTCAGCAGGATATCGCCGTCCTGCCGCAGGAGCGTGAGCGCGAGGTCGAGCAACGGCTCGGCGCCGCTGCTCGCCTTGAGTTGCCCCGCCCAGGAATTCAAGTCGCCGGCGCCGTTCAGGCTGACGTCCACGCCGTCCGGCAGACCGGCGAACTGGGTTGCAAGTCCGCCCGCCGGCTCCGTGACATCGAGCGCCAGTTTCAAATGCTGGTCATCCAGGCGATAGGCGATATCGGCGGTCAGTCGGCCCGGCGCATCCAGGCGCTCGACCGTCAGGGTCGCCATCGCTCCGCCCGGCGCATAGGCGAAGGCCGCCTGGACTTTCGCCGCCGCCGCCTGCCCGAGAACGCGCTCGGTGTCAACGGCGGCGTAAAAACCAGCCAATTGGCGGCGCAAAAGTCTACCACTG
>CALAHN010000069.1 GCA_937891825.1 uncultured Alphaproteobacteria bacterium
GGCTACGGCGCGCCGCGCGGCGGCTATGGCGGCGGCGGGGATCGCGGCGGCTACGGCGGCGGCGGCGATCGCGGCGGCTACGGCGGCGGCGCAGCGCGCGGCGGCGATGATCGGGCCCCGCTCGAGACCAAGAATGCGACGGTCAAGTTCTACAATACCGAACGCGGTTTCGGCTTCGCGATGCCCGACGACGGCAGCCCGGACATCTACGTCCCGGCCCGTGTCGTCGAGCGCGCTGGCCTGAACGAACTGCAGCCGGAACAGACCATCGAAGTCGATGTGCGTCCCGGCCCGCGCGGCCCGATGGCGGCGCGGCTTCGGATGGGCTGACGCCCTGATCTGAAGATCTACTGCGAACCTGAAACCCCGCCCTGCCGCCTGGCACGGGCGGGGTTTTGCGTTTGGCGATGCCGGTTCTTGAGCGAACCGCATGCTCCGGCCTGTCAGGTATAGGCCGAATAGCCGGCATCGGCGATCGGTCCCGTGCCAGTTGCGTCAGTGAGGGCTGACGGGCCGAACAGGCGGACGACGACCCGGAGCATCATGGCGATGGCCGACAGCAAAAGCAGCGCCGGTCCCAGGAATATGAAGAACTTGATGAACCAGCGCGCGCCGATGCCGATCACGACGGGCGAGCCTTCGTTCTTCTCCCAGGCGAGGTAGAAGAAATCCCAGCCGTAATAACAGAAGATCGCCAGGAACGGCGTCAGCAGCAGCACGCCGCCCGCCAGCTCCACGATCAGCCGGCCCCGCACGCCCAGGCGGCCGCGAAACAGATCGAGCCGCACATGGGCGTTCCGGGTGTAGGCGAACCCGATCGCGCCCATGAAGATGATCGTGTGCAGATGCCATTCGGCATCCTGAAACACCGGCGAATTGAAGAAGCCATGCAGATCGTTGGCGACCACAAAGTCGAGCCGGCGCAGGAATTTCCGGGAGATCGCATCGACGACGATGATGGCGATCAAGGGCAGGAACAGCCACGATACCGCCTTGCCGGTCAGGATCGCCGGCGCATCCGCCCACCGCGCCAGGCGGAGCAGCAGGCGCCAGATCGATCGCGGGGCTGCGGGTTGAGACATCGGCGGCGCCTTGCGCTAGATCAACCCCGCTTTTGGCGGAATCGCCAAAAGCGGGATAAGTTGATCGCTATCAATAAGATAGAGCATGGACCGCGCGTCCACTTGGACGCGCCATGCTCTAAGGATCGAACAACAGATGGGGCAGGTAAAGCACGGTCTCCGGCCAGGCCAGAACCAGACCGACGCAGAGAAGCTGCAGGCAAACGAACGGCACAATGCCGGCATAGATCTGCCGCATGGCGATCGAAGGCGGCGCGACGCCCTTGATGTAGAACAGCGACAGGCCCATGGGCGGCGTCAGGAATGACGTTTGCAGCGTGATCGCGACCAGAACCGCAAACCAGTAGACCACATCCGGCTGCGGAATATGGCTGCCGAAGTCCAGCAGAATGACGATCGGGCCGAACAGCGGCACGGCGATCAGCAAGATCTCCAGCACGTCGAAGAAGAAGCCCATCACGAAGATCGTCCCGATCGCGAGGATCAGAATGCCCCAGGGGCCGAATGCGCCGGCCGCGATCGACATCTCGATCACTTCGTCGCCGCCAAGCGACCGGAACACATAAGCGAAGCTGGTGGCGCCGATATAGAGGAGGAAGATCATGCCGATGATCATGGTCGAGCGGGTCAGGCTTTCGGCGAGCGCGCCGCCTCCCATCTTGCCGCGCGCCGCCGCAAGCAGCAGCGCGCCCGCCGCCCCGACCGCCGCGGACTCGGTAATCGTGACAAAGCCCGTCAGGATCGAGCCCATGACCAGAACGATCAGCGCCGCAGGCGGCAGGATGCCCCGGACGAGAATAGGCAGGACCGGCTCGCGCGCCCGGTCCAGCCGCGCCTCGGCCGCCGTCGCCCTGGGCGCGGCCGCCGGGTCCACAAGCGCCAGGATCAAAATGTAGAGAACATAGAGCAACGCCAGCAGCAGCCCCGGCGCCATGGCGCCGGCGAACAGAAACCCGACCGACATCGGCAGCATCTCACCGAGAAACACCAGCAGGATGCTCGGCGGTATCAGAATTCCCAGGGTCGACGAGGCGGCGATGACGCCAAGCGCCAGCGACGGCCGGTAGCCCGCCGCCAGCATCGGCGGCAGCGCGATCAGCGTCAGCACGATGACCGAGGCGCCGACGACGCCGGTGATCGCGGCGAAGATCACGCCCATCAGCGTGACAGCCAGCGCAATGCCGCCCGGCACGGGCCGCAGCAGCAATTGCAGCGCCGCCAGCAGGTCCTTCGCGATCTCCGACCGCTCCAGCATCACGCCCATGAAGACGAACAGCGGCACAGCGATGATTTGCAGGTTCTCCGCGACCGTCCAGACGCGCGGCGCGAAGTTGAAGAACTCGACGAACGAAAACACCCCGAACAGGGAGCCGATCAAGCCGAACAATGCGGCGGTCCCGCCCAGCACGAAGCCGATGGGATAGCTTGTGAAGACCAGCGCCATCAGGGTCACGAACATGAAGAGCGGCAGCAGGTCGACAATCATCCGGCGCGGTCGCCCATAGCTCATCCGTCCCGGCAATTGCTTGACGAGACTAAGCTTGAACCGATTTCGCGCTTCGGTCCATGCCCGACCCTACAACCTGGATGCGGCCCAGTTCTCCGGCGGGTCCGCCGGGTCCGTCGCGACGCCGGCGGCGCGGGCGCCCATGATCGCCGCCCGCTCATCCTTGTCCGACGTGTCGCCGCTGACGCCGACGGCGCCGATCACCGCGCCCGTCGGCGATTTCAGCAGCACGCCGCCCGGAACGGCGATGAAGCGGCCGTCGGACGCCGCCGCGAGCGCCGCCTGGAAAGCCGGCCGGTCCGCCAGCCGGTCGCGCAGCAACCGGGTCGGCGCGCCCATGCCGAGCGCCGCCCAGGCTTTGCCGATCGCGATGTCCGGGCGCAGGATGCCGGAGCCGTCTTCCCGCTTCAGCGCCACGAGGCAGCCGCCGGCGTCCAGGACAGCAACCGTCAGCGGCATGAAGTTCTGCGTGCGGCCCTCCGCGAGCGCGCCCTGGACGATCACTTCGGCGGCGCCGAGCGGTATGCTTGTCATCGATAAACTAGTCCTTCTTCGTCCAGCGCGCGGCCGCGGCGTCGTCGGTTGCGCGGGCGGCGACCCAGCGCGCGCCCGACGCGGTTTCCTCATGCTTCCAGAACGGCGCCTGGGTTTTCAAGTAGTCCATCAGAAAAGCGCAGGCGTCGAACGCGGCTTGCCGGTGGCTGGAAAGCGTCACGACCAGCACAATCGGGTCGCCCGGCAGGAACCGGCCATAGCGATGGACGATCAGGCAATCCAGCAGGGGCCAGCGCGTGCGGGCGTCCGCTTCGGCGGCCGCCAGCATGCGCTCGGTCATGCCCGGATAGTGTTCCAGGGTCATGGCGATGACCGGTTCGGCGCCCTCGTCCGGATTGGTCTCGCGCGCGATGCCGACGAAGCTTGCGACGGCGCCGACGTCGCGGCGGCCAGCCGTCAGCCGGTCGGTTTCGGCGCCAAGGTCGAAGCTCTCCGCCTGAACCCGCACGGTCATGGCTTCAGCCTCCGGTCACAGGCGGGAAGAATGCGACTTCGGCCGCGCCGACAATGCTGTCGCCCGGATCGGCGAAGGCCTGGTCGATCGCGATCCGGATGGAGCTGCGTTGCTCGAAGGCGGCGGCATGGCCGGGGCTGCGGTCGATCAGCCAGTCGATCAGCGCGCCGGCGGTCGCGACCTGAGGCGCCGGCTCGAGGATTTCCTCGGCCATGCCTGTGTGCTGGCGGAGCCAGGCGAAATACAGAATCTTCATGGGCCGGGAGCCTCCGTCTGCGAGCGCTTCAGCTTGAAATGGGCCAGGATGAAACGCGCGACAACCTCGGGCGCATTCAGCGGCAGCAGCGTTGTCGCGCCGAGCGGCGCTGGCAGCGCGCCCGGTGCGGCGTCGCTGGCGACGGCGACGACGCGGGCGTCGGACCCATAAAGCGGATCGCCGCCATGGGCCGCGCGCCAGACCTCGATCTTGTCGATCGCGGCGCCGCGATAGCCTTCGATCAGGACAATGTCCGTCGGCGCCAGCATGGCGAGCGCATCCGCGAGCGATGGCTCCGGCTGCCCGCGATGCTCCGTCAGCAGGGCCGAGCGGTCCGGCGACAGCACCAGCACCTGTCCGGCGCCGGCCACCCGGTGGCGGTAACTGTCCTTGCCGGGGCGGTCCATATCGAAGCGGCGATGGGCATGCTTGATCGTCGAAACGCGCTGGCCCGTCGCCGCCAGATGCCGCACGACGCCTTCGAGCAGCGTCGTCTTGCCCGAACCGCTCCAGCCGACAATGCCGATGACCGCCGTCATGCGGCTGGCCGCAATGCCTGAAGCGCAGCCTTCAGATACGCGGCGCCGGTCCAGAGCGACAATGCCGCAGCGAGCCACAAGAGCGCGAGGCCCGCCGTTCGGACCATGGGGTCAAGCCCGCCCGCGGCGAGCAGCAGCAGCGTCAGCGCCGCCATCTGGGCCGTGGTCTTGAGTTTTGCGGCGAAGGAGGAGGGGATGCGTCCCGCGCCCATCCCCGCCATGGCTTCGCGCAATCCGGAAACCAGAAGCTCCCGAGCGAGGATCGCCAGGGCCGGCGCGGCCGCCCAACTCCCAAGCTCGCCCCCGATCATCAGGACCGCCAGGGTCACGCCGACCTGCAGCTTGTCGGCGATAGGGTCGAACATGGCGCCGAACGCGCTTGTCTGGTTCAGCCGGCGCGCCAGGAAACCGTCGAGCCAGTCGGTGACGGCCGCGGCCGCGAACAGGGCCGCCGCGGCGAGCATGCCGGTCTCGCCGCCGAGGAGGGCGAGGGCGGCGATCAGCGGCGTCGCGGCGACGCGCAGGAGCGTCAGGATGTTGGGCAGGGTCATCGTCACGTCAAAGGACTTCGAAGACAGCGATTTCAGCGCCGCGCGGCCGCCTGGCGGCCGATGCGACGGCGACGACGCTGTTCAGCCAGAGATAGTCCGGCGCGCCGGTTTCAAAGGTCGGCGTCGTGCGGAAGCGGTAGCGGCTGGGATCGACGTCCTGACCATTGTCCAGCAGCGCGCTGACTTCGGCGTCGGCGACGCGCACGCCGCGATTATAGACGAAGATCAGGGCGCCGTCGCCGGTCCGGAGCGTGTAGCGGGATTCCACGCTGACGACGCCGTCGGGACGGATCAACTGCGAATCGGTTCCGCCCGGCAGCACCTCGCCGGACATGTTGGGTCCATCGAACCAGCCGCCGGTGATCTCGATCATCCGGCGAAGTCCGCTCGGCGTTTCGCCGATCAACTGGGCGGGCTTCGCTTGCAGCACGCAGTCGTAGAGCAGGCGAAAACTCGGCTTCGGCAGGCTGGTCATGCATCGCTTCCCAAGGTTTGCGGCCAGGGTCCTACCCTGTGCGCGCTGCTACAAGCTTCGGCCATTGGCTGGGCCGATGCCAGAATTCGCTTGCGCCGCGCGGCAGGAGGTCAAATATGTGCTAGATATATAGCAGCACAGAAGGACTTGTCGCATGCGTATCGTCGCTATTGCCGCCGCTGTCGCAATCGGAATGGCCGCCAGCAGCGTGGCCGCCGTCGCCGCCGATTCCGATTGGGTCGCCCGGGTCAAGCGCGTCGCGGGCGAAGCGTATGTGGAGCGGGACGGCGTTCAGGCGCCGTTGCTGGTCGGCGACCGGCTGCCCGCGAGCGCGGTTATCGTGACAGGTCCCAAAAGCGGCGCAGGCTTGACCTTCCGGGACAACACGCGCGTCTCGGTCGGCGCGAACGCCCGCCTTGGCCTGGCGGACTATGCATTCGTTCCGGGCCAGCCCGCTGGCGCCGCCATGCTGAAGGCCGACCTTCAGAACGGCGCGGCGGCGTTCGTTTCGGGCCGGATCACAGAGCGCCAACCGGGCGCGATGCAAGTCAGCACGCCGGCGGCGGTGATGGGCGTGCGCGGCACGACCTTCCTGGCCGTTACATCGACGCCCCTCGACCGTCAGTAATTCGTCGGGAATTTATGCCTCTCTGCTGGCTTTCAGGCAGGGTTTCGACGAAACTGCGCCCATGAGAAAGATATCTCGCGCATTAGGCCTAGCGGCAATTGGTTCGATCGTTCTGCTGCAGGCCTGCACCAGCCAGGAGCAGGTCGCGCTTCAGGCGGCGATCCCGGCCTATCCGGAACCCTATCGCGCCGCCCTGCAGGACGAATTCCGCGTCCTCGCCGCCCGGGAAGCAGCCCAGAACGACCATCTGGACGCCAAGCGCTTCATGTTGCGCAGCGAAGCCGCGGCGCGCGCCGTGACGATCTCGCCGCTCCCGGTCGACGCCTATGCCATCGATGACGCCGCGATGCGCGCCGACCTGGAAGCGGCGCGCGCGCGCCTCGTGTTGCTGTTCGACGGCGGCCGCGCCCGTGCGCCTCAGGCGCTCGCCCTCGCCCATGCCTCATACGAATGCTGGTTGGAGGAAGCCGAGGAAGGCCATCAGCCTGCCGACATTCAATGGTGCCGGGATCGGTTTCTGGCCGGCGAAGCTGCGACCCGCCTGAACGCCGGCCTCGATGCCGACTGGGGCGTCGTGCTGTCCGGCGACGGCGGTCATGTCGGCGCCATCACGCTTGCCTCCAAGGCGGGCGGCGAGACCCTGCTCGATACGGCCGCCGCCGCCGGCTTCGTCAATGACGGGGCCGATGTGCGCGACGCGGCTATGACCGCGCGGGAAAGCAGCGCCGTCACCAGCGATGCGATGCGCCTGATGCCGGCCGCGGCCAAGATGTACGCCGTCTATTTTCCCTCAAGCGCCGCGACGCTGGATAGCGCCGCCCGGCAGGCGATTGCGGCCGCGGCGGCTGACGCCGCCGACCGGCCCGCGCCCGATATCGAAATTCTGGGCTTCGCCGACCGCGCGGGCGACGATCGCTCGAACTATCAACTCAGCGAACGCCGGGTTGCGGCGGTGCGGGCGGCGCTGCTGCAAGCTGGCGCCGACGAAGAAAATTTTCTGATCTATGCGCGCGGCGAAAATGCGCCGGCCGTCGCAACCCCGGACGGCGTCGCCGAGGCCCGCAATCGCCGGGTCGAGATCACCGTCCGATAGATTAACCAGAGCACTACGCGCTCAAGCGCGCGCGCAGTCCATGCTCCGCCTTTTCGCGCTGTTCGCCCAGAAATGACTTCAAGGCCGGGCGCGCGCGGGTCTGCCGGAGCCGCCCTGCGCCAGCACGGCCTCCGGATCATCATAAGTCGCAAGCAGCGCTTCTGCCTCCGCGATTAGCTCGGCTTTGTTGATAACGTCATCCGGCAGGCTGCGCATCCGGTCGAGATGATCGACGAGAATGGGTCGGCCGCTGCCATCCAGATCAAATACCGTCGGCGCATCGACCATTGCGTATGTCATTCACATGCTCCCTTGCGGCTTCCGCTCGATATCCCGGAAGCTAGTGCGCCTTCGAATTTTCGAAAGCGCTTCGATAGGCTTCGAAGGGGGCGGCGCGCGCATCTCCGGCAAAATCGACCCATCATGGCCCTGGCGCGGTCTGACGCGCCCTGGGGCCTCCTGGCCGATTTGCTGCGATAGCCATGGCGGCCGGCGCGGCCAGCCCGTCAGTTCAGGACGGCGAACCCCGCGTCGCGGAGCGCCCTCTCGTCGTCCGACATCGGTTCCGGCGTCGGCGGCGCGACATCGATGCCGGATGGGATCGTCACGATGGCGCCGGCGACGGACAGGATCACCGCCATGAAATCGCGAGGGTCGTGGGCCGGGTCGTCGCAACGATAGACTGGGCCGGGATCGCCGATCGCGCCAGGTCGGTGCGTCATAAAGGCCGTCAGAACGTCCGTCAGGAGCCCTTCGATCCGCGCATCGTCAGACGTGACGGCGCCCGCGTCATCGTCCCAATCGACGATGACGGTCCGGTCGCGGCCCCATGGCTGAACGATGAACCTATGGATCGAAATGGACCGACACTTCTGAAATAGGTCAAATTATCCAGTCTTGGGCGTTTCCGCCCGAGACTGGTTCGATTTAGAGCATGGCGCGTCCAGGTGGACGCGCGGTCCATGCTCTATCTAATTGATAGCGATCAAATTATCCAACCTTAGGCGATTCCGCCTAAGGTTGGTTTGATCTAGCCGCAGGCCGCGACCGCGCGCTTCGCCATCACGCCGATCAGATGCGCCCGATAGACCGCGCTGGCGTGGATATCGGCATTCAGGCCATCGGGGCTGACCGTCACCCCATCGAGGGCGCTCGGGCTGAAATTCCCTGCCAGCGCGGTTTCCATCGCGGTCTCGCGGAAAGCGCATGGGCCGGCGCCGGTGACCGCGACGCGCACGCCGCTCGCCGTTTCGGCCGCCATCACGCCGACGATCGCATAGCGCGAGGCCGGGTTCGGGAATTTGACGTAGGCAGCTTTCTTCGGGATCGGAAAGTCGATCCGCTGGATGATCTCGCCAGGCTCCAGCGCCGTTTCGAACATGCCCTGGAAGAAGTCGTCGCCTGGGATCGAGCGCTTGTCGGTGACGACGGTCGCGCCAAGGCCAAGCACGGCGCCCGGATAATCCGCCGCCGGATCGTTATTGGCGATCGAGCCGCCGATGGTGCCGCGGTTCCTGACCATGGGATCGCCGATGCTGCTTGCGAGCGACGCCAGCGCCGGGATCGCCTGCTTGACCTCGGCGGAATTGGCGACCGCGTCATGGGTCGTCATCGCGCCGATGGAGACCGTCTCCGCTGTCACGGAAATGCCGGCGAGGCTTGCGACGCCGCCAAGGTCGACCACGTCGCTTGGCTGCGCCAGCCGCTGCTTCATGGTCGGCAGCAAGGTCATGCCGCCGGCCATCAACACGCCATCGTCCGCGCTCGCGACCTTGGCCGCCGCATCGGCGACCGATTCGGCCTTGTGATAGGTGAATGCGTACATTGGATCCTCTCCCAGGCGCTCAGGCGCCGTTCAGGGCCGCCCACACCTTGGACGGCGTGGCTGGCATATCAATCGGTTTCGTGACGCCGACGCTGCGAAGCGCATCGGTGACGGCGTTCATGACCGCCGCCGGCGCGGCGATGGCGCCCGCCTCGCCGCAGCCCTTCACGCCGAGCGGGTTGTGCGGGCAGGGCGTCACCTGCGTCGAGACCTTGAAGTTCGGCAGGTTGTCGGCGCGCGGCAGGCAGTAATCCATATAGGACCCGGTGACGAGTTGCCCGTCCTCCCCATAGACGCAGCCTTCCATCAGAGCCTGGCCGACGCCCTGGGCGATCCCGCCATGGACCTGGCCCTCGACGATCATCGGGTTGACGATATTGCCGAAGTCGTCGGCGGCGACGAAGTTGGCGATCTCGATCACGCCCGTATCCGGATCGATCTCGACCTCGCAAATGTGGCAGCCCGCCGGATAGGTAAAGTTCTTCGGGTCGTAGAACGCCTGCTCCTCCAGGCCGGGCTCCAGCTCGTCATGGGGGAAATTGTGGGGCACGTAGGCCGTCAGCGCGACATCGCCGAACGCGACCGACTTGTCGGTGCCGGCGACCGTGAAGACGCCGTCCTTGAACTCGACGTCCGCGTCGGACGCTTCCATCAGGTGCGCGGCGATCTTCTTGGCTTTCGCTTCGACCTTGTCCAGGGCCTTGGAAAGCGCCGAGCCGCCGACCGCGAGGCTGCGGGAGCCATAGGTCCCCATGCCGAACTGCACCTTGCTGGTGTCGCCATGGACGACGTCGACATTCTCGACCGAAACGCCGAGCCGTTCCGCGATGACCTGGGCGAAGGTGGTCTCGTGGCCCTGACCGTGGCTGTGGGAGCCGGTGTAGAACGTGACGGAGCCTGTCGGATGCACCCGGACCGCGCCGCTTTCGTAAAGCCCGGCGCGGGCGCCGAGGGAGCCGACGACAGCCGAAGGCGCGATGCCGCAAGCTTCGATATAGGCCGAGAACCCGATGCCGCGCAGCTTGCCGGCGGCTTTCGAAGCTGCTTGCCGGGCCTTGAAGCCGTCATAGTCGATGGCCTTGGTCGCGAGGGCGAGCGTGCCCGCGTAATTGCCGGAATCGTATTCCAGCGCGACCGGCGTCTGATAGGGGAAAGCATCGGGGCTGATGAAATTCCGCCGGCGCAATTCCGCCGGATCGATGTTCAAATGCCGCGCGGCTTCCTCGACGATGCGCTCGACCACATATGTGGCTTCCGGCCGACCGGCGCCGCGATAGGCGTCGACCGGGCAGGTGTTGGTGAACCAGGCATTGACGCCCGCAAAGATCTTCGGGGTCGTGTACTGGCCGGCCAGCAGCGTCGCGTAGAGATAGGTCGGCACGCAGGGCGCGAAGGTCGAGAGATACGCCCCCATGTTCGCGTCGGTGATGACCTTGAGCGCCAGGAACTTGCCGTCATTGTCCATGGCCAGCGTGACCGTGGTTTCGTGGTCGCGGCCATGGGCGTCGGTCAGGAAAGCTTCCGAGCGGTCGGACGTCCATTTGACGGGCCGGCGGATCTTCGCCGCCGCCCAGGTGACGACCGCTTCCTCGGCATAGTGGAAGATCTTCGAGCCGAAACCGCCGCCGACATCCGGCGCGACGACGCGGAGTTTATGCTCCGGGATGCCCAGCACGAAGGCGCCCATCAGCAGGCGGATGACATGGGGGTTCTGGCTGGTGGTGAAGAGCGTGTGCTCGCCCGTCGCCGTGTCATAGTCGCCAATCGCCGAGCGCGGCTCCATCGCATTCGGGACGAGCCGGTTATTGACGAGCGAGAGCGTCACCGTCTGCGGCGCGGCGGCGATCGCGGCGTCAATGTCGGCGCGGTCGCCCAGTTCCCAGTCATAGCAGTTGTTCGACGGGATATCGTCGAAGACAGCGGCGCCGGCGGCCTTCGCGGCCCGGATGCTGGCGACGGCGGCGAGGGGCGTATAGGCGATTTCCAGCGCTTCGGCGCCGGCTTTCGCGGCGGCCCGGGTTTCCGCGATCACGACAGCGACCGCGTCGCCGACATAGCGCGCCTTGCCCTGGGCGAGCGGCGGATGGCCCGGCTCGGCCATCGGCTCGCCGTTCTTGGAGTGGATCTGCCAGCCGCAGGGCAGGCCGTTCACGCCCGCCGCCGCGAGGTCGTCGCCGGTGAAGACCGCGACGACGCCTGCGACCGCTTGCGCCGCCGCCGTGTCGATGCCGTCGATCCGCGCATGGGCATAGGGGCTGCGCGCAAAGGCGGCGTAGGTCTGGCCGTAGCGATTGATGTCGTCGGTATAGGTGCCGCGACCGGTCACGAACCGGAAATCTTCCTTGCGCCTGACGGAGGCGCCGATGCCGTCATCCCTTGGCATAGTGTTCTCCCCTGAATGTGGTGCGGGCGCCGTGTCGTTTCGGCCCGTCGTTCTTGTTTCGGCGCTGGCTGTCGCCTCGATCGATATCGGTCGAACGATCCGTGCCTGGGCGTCGCCGCCGCAAGGCCGGATCGATCTAGGCTTGCATCGCCCGCGCGCCTGCCATCACCGCCTTCACGATGTTGTGATAGCCGGTGCAGCGGCACAGATTGCCTTCCAGGTGATGGCGCACGTCCGCTTCCGTCGGGGCGGCGTTGCGGGCCGCGAGCGCAGTCGCGCTCATGATCATGCCGGGCGTGCAGAAGCCGCATTGCAGGCCGTGATGCTCCCGGAACGCTTCCTGCATCGGATGCAGCACGTCGCCGTCGGCCAGGCCCTCGATCGTCGTGACCGCCGCGCCGTCGGCCTGGAGCGCCAGCATGGTGCAGCTTTTGACCGCCTTGCCGTCCACATGCACGGTGCAGGCCCCGCACTGGCTGGTGTCGCAGCCGACATGGGTGCCGGTCAGGCGTTGATCTTCGCGCAAAAAGTCGACCAGCAAGGTGCGGCCTTCGACGTCGCCGGTCACTTGCTTGCCATTGATGGTCATCGATACGGTCGCCATCGCGAACCTCCCCAACGAATGTTCATCAGCCATGCCGGCAAGCGTCGCCGCATGCTGTTAGCGGGAGCATCGGCCGCTTGAACTTGCGGGTCAACAGGCGCTTGCGGCGGCTTGCTAAAAAAGCGCGTACAGCAGGATGGCGACGCCGAACCCGATCGCCGCGACCCACATGAAGGAGGGCGCGCCGCGATCCGCGGCCGGCGGCGGCGGCAACGGGCGAGTATTCTCGGCCAGGGCGTCTTCCGCGACCTGCGCGGCGACGGTCGAATGGGTCGGCTCGACCGCCGCCGCGGCGGCTGGGGGCGGCGTCGGGTTCGGCGTGCTGGATTCGGTCCGGCGCACGGTCGTCGTGCGTTCGATGGTTTCCTCGCCCGGCGCCGGTTCGGGATCCGGCGCCGCCGTGAATGCGGGCGCCGCTGGCGGCGTGATCGGCGGCGCTTCGGCTACGGCGGGCGGCGCATCGACGCGTTTCGCCGCCACGTCGGAGAAGCGCTGGAAGAAGTCGTCCGCCATCTTGCGGGCCGCGCCGTCGATCAGCCGCGCGCCGATCTGGGCGAGCTTGCCGCCGACATTCGCCGACACGTCATACTTCAGGATCGTCGCGTCGGGCCCGTCGGCCGTGAGCGCGACGACCGCCCCGCCCTTGGCGAACCCGGCGGCGCCGCCCGTGCCTTCGCCCTGAATCCTGTAGCTGTTCGGCGGATCGATCTCCGAGAGCGTGACCTTGCCGGCGAACCGCGCGCTGACGGGGCCGACCTTCGCGCGGACTTTCGCCACGAACTGATCGGCGCCTTCTCGGGTCAATTCCTCGCAACCCGGAATTGACGCCTTCAGCGCCTCCGGGTCGTTCAGCGCTTCCCAAACAACGTGCTGCGGCGCTGGAATCCGCGCTTCGCCCTGCATCTCCATGGTCGAAATCCTTACGTCCGCCAAGCGCGGCCGCGTCTTGCATATCAGTCGCCGTGTCCCGCATGCCCTAACCCGGATAAGATATGAAAGAAGCTAGGTAAATTCAACGTATCTGCCATGCGCCATCCGGAACGCTTGGCGCGGCGCGCTGGCTTGGGCATACTCCCTGGCTTCGGAGGGTCAGCGTCGGCGTCGGCGCGTTGGACGGGATTGAGGGGTAGGGCATGCTGAAAGGGATTATCGGCGTTCTGTTCGGACTGGCGGCGCTAGCGGCGTCGCCGGTCTTGGCGGCGGAAGCCGGGGCGCCGCATCTGGATGGCGCCGATCTGCAATTATTCTGGATTATCCCTTTTGTCGGCATCTTGCTGTCGATCGCGGTCTTCCCATTGCTGGCGCCGGATTTCTGGCATCATCACTTCGGCAAGGTATCGGCGTTCTGGGCGGTGGCGTTCCTGGTTCCGTTCACGATCGTGTTCGGCGCATCGATTGCGGTGTTCGAGGTCATCCACGTTCTGCTGCTGGAATATATCCCGTTCATCATCCTGCTGCTGTCGCTGTTCACGGTGGCGGGCGGCGTGCGGGTGCGCGGTCGCCTGGTCGGGACGCCGGTGCTGAACGTCACGATCCTGCTGATCGGGACGATCCTGGCGAGCTTGATGGGCACGACCGGGGCCGCGATGCTGCTGATCCGGCCCTTGATGCGCGCCAATGAGAATCGCCGCTATCGGGTCCACACAATTGTTTTCTTTATCTTTTTGGTCGCAAACATCGGCGGCTCCCTGACGCCGCTCGGCGATCCGCCGCTCTTTCTCGGCTTTCTGAAAGGGGTCGACTTCTTCTGGCCGACGACGCACATGCTGCTGCCGATGCTGATGCTGTCGGTCATCCTGCTCGCGTTGTATTTCGTGGTCGATTCGGCTCTGCTCAAGAAGGAAGGCGGCATTCCCGCCGCCCCCGCCGGCGAAGTTCACGAGGCCATCGGCATCGACGGCAAGCTGAACTTCCTGCTGCTCGGCGGCGTCGTGGCCGCGGTGCTGATGAGCGGCGTCTGGAAGCCGGGCATCGAGATCCAAGTCTACCATGTGCATTGGGAGCTGCAGAACATCGCCCGCGATATCGCGCTGCTCGTGCTTGCCTTCATTTCCTGGAAGGTGACGCCGATGATCAACCGGGACGCCAACGGTTTTACCTGGTTTCCGATCATCGAAGTCGGTAAGCTGTTCGCGGGCATTTTCCTGACCATCGTGCCCGCCATCGCCATCCTGAAAGCCGGCCAGAGCGGCGCGCTCTCGGGCGTGGTCTCGCTCGTGACGACGCCGGACGGCCAGCCGATCAACGAAATGTACTTCTGGATGACTGGCATCCTGTCGAGCTTCCTGGACAATGCCCCGACCTATCTCGTGTTCTTCAACACGGCCGGCGGCGACGCCGCGACCCTGATGGGGCCGATGTCGCAAACCCTGCTGGCCATTTCCGCGGGCGCGGTCTTCATGGGCGCGAACACCTATATCGGCAATGCGCCGAACTTCATGGTGCGGGCGATCGCGGAAGAAGGCGGCGTGCGCATGCCGAGCTTCTTTGGGTACATGATCTGGTCGGGCTTGATTCTGGTGCCGTTGTTTGTCTTAACGACGTTTGTCTTCTTCCTGTGACAGCCGGAAAGGCTGAATGATGTTCCTGTGACAGCCGGAAAGGCTGAATGATGCAAAGCAAGAGCGGCTATTGGGGACGGGCGGCGGCGGTCGCGGCGTTCGCTGCGGCGACGGCCATCGGTTCGGCTGCCTATGGCGCCTCGGACACCTGCCGGCCGCTGGAGGTGCATGACGTCATCAGCACCTGCACCGGCATCAACGGCTGTCCGCCCGGCGAGTACATCTACAGCGTCGTTCTGCGCAACAAGACCAACCGCCGCCTCTATGTGGCCTATCGGTTCCGCGATCCGAACAACCGCCTGACGCTCGGCGGGCTCGATATCGCGCCCGATAGCGCGATCGAGCGGCCGGTCGGCTTCGGCCGCAGCGGCATCGTGCGCGATGAGCCGGGCGCCACCCGGCGCGGCCGCTTCCGCCCCGACAAGTGCGGCTTCACGGAAAAGACAAAATTCTCCTGGCAATAGCCTCTGCGTCGGGCGGCATTCGCCTGGCGACCGGTCCACGCTCTGAGTTCATGTGAAGGGACGGCGACATGCGGTGGCGTGGCGGCAGGCGGAGCCAGAATGTCGAGGATCGGCGCGGTCAGGGCGGCGGCGGCCTCGGCGGTCTGGGCGGCATGCTTGGCGGGCGGCGGAGCGGCGGCGGCGGACGCATGCCGGGGGGCAAGGCGGGCGGCGGCCTGATCGGCATTCTGGTGATCGTCGGCCTGTCGCTGCTGTTCGGCGGCGACCTCGGCGCGATCCTCGGCGGTTTGAACGGCGGCGGCACGCCCGCGACCTACGCGCCTGCGCCCCCGGGCGGGGCGACCGGCCCGCGCCAGACCGGCCGCGCCGAGCAGGACGAGCTCGCGGAGTTCGTCGCGGTCGTCCTCGCCGACACCGAGGACGTCTGGCATGGCCTGTTCCAGGCCGAGGGCGTCACATACAGAGAGCCCAAGCTGGTGCTGTTCGACGGCGCCGTGAACTCCGCCTGCGGCATGGGTCAGGCGGCGATGGGGCCGTTCTACTGCCCAGGCGACGAGAAGGTTTACATCGATCTCTCGTTCTACAGAGACCTGCGCGAGCGGTTCCGGGCGCCCGGAGACTTCGCTCAAGCTTATGTAATCGCCCATGAAGTCGGGCATCACGTCCAGACGCTGATCGGCGTCGCGGCGAAAGTGAACGAGGAGAAGCGCCGCGCCAGCCAGGCGGAGGCGAACGCCATCCAGGTGCGCATGGAACTGCAGGCGGACTGTTTCGCCGGGGTCTGGGCTTTTCACGCCGACCGGGCGCGCGGCATCCTGGAGGCCGGCGATATCGCCGAAGCGCTGGAAGCCGCGCGGGCGATCGGGGACGATCGGCTGCAGCGCCAGTCCCAGGGGCGCATCACGCCGGAAAGTTTCACCCACGGCACCAGCGCCCAGCGCGAGCGCTGGTTCAAGCGCGGCGTCAGCGAAGGCAAGGTCAGCGCCTGCAACACGTTCGGCGCAAACGATTTATAGCGGCGCGGGGCCCGACCCGGCGCCAGGAGACATCCAATGACCCGAGCAGCCCCCGCCGCCATCGCTGCCGCGCGGGAAATCGTCTACGCCGCCATGCCGCCAACGCCCACCCATAGCTATCCGTTATTGAACGGGCGCACAGGCGCGACGGTCTTCGTCAAGCATGAGAACCATACGCCCGTGGGCGCCTTCAAGGTGCGCGGCGGCCTGAATTTCATGACTGGCTATGCGGCCGAGGGGCGATCAGAGGGCGTGATCACGGCGACCCGCGGCAACCACGGCCAGTCGATCGCCTATGCCGCCGCCCGGGTCGGCGTCGCGGCCACGATCGTCGTGCCCGAAGGCAACAGCCAGGAAAAGAATGCGGCGATGCAGAGCCTTGGCGGGACGCTCGTCGTCCATGGCCACGATTTTCAGGCGGCCGCCGAGCATGCCGCGGCGCTCGCCGCGGCTGAGGGCCTGTTCATGCTGCCGTCCTTCGATGAGCGGCTGGTCGCGGGGGTCGCGACCTATGCGATGGAACTGTTTGAGGCCGCCCCGGATCTCGACGCGGTTTATGTGCCCATCGGCCTCGGCTCCGGGATTTGCGGGATCATATCGGCGCGCGACGCGCTTGGCCTCAAGACCGACGTGATCGGCGTCGTCTCGACCGGCGCGCCCTGCTACGCGCTATCGTTCGCGGCGGGCGCGCCGGTCTCGACCAATGCCGCCGACACGATGGCCGACGGCATGGCCTGCCGGACCCCGGTCGCGGCCGCCGTCGCGACGATCAACAGCGGCGCCGCCAGGATCGTCCAGGTTTCGGATCGGGAGATCATGGCCGCGATGCGGGCCTATTTCACCGATTGCCACAATGTCGTCGAAGGCGCCGGCGCCGCGCCGCTCGCGGCGCTGCTGCAGGAACGGGACCTGATGCGCGGCAAGCGCGTCGGCCTCGCCCTGTCGGGCGGCAATATCGACATGTCATTGTATTTAAAGGCGTTGCAGGATGCCTGATCGGCGGCCGCGCTCGCTTCGCGCCACATTGGATAGTTCGCTCTACCTTAATGATATCGATCAAATTATCCAGTTTTTGGCGTTCCGCCCAAGACTGGTTTGATCTAGTCGACGCAGCGCATCCATTGATAGCCCGATGCGCGGCCGGCGCGGTCCAAGGCTTCGCGGCGGCGTTCGGGCATTGGGCCGGGCGCCGTGAACGAGGCGCAGAATCCGGCGATCAGTCGGGCGAAAAGGCGGAGCTTCAGCTTCATGCGCTGGCCGCTCCGTCGGCGGCGGGCGGGTTCCATTGCCCCTTGTTCATGCGGCGGAGCCGGATGGATTGGAACAGTCCCGCCTTCACGAACGGCTCGTTCGCGACGAAAGCTTCGGCCGCCGCCAGGTCGGGCAGGTTGACGATCCAGACGCTGCCGTCCTTGGCGTCGTCGGCGGCATAGGTCACCCCGCCCAGCACCACCGCATCCTTGTGGCGGGCGAGGTAATCCAGGTGGGTCTGGCGGATGGCGGCGCGCGCCTCGCTCATGCCGGGCTTGTCGACGGTCGTGACGGCATATAGCGGCATTGCGCCCTCCGGACCGGCTATTTGTGCCGGAAGGTGATCCGGCCTTTGGTCAGATCGTAAGGCGTCATTTCAACGGAGACTTTGTCGCCGGGCATCACACGGATGCGGAATTTCCGCATCTTCCCCGCCAGGCGGGCGATGACCTCATGGTCGTTCTCAAGCTTCACGCGAAACATGGCGTTGGGCAGCTTTTCGACGACTTCGCCGCCGAACTCAATCAGTTCTTCTTTGGACATACACTTTCCTGGCGCAATTCAAGCCGTGGGGCGCGCCAACTGGCGCGCTGAGCCGTTCTACACGGCCTTCACACAGGTGAGAAGCGCTTACCATACGCCGCTTGGCGCCGCCGATCAATCGTCTGGCGGAAACAGCCTGTCCAGAGTAACGGCGGCCTCGCGGGCGTAGTCGACATACACCGCGGCGAGGAGCCCGATGTCCGGGTCGCCGCGCACGACGAACAGGCCGGTCTCGAAGCCGCCGCCGCCATAGCTTTTGGGAATCTTGATGATCGCACGCAAACGCTCGCCCCGTTCATGGGCGATCTTGTAGCCGGTCAGCGCAAGGCCGCGCACGCTCCAGTCCTGCAATTTGTAGGTCACGCCATTGACGACGGCGCTGGCGCCCTCGGCGGGGAAGCGATCTTCCAGGCGTCGTTTTGTGTCGAAGGCTTGTTGCATGATGCCCCTGCCAGCCGTCGTGAAACTCAGCGATCGTTAAAATCTATCAGATGAAGCTCAAGGCGAAGTTAAGAGAGGGGGGCGCAATACTTCTGCGCGGAGGGCGAAAATGGCGAATGCCCGGCGCGGGGGAGGGCGAAATCATGGCGAACGGCCTAACATTGTCTTTCGCGCGAAATGGTATGATGGTGCTGCGCACTGCAGCGCAGGAGATGGGACGCCTCCCGATGACTGGTTTGAGCAATAATTTTGGCGGGTTCCTGTCCACGAGCGGCGGCGCGCGGCGCGGGCAGGCCCTGATCGAGGCCAGCATGGCCGGGGCGGCCCTGGTCGCCATGGCGGACGGCGATGTTTCCTTTGCGGAACGCGCGCTGGTCGATCAGGCCATTGACGCGCTGGCGGCGCGGGCGGCGATCGAGCCTCCCGTCGCCGTTTCGGCCTTCGAGGACTTTGTCGACGGGATCCGCCGCAACAGCAGCCAGGGCCGGGAGCCGGCGCTTGCCGCCATCGCCGCCCTCGCAGGTCTGGACGGCGCCACGGACGAAGCCGCCGTCGTCCTCCGAATCGCGGAAGCCGTGGCGCGCGCCGACGGCGGCGTCTCCGACGAAAAGCGGGCTGTCCTCAGCGAAATCGCGGGCCAGCTCGACGCCCGCTCGAATTAGGTCGAGCCGCTTATAGGCGTTTCCACCGGTCCCGCCTTAACGCCTCCGCTCGGTCAGGGCGACTCCGTCCTGGATCAAGCCGTCGATTTCAGCTTCGCCGAAGCCAGCTTCCGCCAGAACGGCGCGGGTGTCCTGGCCGAAAAACGGCGGCGCGCGCCGGGCGGCGCCGGGCGTCCGCGAGAGTTTCGCCTGCACGCCAAGCGCGTTGTATCCGGCCCCGTCCGACACGTTCATCTGGCGGTGAATGGTGTGGGGATGCTCCATCACTTCCGGAATGCTGTTGACCGGTCCGGCGGGCACGCCTTTCCGCAGCAATTCCATAGCCAGGGGGTCGCAATCCCGGTCCGCCAGCAGGGCTTCGAGCTCCTGTTTCAGCGCCGTCCGATTTTCCGACCGGTTGCGGTTATCCTTGAAGCGCGCATCGGCCGCGAGCGCCGGTTTGCCCAGCGCCTCGACCAGCTTGGCGAATTGCCCGTTATTGCCGACGGCTAGGAAGATATCCTTGTCGGCCGCCTTGAACGTGTCATAGGGGTAGATGTTCGGATGGGCGTTGCCGGTGATCGTCGGCGCCTTGCCGGACATGAGGTAATTGTTGCCCTGGGGGTGCAGCAGCGCAACGGCGCTGTCGTACAGGGTGATGTCCAGGAACTGCCCGAGGCCGGACCTGCTGCGCTCGATGATCGCCATCAGGATTGCGATCGCGGCGTTCAGCCCGGTTCCCATGTCGACCATCGGCGTCCCGACCCGGACCGGACCGGACTCCGGCGTGCCGTTGACGCTCAGCATGCCGCTCATCGCCTGGATGACGGCATCATAGCCCGGAAAGCCGCCGAGCGGTCCGGTCGCGCCGAAGCCCGTGACCCGGCAATGGATCAGCTTCGGGAACTGCTGCGACAGCGCATCCTCATAGCCGAGACCCCATTTCTCCAGCGTGCCCGGCTTGAAATTCTCGATCAGCACGTCGGCGTCCGCCAGTAGTTTCTGCAGCACGGCCTTGCCGTTGGCCGTCGCCAGGTCGAGGCCGATGGAGCGTTTGTTGCGGTTGACGCCCTGGAAGTAGGCGCTCTCGCCGTCCTCCCGGAAGGGCGGGCCCCAGTCGCGGGTTTCGTCGCCCTGCGGCGGCTCCACCTTGATCACGGTCGCGCCGTGGTCAGCGAGAATCATGGTGCAATACGGCCCGCCGAGCACGCGGGTCAGGTCGACGACCTTGATTCCCGCAAGCGCGCCGGCTGCGAGGCCAAGACCGGGCAGGCCGGAAGAGTCTGGCGGCATTGAATTTCCCCTGATGGCGACGCTCCTAGACTGTCCCGCGCGGGCGGGTCTGGCAAGGCGCCGGCGAACGGCGATAGGATGGGCGAATGAATGCGTCCAGGGAGCCGGCGCGATGTACAGCCAAGGTTTGATCGGCGGCCAGGCCGATCCAGGCCCTGACGATCCGGTATTGCTCGCCCTGTTCCAGGCGCGGATCGACGCCGAGGAAAAAATCGAAGCCGGCGACTGGATGCCTGCCGCTTACCGCAAGACCCTGATCCGACAGATTTCCCAGCACGCCCATTCCGAGATCATCGGGATGCAGCCGGAAGGCAACTGGCTCGCCCGCGCGCCGACGCTGCGCCGGAAGGCGGCGCTCCTCGCCAAGGTGCAGGACGAGGGCGGCCACGGGCTTTATCTGTATGCGGCCGCGGAAACGCTCGGCATCGCGCGGGAGGAGATGCAGGAACAGCTCCTGACCGGCGCCGCCAAGTATTCCTCGATCTTCAATTACCCGACGCTCAGCTGGGCGGATATCGGAGCGATCGGCTGGCTCGTGGACGGCGCCGCGATCATGAACCAGATCCCGCTCTGTCGCTGCTCCTACGGCCCCTATGCCAGGGCGATGATCCGGGTCTGCAAGGAAGAAAGCTTCCACCAGCGCCAGGGCTATGAAGTGATGACGCGCCTGGCCGAGGGCGCGCCGGTCCAACGTGCGATGGCCCAGGACGCCCTGAACCGCTGGTGGACGCCCGCCGTGATGATGTTCGGCCCGCCCGACGGCGCTTCGACCCATTCCGACCAGTCCATGATCTGGAAGATCAAGCGCTTCACGAATGACGATCTCCGCCAGCGCTTTGTCGATGCGACCGTGCCCCAGGCCGCATATCTCAGCCTGACCGTGCCGGACCCCGATTGCCGCTGGAATGAAGCGCGCGGCCATTACGATATTGGACCGCTCGACTGGGATGAGTTCTGGCGGGTGGTCAAGGGCGGCGGCCCGATGAACCGGGAACGGCTGAACGCCCGGCGCGCGGCCCATGCCGAAGGCGCCTGGGTCAGGGAAGCGGCCGCAGCCTATGCAGCGAAGCACGCCAAGCCTCAAGTCGTGGCGGCCGAATGATGCCGGAGCCGCGTCTGCCCCTCTGGGAGGTGTTCATCCGGCCGCGCAACGGCCTGGCGCACCGCCATGTCGGCAGCCTGCACGCCGCCGACGCCGCCATGGCGCTGCTGGCGGCGCGGGACGTCTATACCCGACGGGGCGAGGGCCGCTCGATCTGGGTCGTCCCGACGAGCGCCATTCAGGCGAGCGATCCCGATGACAAGGACGCGTTCTTCGATCCCGCCGACGACAAGGTCTATCGTCAGCCGACCCACTATCGCGTGCCCGACGACGTGGGGGACATGTGAGCGCCGCCGCCCGCTTCCGCTACGTCCTCGGCCTCGCCGACGACCAATTGACGCTTGGCCATCGCCTGAGCCAGTGGACCGGCCGGGCGCCGCTGCTCGAGGAAGAACTGGCGCTCGCCAATATCGCGCTTGACCTGATCGGGCAGGCGCGGGCGCTTTATCAGTTGGCGGGCGGGATCGAGGGCGCCGGGCGGGATGAGGATGCGCTTGCCTATGGCCGAGACGAACGCGGCTTTCTCAATCTGCAGCTTCTGGAGCAGCCGAACGGCGACTTTGGGCGGACGATCGCCCGGCAACTGCTCTATGGCGCGTTGATGCGGGACTACTGGCCGGCGCTCGCGGCTTCCGGCGATGCGGCGCTTGCCGCGATCGCCGGCAAGGCGGCGAAAGAGGCGGCCTATCATTATCGCCATGCCGCGGAATGGACCGTCCGGCTGGGCGACGGGACGGCGGAGTCCCGGCGCCGGATGCAAGCCGGCCTCGACGAGCTCTGGGAATATACCGGCGCGTTCTTCGAGATGTCGGCCGACGAGGCGGCGCTTGGCGACGGCGCCGTCGACCGCCCTGGCCTCCGGCCAGGCTGGGACGCCGCGATCGGTCGCGTTCTGGCGCGCGCGACCCTGATGCGGCCGTCGGCGACCTGGATGGCGGCGAGCGGCCGCGACGGGGTTCACAGCGAACATCTGGAGCCGATGCTGGCGGAGATGCAGATCCTGCAACGCTCCTATCCGGGGTTGACGTGGTGACCGGGGATGGCGTCGCCGCCGCCCGCGCGATCGCGGCCGCGGTCGAGGATCCGGAACTGCCGCCGCTCACGATCGCCGACCTTGGCATTCTGCGCGATGTCCGGCGCGACTCGGCGGGCCTGCTTGTCGTCAGCATCACGCCGACATATTCCGGCTGCCCCGCCAATGCCGTGATCGCGCTGGAGGTCGAGGCGGCGCTCAGGGCCGCCGGGCACCTGGACGCGCGCGTCGTCACGGAATGGGCGCCGGCCTGGTCGACCGCCGATATCACGCCCGCGGGCGCGGCGCGGCGCGG
>CALAHN010000070.1 GCA_937891825.1 uncultured Alphaproteobacteria bacterium
GATCGCCTGGACGCCGCGAAGGATCTGCCCGGTCAGGCGGACGCATTCGTTGAGCGGCAATTGCCGCGGGCGACGTTCAGGCGGCAACGCGGCGACGGCGTCCGGCGCGCTCCGGTCGCTGCCGAGGCGGCGCTTCAGGTTGTCCGGATACCAGGGCAGCGTGAAATAGGGGAGATCGCCCGCGGTTCTGCCATAGCAAAGCACAGGCGCCACATGCTCGTCGTCGATCCGCGCCATGGCGCGGGCTTCCATGAGGAACCGGGCGCGCCAGAACTCCGGCGGATAGTCGGCCACGCGGCATTCCGGATTGAACAGCTTGACCACAACCGGCCGGTCCAGGCCGCGATCCCGGCAGCGATAGACGACGGCGAAATGCCCTTCGTCGAGCTTCTCCGCCGTTTCGTACCGTCCGACGATTGCTTCAAGGCCCACGCTGCTCATGCCGCCAATGCCTCCCGAAGGTCCTGGAGCGCCGCCGCCCCGGATTGCGGCCGCGCCTCTGGCTCCCGCGAGAGGCAACGCACGATCCAGCGTTCCAACGCCGGCGCAATGTCGGGCGCGAGGTCAGACGGCAGCACGCCTGCGCTGGGCGCGGCGCCTGCCAACACCCGGAACGCGAGCAGACCGAGTTGAAAGACATCGGCCGCCGCGGCGGCCCCGCCCGCCATCTCCGAGAAACCCAGCAGCTTCGCATAGGGCGGGCGCTCGCGGAGGAATACGTGCTCTGGCCCAAGGGCGCCGTGGGCGAAGCCTGCGGCGTGGACAGCGGCCAACGCGGCCGAAATGTCCAGCATGATCCGGGTCCCGTGTGCGACGTCCAGCGAAGGCGTCTGGTCGAGCCGTTCCGTCAGGCGCTTGGGATAGGCAGGCAGCACGATGAACGGCCGCCCGGAGAGGTCGAGGCCATGGTCCAGGAGCCGCGCCACGTTCGGATGATCGACCGCCGCAAGCGCCCGCGCCTCCAGGGCGAACGAAAGCTGCTGCCGATCGATCGGCGGCGCCCGTTCCGAGACGCTCGGCGTATGCAGGCGGAGCAGACAATAGCGATCGAGGTCGCGGTCCCGCGCGAGCCAATACTCGCCCGTGCGGTCACGGACCAGCCGGCGCTCCGCGCGGAACGCGCCGATGACGGTCGGTCGCTCAGACAATTTCAGTCATCCTCCGGGTAAGCTCGGCGCCGTCGACCGGGCGTCCGGACGTGTTCGGCGACAGGCAGTCCTCCAACAGGCGGAGCAAGGCGGCGGGGCCCGGCGGGGGCGGCGCAAACGGCGCAGGCGGCGCGCCGCCGAGCAAGGCCCAGCCGATCGCGCCGAAGCCATAGACGTCCGCCGTCGGCGCGAGCGGGAGGCCGTCCCGGACTTCCGGGGCCATATAGGCGAAGATGCCGGCCGGCACGGTCGAGCCAGTCGTCGTCGCGTCGCCGGCATGCTCGAAATCCGCGAGGATCACGCGCCCGCCCTCGGTCAGCAGGCAATTCGCCGGCGCAAGGTCGCCATGGCGCATGCCGATCCGGTGGAGATGGGCGAGCCCGGCCGCGATGTCCTGTAGAACGGCGATGGCTCTGGCCGGCGTGAAGCGTCCGGATGCGCTGAGCGCCGCATCGAGGTCGCTGGCCGCGAGCGGCGCGACGAACGCAGGCGCGCCGGCGCGGGTGGCGCCAATCGCCCAGACCGGCAGCACCCGTGGGTGCGCAGCCCGGCGCAGCAGGGCGGCTTCCGCCTCGGCGCGCGGGCCGACCTTTGCGACAGCGTCGCGCCCCTGCCAGCATGTGCGGTAGACGGCATGCCGCGGCCCGCGCCGCACCACGCCGATGAAGCCATCGGGATCGATGACATTGATGTCCTCTGCTGGCGTCATGCGAGCATTCTCGCCGCCGCCGCTTAATGCAGAATGAAATCGCCCGCTCAAAAGCAAGGGCCGCCCTCCCCTTCGGGAAGGCGGCCCCATTCGCCAATCGGTAGAACCGTCAGGCAAACATGGCGGCGCTGACGTCTTCCGCCGCGACGCCGGCGAGTTCGACTTCAGCCCCGTCGCCGAGCACGACCACGGCGCCCTGGCCGCCTTCGTAAATGTCGAGGTCGTCGAACCCGAGCCCCAGCGCCGAGACGTCGATCCGATCGCCTGCATAGGCGTCGAAATCCATGATGACGTCATAGCCGCTGTTGTGGCCGAAGACGAAGGTGTCCGCGCCGTCGCCGCCGGTCATCTCGTCGTGGCCCTCGCCAGCATCGAGCGTGTCGTGGCCCGCGCCGCCGAACAAGCTGTCATGGCCTTCGCCGCCGACGATAAAGTCGTCGCCGTCGCCGCCGAGCAGATAATCGCTGCCCTGTTCGCCTTTCAGCAGGTCGTCGCCCGCGCCGCCTTCGAGCGCGTCATCACCATAGCCGCCGAAGATATTGTCGTTGCCAGCGCCGCCCTCGACCCAGTCGTCGCCGCCGCCAGCCCAGATGTCATCGCCATATTCGGACCCCCAAAGCGAGTCGTCGCCTTCCGTCCCCGCAATCTCCTTGCGGGCGTCATCGGGCTTGTCGTCCGAGCCGTCAGAACCGCCGGACTTGCCATCGGAACCGCCGGACTTGCCATCGGAACCGCCGGACTTGCCGTTCGACCCGTCGGACTTGCCGTTCGACCCGTCGGACTTGCCGCCTGAGCCGCCCGATTTGCCATCTGAGCCATGGGACTTGCCGCCTGAGCCGCCTGATTTACCGTCCGACCCGTCGGACTTGCCGCCATAGCCATCCGATTTCCCATCCGAACCGCCAGACTTACCGCCGGAGCCGCCCGATTTGCCGTCCGAACCGCCCGACTTGCCGCCTGAGCCGCCAGACTTTCCATCTGAGCCGTCGGACTTTCCGCCTGAGCCGCCTGACTTCCCGTCCGAGCCGTGGGATTTCCCGCCTGAGCCGCCCGACTTGCCGTCCGAGCCGTCGGACTTGCCGTAGCCGCCGGACTTGCCATCAGAGCCGTGGGACTTGCCGTCAAGAACCTTGTCGAACAGACCGCCCCATAGGTCGGTCTTGGCGTCAATAATCTTTTCGAAGAGGCCGTCAGAGCCATGATGCTTGTCGCCGACAGTCCAGCCCTTCGACTTGTGGCCAAAGTCGAAGAAATTCCATCCAAGAAGATTTAGTGTCATGATCGACCTACTTTATTAGGTTGGCCAAAATTTACATCAATGATATTTCAAATTATATCGCAAAGGCGCTCTAATACATTTCACTACCAGGTCGACATTCGACAATTGGGCTGAATTCCGTCGGCTTAATCCCGTCGCGCTACTGGCGAAATCCGGCCGACGCGCGATCGCCCGTCGGCTGCGGGCATTGACGGCGAACGACGGGCGAGACTTGGACTATAGCTGCACTTCGGCGCGCGGCGGGGCCGAGCCCGTCGCGCTGTAGCTCGTGCGGCAATCCCCGATGCGGCTGGACGCGACGCCTTTGTCCGTCAGGCGCTGGCGAAGCGCCGTAGCCCGTTCCTGGGCGAGCGCCAGGAGCGCCGCCGCTTCCGCATCGGTCGCCTCCAGTTCCGCTGGCGCGGCGGGAGCGGGAGCAGCGGGAGCCGCTGGCGGCGCCGCGGCGGACGGCGGCGCGCCGGGCGGCTGGCCCGGCGTCATGGCCTCGCGGATCGCCAGGAGATCGGCGCGGGCGCCCTTGCCGCATATCCTGAGGCGGATATCCGACTTGGCCGCGAGGATGCCCGCGATCCGGTCGGCCGCCGCCCGTCCGGCGTCGCCAAGCGCGGTTTCGCCTGGTCCGAATGGAATGATCTCGACGCCGAACCCGGCTTCGCCCTTGACGGCGCCGCTCGGGAAAAGGCTGGCGAGCGCGCCGCCGATCGCCTGGGAGATCACATCGCCGTAGTCGATGACAGGCTGGGCCGCGGTGCCGCCGACCGGCAGCGACAGGTCGATCACCCCATTCCCGTCTTTCAGAAGCCCGACGGCGAAATCGGGCGAAACGCCGAATTTTTCCTTGAACCGTTCGGCGGACCCAGCATCGGGCTCGCCGACATAGAAATCCCGAAGTTGCAGGTCGACCTTGCCGCCCAGCGCGTCGTTCGCGGTCTTTCCGCTCGCGGCGACAGTCAATGCGCCGCTTTCGACGGTGAGGCCGGTAAACTTGGCGACAATCGGCGACGCCAGGGGCAACGGGAAGTTCGAAAGCGCCGCCGTCAGATCGAAGGTCAGGTCATCGGCGAGCGGCGCCGCGGTTCCCTTGATCGTCGCCGACGCCTTGTCCGAGATCTGCAGCGCCACATCTACAGACGTCGCGGCCGTGGGCGCTGCGGTATCGATCGGGCCGACATCGAAGCGATCGACCGCAAGCGGGAAGCGCAGCGTTTCGCCAGCGCTGGCGTCGCTCAGGGCAAAGCGGCCGCCCGGCGCGATCGTCAACTGGCCCACGCGCACGGATGGGAACGCCGCAGCGCCGCCTGACGGGCCAGCGTCGTCCCCGAACAGCGCCAGCGTCGCGGACCCGTCCAGCCCGTCCAGCGCCACGGTCTCGGCGACGACCCTGGGCGCGCCGGCCGCCGGCTGCAGCACCTCGAGAGCGGAGACGACAATCGCCTTGAGCGTCGCTTCAATCGGGCTCTCGCCGCCGAGCTTCGCCGCCGCATCGGTCAGGCGAACCGTGGATGCCCCGACCGAAACCGCCGCGTCGCTTGCCTCGGCGAAGGCGAAGTCGGACGCAGCGACGCCGCCAAGGCTCGCGGTCAATGGCGTCTCGCCGGCCATGTCCGCCGTCACGCCGCTCATTTGCACGCCCGCCGCCCGAACTGACGTCGAGCCCGATGCCGGCCGATCCGCTGCGATATCGGAAACTTCAAGGCGCGCGACGCCGCCCGCGACAGCGGTTTCGCCCTCCAGTCGGGCCGTCGCGTCCGACATCTGCACGCTCGCGGCCGTGACGGACTGGCCGCCATCCGCCACGCTGGCGACCGCCAGGCCGGAAGCCGTGACGGCTGCAAAGCCTGCATCCCCTGTGGCCGCGCCGTCGACGTGCGCCGTCCCGCCGGCAAGCCGGATCGATGCCGCCTTGAGGCTCGGCGGTCCTTGCTGGGGCTGCTCGATGTCCAAATCCTTGGCTTCAGCTTCGGCCAACCGCGCCGAGATCTGGGTTGCGCCCGTTGTGTCCGCGGCGACAGTGTTCAGCCGGATCGACGCCGCCCCGATGGCCGCGGCGCCGCCCTTCGGCACGGCGACCGAGAGGCCCGTGACATTGACCCTGGCGAGGCTCGTATTGACGGCATCGCCGCCGGGCAGGCCGGTCCTTGCCTTGGCGTCGACCAGTTGAATGGCGCCTGGGAAGGCGATGCCGGCTTCCGAAAGCTTCAAGCTATCGGTGCTTGCCTCCAGCCGGCCAAGCGTCGCGTCGAGGCCGCTCCCGGCTTCGGCCGCATGCAGGTTTGAACCGATCAAGTCGATTCCGCCCGAAAGCGCGAGCGACGGCTGCAATTGCGCCACGAACCCGCGCATGGCGGCCCCCACCGCGGCAGCTTCCGCCTTGACGCCTTCGGCTTCGCCGGCCGGCGCCGTCACATCGAGGCGCCCATCGAGATTGGCCGTCGCAAGGCCGTCGTCGTAAGCCAGTCGATCCAGCGTCAACTTCAGGGTTTCGGCCTCTGCTTTGGCGGGCGACGGGCCGCCGCGCGCGGCCTCCAGCCCATCGGCTTCGAGGGTCAGCGCGGTTTCCAGGGTCTCGGCGCCGGACTGGCCGGCGATGGCGACCCGCTCCGACTTGAGCGCGAGCGACCGCAGCACGGCGTTCAGATCGCCCTCGCTCGCCGCCAGATCATCGACGATCAGCGCCAGATCGAACGCCAGGGAGCGGTCCACGAAGTCCGTCCGGCCTTCCGCCATCCGAACATCGGCGCGCGCCTGCCCGATCGTCGCTGTCCCGGTGGGCGTCCTTGCCTCGATCCCGGCGAGGGACGCCGTGAGCGGCGCCTTCACGGTCCAGAAGGGGCCGTCGGACGCCGCCTCGATCGGGCCGAACACGCCCTCGCCGCCGCCAAGCGCGAGGCGCGAGCCATCGGGCTGCGTCGCCGCCAGGTCGGATGCCGACGCCGTCACCGTGGCGGCGCCTTCCAGCTTGTAGCGCAGCACTTCCTGACCGAGCGCGATCAAGCTGCGCAGGGCGAGTTGCACCAGGGTGATCGGTTTTCCGGCTGCGTCCGCGGGCGCCGGCTCGGGCGCCTCGCCCCCCTTGCCTGCCCGCAGCGTCGCATATTTCCGGAGGTTCATATCGGAAAGCGCCACCCGGCCCTCAGGCAGGACGACCTGGGCGCCGTCCGCGCCGATGACCGCCAGATCGCGCACCTGCATCGACATCGCGCCGGCGACATCGACGACATTCTCCGCCGACAGCGTGATCTCGGCGTCAAACGTGTTCTCGACGCCGGCGATGGTGATGGCGTCGCCAAGTGAGAACGGCGGTGAGAAAGTCGTCCACTGGAGCGGCGGGATAATCTCGCTGCGGGCGGCGGAATAGTCGTCCACTTTTGCCCTTTCTGGCGACAGGGAGGGCGGTGGGATTTTCACAGTGGAACTTTACAGGAAGGTTCGTCTGGCTTGTGCGGACGGCATGAGCCAGCGGGAGGCAGCGCGGCATTTCGGGATTTCGCGCGACAGCGTTTGTAAGAGCCTGAATCAAAAGATCATGAAGGCTTGCAATGGGTTGCGATCCTTCGT
>CALAHN010000071.1 GCA_937891825.1 uncultured Alphaproteobacteria bacterium
CAAATGGGAATCCCCACCAACCAATTCGATTCTCACTTAACGCCCGACGCTCTAAATCGCGGCCCGGACTTTCGGGAATACTTCTTCGGCCATCAGCTGGAAGGTCCCCAGCGTCTGCGATTGCGGCATGCCCACGCCCTGAACGCTCATGATGATGTGGTTGGCGCCGAGCTCGCGATTGTAGCGCAGCATTTCCTCGGCCACCTCGTCCGGGTCGCCGACGATGAAACGGTCCCGCGCCAGGGCGTCATAATCCATGGAGATGTCCTGATCGCCTTTCGCCATGGCCCGGTCCTGGCCCCATGCCTGGTAGAGGTCGTACATCGCCTTGATGAACGGGCCGGCGACTTTGACCGCGTCATCGTGGGTGCGGGCGCAGAACACCTCCCGCCGGATTGGCAGTTCCGCCGGGAAAGGCTTGCCCAAGCGGTCGAGCTCCGCCCGGTAGATATCCATCTGGCGTTTCAGCGTTTCGAATTTTTGATGGGGGTTGAGATACCAGCAGTCCGCGAGGCGGGCGGCCCGTTTCACGGCGTTGTCGACATTCGCGCCCATCCAGATCGGGGGGCGAGGCGCCTGGACAAGCGGCACGGATATCCGCGCCTCGGCTAGCTCGAAATGGGAGCCTTGCATGGTGACGGGCTCGCCTGTCCAGAGCCGTTTGATCGCCTCCAGGTTTTCCTCGAAGCGTTTGACGCCTTCGCCCTTTTTGACGCCGAAACCGCGATACTCCACATCCCGGTAACCCAGGGCGCAGCCAAAGATCATCTTGCCGTTCGACATCAGGTCCATGGTGGCGAAATAGTCCGCCACCTCAAGCGGATTGTGCAGCGACAACAGGACAATGCCCGCGTTGAGCCGCAGACTGGGCGCCTCCGCCATGACGCGGCTGAGATAGGGCACCTGCATCATCTCCCGGTGCGGATATGTGGAGAAATGCGAGCCCTTGGTGATGCTGTCATAGCCGAGCGCCTCCAGCAGGCGCGCCTGCTCCATCAATTCCTCGAAGCGGGCGCGCATGTTCTCGTCCCAAGGAAAGACGCCGCGCTGCATGACGCCGAACTGCATCTTGGGCATGGAACTGCTCATTGTCGGTCTCCGGGCGGCGGCAGGGCTGGCAGCGCCGCCAATTCGCCCTGGCGATACGGCCGATACATTCTGCAAGGCTATGGAACGCTTGCCATCGCTTCAAGACGGATGAATCAGCCAAAGCCCGCATGGCCGCCTTGGAACAGAGTAAATGCGCCTGATTTGACGTTCGATCTATCGGTCAAGGAATTCCGCGATGTGGTCGGCGACATGCAGGGCCATCAGCCCTACGAGCATGATGCACGCGAATATCGCCAAGGCTGCCCCTGTCGATAAGCCGGCCAGCAGCCAAATTGCCGACGACGCCGCGCCTGCGCCCAGAACGCCGATGGCGGCCCAGCGCCGGGTAGCGGCGCCAGCCTGGCGGTCCGGGCCCGATCCGCGCGAAGCATGCGTCAACGCCCGGCGCTGCATACGATCTCACTCAAGATTGCGTTCCAGGATTGCGCCTATGACCAATCGTTAGCCACCATAGCGTTGTCAGTCTAAGCGGAACTTGTTTTTGAAAGACGGGGAGAGACAACTCCACAGGTTTTCTGGCCTATCATGTATTGCGCGAGGGATCGTCGCTGTCGTGCGGGCGCCCCCATGAAGCGCTTGTACAATAGCCCATTTTTCAGAAATCGGGAAAAGCGCGCGCCATCAAGCTCCGAGGCTCAACACCTGAAGCTCGATTGGTCTGGCATAGTCATCGGGATGAAAATCCGCGCGCAAATGTGCTTTCGCAATATTCGTAGCCAAAACTGTCGCTCGACGGCGAGGGCTGACGAGTCTAGCATTCGGTTAAACCACGCCCGGCTCAAATTGCGGCCGGAACGGCAAGACGTGGACAGGCGACTGATTCAACAGTTATCGCGACAACGATAAAGCCTTTGGGAGGGCGACAATGTTCAAGACAATCAAACAATCCGCCATGGCGCTCGCCGCCGTTGGCGTTCTGGGCGCCGCAACAGCGCCGGCGCCAGCTGCGGCGGAAGACTTTGTCTTCATGACGGGGCCGGCCGGCGGCAGCTGGTATCCGCTTGGCGGCGCGATCAAGAACATCCTGGAAGAGGAAGTTGCGGGTCTTTCGGTGACGATCCGGCCGGGCGCCGGTCTTATCAACCTGAAAGGCGTGTCCGCCGGCAAGGCCCAGATGGGTTGGAGTCTTGTGATGTCGGCGGTCGACGGCCTCAACGGTCGCGAGCCGTTCGACGCGCCGCTGCCAGACATTTGCAATCTCGGCTCGTTCTACGACAACTACCTGCAGGTTACGACGACCGACATGTCGGTCAATTCCGCCGCCGATCTCAAGGGCAAGTCGATTACGACGCTGCCGCGCGGGAATACCACGGAATTGGGCGCCCGCGCCCTGCTGAAGACCGAAGGCCTGACCTATGACGACATGTCCAAGGTCAATTTCTCGTCGATCTCCGACGGCGTGAATATGATGAAGGACGGACAGGTCGACGCAATGTTGACGATCACGTCCGTCCCGAACGGTTCGCTGCTTGACCTGACCAACAGCCGGAAGGTCAAGTTTGTGCCGATCAGCGACGCGCAGTTCGCAAACCTGAAGGCGCAGAACGCCGGCTGGGGCCGCCTGACGATCCCCGCCAACAGCTATCCGGAACAGACTGAAGACGTGGTGATCGCCGGCTTCCCGGCCCACCTCATCCTGAACTGCTCAACGGTGTCGGAGGAAACCGCCTACAACGTCACCAAGGCGCTCATCAAGCGCGGCCAGGAGTTGGGATCGATCGTTAAGCCGCTCTCGACGCTGACGGCGAAGAAGATGGCGACGGACATCGGCGTGCCGCTGCATGCAGGTTCGGCCAGGGCTTACAAGGAAGCAGGCGCTCTCTAACGCCAAGCGACCGGAGCCAAAGCGCAAGCCGGGTCCGCGAATCCTACGTCGCAGGCTCGGCTTGACGTTCGAAATCAGTCTCTTCGGGGAGGGAACGGGTCATGTTGGGCGATTCCAAGCTCGGCATCTGGACGCCCGGCGTCATTGCGCTGGCGATGTTCGGATTTCATTTCTGGGTGGTCGCCACGGGCGCGCCCGAGGTTTTCCACTTCCGCGGCACGCATCTCCTGTTTTCCTTGGTCTTGATCTTTCTCTGGCATCCGCTGTTCGCGAAGGCGGCCAAGGGCAAGGCGATCCTGGGCGGCATCGTCGATTGCTTGTTCATCGCCATGTCGTTCGGCGTGATCGCCTATCTGTTTGTCGAACACGACCACGTGCTGACCCGCTTCGCCTACGTGGACGATCTCCGGCCGATCGAACTGTTCTTCGGCATCGGCATCATACTCGTCAGCTTGGAGGCGGCCCGGCGCACGGTCGGCCTGGCGTTGCCGATCACGGCGCTGCTCTTTCTGTTCTACGGCTATTTCATCGCAGGCCTTCGGCCCGGCGAGTTGATCGACCAGATGTATCTGACGACCGAGGGCATTTTCGGCATTCCGTTGAACGTCTCGGCCACATACATGGTTCTATTCATCGTCTTTGGCTCCCTGGTCGAGCGGTCGGGCACCGGCAAACTGTTCATGGATTTCGCCATGGCGCTGGCCGGCGGCACAGCGGGCGGCCCCGCCAAGGTCGCCTGCATGACGAGCGCCATGTTCGGCACGATTTCCGGATCATCGACCGCGAACGTCATGACCACAGGCACGTTCACCATCCCGCTGATGCGACGCATCGGCTACCGGCCCGCCTTCGCCGGCGCGGTTGAAGCTGTCGCGTCCACCGGCGGCCAGATCATGCCGCCGATCATGGGCGCCGCCGCCTTCGTCATGGCCGAGTTCATGGCCGTCAGCTATCTCACTGTCATCGGCATCGCGATTCTCCCGGCGCTGCTCTACTTTCTTGCCGTCTTCGTGGCGGTGCATTTCGAGGCGAAGCGGGTCGGTCTGAAGGGCCTGCCGAAGCCGGATTTGCCCGAAATGGGCAAGGTGCTCCGCGAACGCGGCCACCAGTTTCTGCCGCTCGCGGTTATCATGGGCGTGTTGATATACGGGTATAGCGCGCCCTATGCGGCGACGGCGGGCCTGTTATCCGTCATTCCCGTCGCGATGCTGCGCAAGACGACGCGCGCCACAATCACCGTCAAGCTGGTCATCGAGGCGCTGATCGTCGGCATCCGCAATTCCCTGCAGGTGGCGGCGGCTTGCGCCTGCTCCGGCATTGTCATCGGCGTTATCGCGCTGAGCGGCGTCGGCATTGAGTTCACCTCCTTTGTCATCAACCTGTCCAAGGACACGCTTCTGCTGGCGTTGATCCTGACCGCGGTCGCCGGGATCATCCTGGGCATGGGCCTGCCGACGACGCCGGCCTACATCGTCCAGGTGGCGCTGCTGGTGCCGGCGCTGATCAAGCTCGGGGTGCCGTTGGAATCGGCGCATATGTTCGTGTTCTACTTCGCCATTCTCTCGGCGATCACGCCGCCGGTTGCGATTACTCTGTATGCGGCGAACGGGCTATCCGGCGCAGGTTTGTGGGAAGGCGGCGTCGCCGCGATGAAACTGGCGGCGACCGGGTACATCATTCCATTCATGTTTGTATATGGCCCGTCCCTGCTGCTCATCGGCGAGCCTGTCACCATCGCGATCGCGTGCGTGACGTCGGTTATCGGCGTCTGTTGTCTGGCGGCAGGCCTGCATGGCTATTTTCTCCGGCGCGCCAACATTGTCGAGCGGCTGCTGCTGGTCGCCGCCGCCCTTGCGCTGATCCGGCCGGGATTGACGACGGATCTGGTCGGGGCGGCGCTGATCGGCATCGTCGTCGCGCTTGAGCTTGTCATCCTGAAGCGCGACGACGAGGGCGTGGCTATCGTCGGCAAGTCCAGGTGAGGGGCATGTCAGAAGAGTTGCAACTCGATCTCTAAAAGGACGGAGTCCGTGACGTCGCTCCGTTCGCCCGGCGATCTGTGGATCACGGCGTCGCCCTACTAGGACGTGAAGGGGTGAAACGCTGATTTTTGGGTGCTGTCAGTCTAACCTCAACTTGTCTCCGAAAGGCGGGGAGGGCCGAGGATTAGGCCGCGAGGAGCCGCCACTCAGCCAGCGCGGCTGACCGTGCCTGTTTGTAGAATTTTTGGCTGACGAGATGGCTTTCGAGGTTGAAAAGGTTATGGACGGCGGCGTGGGTCGAGGAGAATTTCTGCAGGGTTCTGACGTCCCGGAATTTGGCCATGGCGTGCTCTCGTCGTCGGAAGGGCTGGTGTGAATTTTCGGCCCGATTGTTCAGCCAGCGTCCGCATCGTTGCCGGCGCTTTATGCCGAGGTTTCTGAGCGCAGCGCCGTATGAGGCAAGACGGTCAGTAACGATGATTTTGGTGCTGCCATAGCGCTTCATCGCGCGGCGCATAAACTTAAGCGCCGCCTTACGATTTCTGCGTTTCGTGGCGAAAACTTTGAGGACTTCGCCCTCATGATCGACGGCGCGCCAGAGATAATGTTGGACGCCATTTATCC
>CALAHN010000072.1 GCA_937891825.1 uncultured Alphaproteobacteria bacterium
AACGAATCACATTCTCGAAGCCAGGGGAATCCGTTTTATGGGTCTGGAGCCTAGGGCGAGGGCCTTGGCCGCCGCAATGCCACGGCCATCCGGCGCCATCCCGACTTGCCGGAGCAGCCAAAACCGCCGAGCATGGCGGATGACGCCCGACCCCTGAAGGATGCAGCGCCAGACCATGAGCTACAGAATTCTCCCCTGCACGCCGGAGGGCCAGCGCGCGATCGCGGCCGCTGAAAGCCTGCTGCCGGCGTTCCGGGAGCGGGCCGACGCCGCCGACCGCGCCAACGCCATCTGCAGCGATAACTATACGGACATGCAGCGCTCCGGGGTCGCGGCGGCGTTCGTGCCTGACGAGCTTGGCGGCATGGGCCTACGCTCGATGCACGACTGGAACCTGCTGATCGCGACCCTGGCGAAAGGCGACGGCTCGGCCGGCATCGCGATCAGCATGCATCTTTCGGCGACGCGCGGCCTGGCGGGGATATACCGGGCCAACCCGCCCGGGTCGGCGCCGCACGAACGGGCGAAGGCGTATCTGGAAGCCGTCGCCCGGCGCGACGTCCTGATCTGCTCCACCACGACGGAGCGCGGAACCGACAACCTGCATCCCCTGACCGAGGCTTTCAGGACGGACGGCGGCTGGCGGATCGAGGGCGCCAAGAACTTCGTCACCATGTCGCCGCTCGCGACCCATATCGCGACCAACGTCCGGATGCGCGACAGCGACGGCGATCATATCGCCAACGTGCTGTTTCCCATGCCGACGCCGGGCGTCGAGCAGCTTGGCGACTGGGATGCGCTGGGCATGCGCGCGTCCGGCAGCCAGTCGATCCGGTTCGCGGGCGCCGAGGTTCCGGCGGACGCGCTCCGCAAGATCGGGCCCTGGGGCCAGTGGAGCACGCCGGTTCTGGTCAACCGCACCCTGGCCAATGTGCCGCTGGTCGGCGCGTTCCTCGGCATCGCGGAGGCCGCCTTCGACCATGCGCTCGAAGGCCAGCGGCAAGCTCCCGGCGCGGCGGCGCGGCCGGGGGTCGCGACGGCGCTCGCCGAAATGGAGATCAAGCTCGCGACCGCGCAAAGCATCCTCGCCCGGCTTGGCGTGATGCTCGACGACTTCATGGCCGCGACCAGGGGCGGCGTCGAGGCCACATACGCCATGGGCCATGAATTGATGAAGGACTACCAGACCGCCAAATGGGTCGTGAACCGCCATGCCATCGAGATCGTCAGCCAGGCGATGGATCTGAGCGGCGGCGGCGGCTTCATGGCGCGCAACCCGCTCTCCCGCCTCTACCGAGACGTTCGGGCCGGACCCTTCATGCAGCCCTATTCGCCCATCGACGCCCGCGACTATGCCGGCAAGGTGCTGCTGGGCGCTCTCCCCGAAGAATGACGCCCCGGTAAGCCGGGGGCGTCACGCTTCAGGGAAAAGGTCAGGCCGGCGCGTTTTCAGCGAGGAAGCTGCGCGCATGCCGGAGCGCCAATTCAATATGGCCCGACGGCTCGCGCCAGGGATAGAGCGTGACCTGGCTCTTTGCGGAGAGCCTGGCCGTCTCCATCGCCACGGCGTAGGGGTGGGCGGCCACATCGTCCGGCATGATCAAGACCGGCGTCTCGCAGGCCCGGACGAAATCCCGGGTGACGGTGAAGACGAAATCCGGGTTCTCCCGGTACATCTTGGTCAGGAATTTTTCGACTTCGGCCATGGTGATATCGGGCCGCGCCTTTAGCAGGGCGGGCGCCCAGCCTTTAATGTTGTTCTGATAGAACTGGTCAGGCTTCTCAGGCCGGAAGCCGCTCGGGTGGGCGAGAACGGCGGCGACGACGCGGTCCGGCGCCCGGCGGATCAGGTTCCAGATCAGCGGCCCGCCGATGCAGAAGCCGACCACGAGAAACTTCTCGATGCCCAGATGATCCATCAACGCCAATTGGTCGTCGGTGAACTGGTCCCAGCCCTTGTCCGCCTCAAGCGGGCCGGTCGTGCCGCCGCCGTTGGCGTTCCGGATATCGAGGGCGATGCAGCGATAGGCATCGCTGAACTCGACCAGCGGATTAAACGAGTTGGCGCTGTTCAGCATAGCGACAGTCGCATTCAGGCCGCCGCCCGGGATGACCAGAAGCGGAAAGCCCTGGCCGGCTTCCTCGTAGTGGATGCTGACCGGACCATTCTTGAAAATCGGCATTGCTGTTCTCCCTGTTTTTGTTTGGGTTCAGGCGCCCGAGGGCGCCATTGATGCTTCAGGTTGGATAGAAATCTCGAGATAGGAGGGCGCAGCGGCGTCGTGATGCACGGTGTTCCGGGCGACGCGGATGTCGGCCTCGCCGTCGCGTGCCAGCACGGCGTTGCCGCTGTTGGTGTTCCGCGCGCGCCTTGGGAAATTGCTGGAGACGATATCGACCTGGAGCCGGCTGCCGGCCGCCACGGTATGGCGGATGTCGCCCAGATCGATCTCGATCTCATAGACCGCGCCTGGCCTGAGCCGCGCCGGGCGGGCGGCATGGGGATCGCGGACCGTCGCGCGGTACATGGCGCGGGTGACGCCATCCGCCAGCAACATGGCGCGGCCGTCCGGCAGCACCTCGTTCAGCTTGGCGATGAAGTCCGTGTCGGCGCAGTCGGACCCGGCGTGCAGCACTGCCCTGAGCGGCCCCGACAGCGTGAGCGGCCGGTCGAGCGCGGCCCCGGTATAGATCAGACCGTAGTCGGGCCGCGTCTGGGCCGGGCGCTGATCCATGCCGCCATTGGCGATCAGCATGTTCCGCCCGCCAAGCGTCGGGTTGGGGCGGCGCGGATCGTAGACATAGCTCAAGGCCGATCCCGCCGGCGCGTCGGCGAGCGCGCCGGCGCCTGTCAGGTACAGGCGCCGGGTCCGTACGCCCGCAGGCGGCCAATCCGCGCTGTGCAGCCAATCGTCCGGCACATAGGCCGCCGGATCGGCGACAAAGGCGCGGGGCGAGAAATACACCGCCGGCTCATCGATCAACGCCGCCGGTTCGTCCTTCAGATAATGGCCGAACCATTCGAAATAGGGATCGCGCGCCCAGAAGTTCCGCCGGTAGATGAAGTAATGGTCGTTCGGCCCGATCCAGAGCTTCTGGGTCCCGGTGCGCGCCTGGATATCCTGAAAGGCTGCGAGGACGCTGGTCAGGAAAATGTCGTACCAGGACGTCGCGTGGAACCCCGGAATATCGATCGATCGCCGGAAGGCATGGGCTGCGCGAAAGGCGTCTGGCGCCGGATGGGTGATGATGTCGTCGAGAAACGGCTGCCAGAGGGAAAAATCGGGATACCCGGCCATCGGCAGCCGCAGCCAGTCCTCGCTTGCGACGAACGGCGGGTCGGCGCGGCCCGCTGCTTCGAGCCGATTGTAGGTCTCGCCAGCGCGGGCCGCCGCGGCCGCCATGCCGGCCGCGTCCAGCCCGGCGCGCTGCATCGCCCGGCGCTTGTGGCTTTCCGAGAGGCCGGGAATGTTCTTCGCGACCCAGAGCCAGAGCCGCTCCATCTCGATCGACTGGCCTTCGCAGACGACGTCGTCATAGATGCTGGAGCCGCCGACCTGAGCCCAGAAGCAGGCGAGCGCCGGATGGCCCCGGCTCGCGGCCGCGAGCGTCGTCGTGGCGCCCGCTGACGAGCCAGACATGCCGATCCGGCCGTTCGACCAGGGCTCCGAGGCGATCCAGTCCAGCGTGTCATAGCCGTCGTCGGCGTCGTCGTAATAGACGCGGTCCTCGCCTTCGGAGGCATAGCGGCCGCGGGTATCCTGGTAGACGGCGGCATAGCCCCGCGCCACGCTCGCCCGCCAGCCGCGCAGGATCGAGCCGCGCATCGGATCGTCCGGCGCCGGAAGCCAGCCATGGGCCGGATCGGTCATGTGCCGGCCCTGGGGCGTGGTGATGCCGTAGGGGGTGCGCGCCAGAATCGTCGGGAAGCGCGGGCCGCCTTCGGCCGGCAGAAAGACCAGCGTGTTGAGCCGGACGCCGTCCCGCATCTCCACGAACGCCTGAAAGCCGCGCGCGCCGGTTTCCGGATCGACGATCTGCAAGGCCTGGGCGCTCCTCTCCGAAACTGCGGGCGAGGGCAGCTTCGAAGAGCGCGCCGGGTTTGTCCAGCCGGCCGCCTACGCCTGTCGCCGATCAGTCTTCCAGGCCGTAGATATCCCTGGCCGCCCCGGCGCTGATCCGGTCTTCGCGAAGGTCGCGGCGCACGGCGTCGCGCGCCCGGCTTTTCGGGTCGCCATAGCCGCCGCCGCCGGAGATTTCGATGACGACGCGGTCGCCGCGCGCCACCGCGATATTCGCGGCCGCCGGCAAGCGGGTCAGCACGCCGTCACGGATCAGCCCGAACATGGCGAGGCTGCCTTCCCTGCCGCCCGCCAGCGCCCAGGGGCCGGTCATGATCCGGTCGCCGTTCGTGGACAGCAACACGCCGTCCTGGATCACCTCATAGACCCGGCGCACGCCCATGCCGCCGCGAAACCGCCCGGCGCCGCCGGAATCCCGGATCATTTCGTAGCGCTCGATGCGCAGGAAGCCGTGATCCATCTCCAACGCCTCGACCGGCGTGTTGGCGGTGTTGGAGAGCATTTGCGCGATCACGTCGGCGCCATCGTTGCCGGGCCCCGCGCCATAGCCGCCCGAGACCGAGTCTGCGAACATTTCGTAGCCGTCGCCATTGGGGCGGCTCATGGTGATGATGTTGGTGCAGTCGCTCCCCGCCGCCGAAAGCCGCTCCGGAATGACGGCGCCGAGCGCGCGCTTGACCGCCGACGCGGTCCGGTAGGCGGAGGCCATGCGACCGCGCACCGGCGCCGGGTGCCGGGGGTCCAGGATCGAGCCGCGCCGCGTCTTGATCGAGATCGGCCGGTAGGTCCCGTCATTGGTCGGGACGCCGCTGCCGGCGATCTGGCCGAAGACCGTCATGACGGCGGAATGGGCCGACGCGACCGGGCAGTTGACCGGCCAGGAGACCTGATCGTCGCTCTCGGTCAGGTCGATGAAGGCGGCGTCGCCCTTGATGACGACCTTGGCCCGGACAACGGGCTGCGGCCCATCGAGCGTCCGCCCGTCCAGCGTGTCCTCGCCGTAATATTCGCCGTCCGGCAGGCCGAGGATCGTCTGGCGCAGCATGCGCTCGGAATAATCCTGAAGCTCGCGCATGCAGTCCCGGATGAGCGCCCGGCCATGGCGGCGCACCAGATCCTGCATCAGGGTCCGGCCGCGCATGACGGCGGAGAGCTGGGCATGAAAATCGCCGAGCACGATGTCCGGCAGTCGGCAATTGGCGCGGAGGATCGATTCTACCGGCCCGTCATACAGGTCCGCTTCGTTGATCTTCATGGACGGCAGGATCATGCCTTCCTGGAAGACTTCCGTCGCATTGGCGTTCGATCCGGCGACGGCGCCGCCAAGCTCCAGGTGATGGCAGATGCTGCCGGTGAAGGCGACGAGCTCGTCATCGACGAAGACCGGCATCAGCAGGATGATATCGTTCAGGTGCTGGCCGTTCTGGTAGGGATTGTTGGTGATGTACATCTCGTCCGGCCGGGTCTTCGCGATGTCGTAGCGCTCTCGGAAATAGGGAACGGCGGCGGCGAGCGAGTTCATGTGCACCGCGATCGCTTCGGCCTGGGCGACGGTGCGGGCGTCGCTGTCCATCAGGCAGGTCGAGCAGTCCTTCGCCTCGCGCACGATGGAGGAATAGGCCGAGCGCAGCATGATGTCGCTCATCTCCTCCGCGATCGACTTGAAGCACCCGGACAGCACGTTGAAATCGGCCGGGTCTATGGCGACGGCAGGCTTGGCTTCGGTCATCTCATGTCTCCCGCGTCAACGTCAGCACGCCGTCGGCGCCGGCCCTGACGCGCCAGCCCGGCGGCGCGAGCGTGCTGGTGCTGGCTTCGACGATCAGCGCCGGCCCCCGGATGTCCGAACCGGGCTTGAGCGCCCCCCGGTCCAGCACGGGATATGCCTGCGTCTGGCCGCCGAGCGTCACCTGCCGGTCGCCCGGCGGCAGATCGGTCGCGCTGGCTTCCACGGGCGCGACCGCCCCGCCCCGCGCATGCACGGCGGAGAGCCGGAAGGAAATCGCCTCGACGTCGCGCGCCTCGAAGGCATGGCCATATTGCCGGGCATGCTCGCCGTGGAAGCAACGCGCCAGATAAGCGGCGCCCTCGCCCTCCAACTGGTTGGCGTCCACGGGCACGCGGAGTTCATAGCCCTGGCCGCGATAGCGGGCGTCGACGGCGCAATCGAAGCGCAAGCCGGCGGGCGCATAGTCGAGCGCCGCGAACGCCGCGCGCGCCCGCTCCCGCAGGCTTTCGAGTTTTGCGGCGAAATCCCGGGGCGTCAGGCTGCTCGCCAGTTGCGCGCCTTCGGCCAGCACATAGTCCATGCGCACGTCGGAGACCGCGAGTCCGACGGCGGAGAACACGCCGGGGTTCGGCGGCACGATCACGGTCTTGATGTCCACCTCGTCCGCCAGCGCCGTCGCGATCAGGGGGCCGGCGCCGCCGCAAGGGAACAGGGCATAGTCCCGCGGGTCGTAGCCGCGCTTGACCGACACCCGGCGCAACGCCTGGGCCATATTGGCGGCGGCGATCCGGAATACCCGCTCCGCCAGCTCCAATGCCGTCAGGCCAAGCCGCGCCGCCAGCGGTTCGGCCGCCTTGGCGCTCAGCGCCGGCTGGAGGCGGATGCCGCCCGGCAGTTCGATGCGCGGGTCGAGCAGCCCCATCAGCAGCATGGCGTCGGTCAGGCAGAAATCCTCCCCGCCATGGCCGTAGCAGGCGGGACCGGGCTGGGCGCCGGCCGATTGCGGGCCGACCTGCAGCATGCCGCCCTCGTCGACCGTCGCGACCGATCCGCCGCCGGCGCCGATGGAGACGATGTCCGTCATGACGATATTGAGCGGCAAGCCCTCGACGCTGAACTCCGACGTGCCCTTGACCGTGGTTTCCGGCACGCCGCCCGTGATCAGGCAGACATCGGAGGAGGTGCCGCCGACATCGATGCTGATGATGTTGGGCGATCCCATGGCGCGGGCGGTCGCGGCGGCGCCGGTGACGGCCGCGGCGGGGCCGGAGAGGAACATGTTCGCGGCCAGGCGCCGCGCCGCCTCGACCGGGGCGACGCCGCCGTTCGAGAGCATGATCAGCGGCGCATGGCCGATCCCGACGGTCCGGGCAGCTTCGCCGAAGCGGGCGAGGTAGCGGTCGACCACGGGCCTCACAAAGGCGCTGATCACCGTCGTGCTGGCGCGCTCATATTCCCGATGCTCTGGCGCGATATCGGAGGAGAGGGAGACATAGACGTCTGGATGCCGGTCCTGGATCAAGCGGCCGATCGCCTGCTCATGGGCCGGGTTCGCATAAGCATGCAGCAAGCAGACCGCGATCGAATCGATGCCCTCCGCCTTGACGATATGGTCGATCAGAGCGATCGCCCCGGCTTCGTCGAGCGGCGTCACGACGGCGCCGTCGGCGCCGATGCGCTCAGTCACTTCATAGGCCCGGTCGCGGGTCAGCAACGGCTCGGGCTTCTGGTAGAACATGTCGTAGACGACGGACTTGTCCTGGCGCTGGATGAACAGGAGATCACGAAAGCCCGCCGTCGCCAGCAGGGCGACGCGGGCGCCCCGCCGCTGGATCAGGGCATTGGCCGCAATGGTCGAGCCATGCAGCAGTTCCGAGACGTCGCCGCCGCTGGCGCCCATGCCCGCGAGCAGTTCGCTGAGGCCCGTGATCGCGGCGCGGCTTGGATCGTCCGGCGTCGAAGGCGTTTTATGGATCGTCGCCCGGCCGTCGTCGCGGATCGCGATCAGGTCCGTGAAGGTGCCGCCGACTTCGATGCCGACAATCATGCCGTCTTCCTTTCGCCCCGCGCCCCGGTCTTACGTTTAGCGCCCGCCGAACCGCGCCTCGCGCTTTTCCCGGAAGGCCGCGACGCCTTCGGCATGGTCGGCGCTGAGGCCCGCCTGCTTCTGGAGGTCGGCCTCAAGCTGGAGCTGGGTCGAGTAATCGTTCTCCAGGCCGTCCCAGTACATGCGCCGGATCAGGCCAAGCGAGGATGGCCCGTTCGCCAGTCGCTCCGCCATCGCCCTTGCAGCGGCGGCGAGCTCAGCGTCGGGGAGGACCTGGTTGACGAGGCCCCATGCCCCGGCTTTCTCCGCCGGCAGCCGCTCCGCCAGGAGCGACAGCTCCAGGGCGCGGGCGACGCCGATCAGCCGCGGCAGGATCCAGGAGGAGCCGCAGTCCGGCACCAGCCCGATCCGCGCGAAGGCCTGCAGGAAGAACGCCGACTGCCCCATCAGCTTGATATCGGCGGAGAGCGCCAGGCTCATGCCCGCCCCGGCGGCGACGCCGTTGATCGCGCTGACGGTCGGCATCGACAGCGCGCGCAGGCGTTCGAAGGTCGGATTATACCAGGATTCGAGATCGCTCCGGACCGCGCCCCGCGCCTCCGCCGCGCGGTCGACCGGCGGCTTGTCGGGATCGTTCAGATTGGCGCCGGAACAGAACGCCCGTCCGGCCCCGGTGATCAGGAGGCAGCGCGCATCGCTCGCCTCGATGGCGTCGAGCGCCGCCGACATATCCTGCCGGAGCTTGACGCCGAAGGCATTCAGCGACCCGGGGTCGTTCAGGGTCATGGTCGCGACCGCGCCCGAAAATTCCAGAATGATCCTGCCGTGCTGCATCTCGCCGCTCGCCTCCCGCTCATGTTATCATGTTGATATCGGTCTGTTTATCCGCCGCTCCAGGCGATTTCGCCATGCCAGTCCCAGGCAAGGCTTATGTCAGATAGTCCGCCAGCGCCGCCTCCGTCGCCTCGCGGGAGCGGGCGTCCGGCGCCGCCACCTGAATGCGGAGATCGGTCGCGCCGGCCGGGCCGTAGGCGGCGAGGCCGTCAAGCACTTCCTGCCAGCCGCCGATCAGATGCAGGTCGGCCGCTTCGTCGAGGCCCTCCCGCGCGATCACGGCCGCATAGGACGGGAAAGATTCATAGAAGCTCGCGATCTGGCGGGCCAGCGCCTTCGCGGCCGTCCGGTCCTCGGTGACGCAGACCCGCACCAGGGCCATGACGCGGGGATCGGGCCGCCCGGCGCCGGCCGCGCCCTTGTGCAATTCCGGCACGACGTAGGAGGCGATGGTGCGCGGGCCGCATTGGCCGAGAGTCGTGCCGGCCGCGCGGGCGCCGGCGAAGCGCAGCATGCGCGGCCCAAGCGCCGCCAGCAGGATCGGCGTCGGCGGGGCGTCGATGGCGAGTTCCGCATGGGCGCTGACCTGGGCGCCCGAAACATCGGCGCGCTTGCCGGCCAGCAGCGGCTCCAGCGCATCGAAGAACTCGGCCGTATAGGAGAACGGCCGGTCCCAGGAGAGGCCGAGCGCGCCTTCGGCCTGCTGCTTCGAGGAGGCGCCGACGCCAAGGGTGAAGCGCCCGCCAAGCGCGTTCTGGGCCGAGCGCGCCAACTGCGCCAGACCGACGGGATGGCGACCGAACAAGGGCGTCACCGACGTTCCGACCTCGCCCAGGCTCGCGACATCGTCGGCGACGCAGGCCAGCGCCAGGATCGGCTCGATGGCGGCGGCGTGCGAGACCCAGAAGCTGTCGAAGCCGCCGGATACGGCGAAGCGCGCCGCCGCGCGGACCTCCGCGATCGAGGCCAGGGTGGTTCCCCCGGCCAAGCCCCACCGCATGCCGAAACGATCGTTGCTCATTGCTCAGGCCCTTCCTGCGGTCAATCCTCGAACACGTCCTTCATGAAGTCCATGGACTTCCAGGCCGGGTCCGGCGGCGTATAGCCGGCGCGCGGGGTGTAGACCGACGGCGCTTCCTGGACCAGCTTCGGGATGTAGCGCGGGCAATTGGAGAAGATGTGCTCGGCCGTCACACGGATCAGCCGCTTGGCGCCCGGCAGGCCAGCAAGCGCTTCCGGGCGCTCGTCGATCTCGGCGTGGCCATTGATCCGGAGCCGCCCCGCCCCGTTGAAGAGCTTCCCGTCGAAGCGGATGAACAGCAAGCCGACGCGGGGATTGCGCAGGATATTGCCGAGGCTCCGGTACATGCGGTTGCCGTCGTAATCGGGCCAGGCGACGGCGTTCTCGCCGACGACGCGGATGAAGCCCGGATCGCCGCCCTTGAACGAACTGTCGACGCTCTCGTCGCTCGCGGTCGCGAGGAAGAAGAACGGCGCCGTTTCGATCAATTCCCGGTCGCCTTCGTTGAAGGCGCGGCGCATCCGGTGCACAGCCAGCCGGTCCGGGACTTCGCGGCCCTCATACCGGTCCTGCAGCTCGCGCATGCCGTCGTGATAATAGGCCATGGCTATTCTGCCGCCTGGGCCGCGCGGGCGCGGCGGCGATAGACGAACACGTCATCGTTCAGATCGACGGCCGGGAACGCATCCTTCTCCCGCCAATAATCCTGCGTGTGGCTCCATTCCGGCGTCTCCCCGCGCCTCGGCAGCAGGTCCTTGGCGCGCAGCAGGTAATTCGGGTTAAAGTCGGCCTCATCGACCCAGGAATGCAGCGGCATATCCCGCTCGCTCGGCCGCAGGGCCGGCTCGACGCTCGATGCGCCGGTCGCCCGCATGTGATTGAGCAAGCGGCAGACGAAGTCGGCGACCAGTTCGCTGCGGAGCGTCCAGCTCGCGCGGAAATAGCCGAATACCCAGGCGAGGTTCGGCGCGCCGGTGAACATCATGCCTCGATATGTGACGGTTTCGTTGAAGGCGAGCGGCTTGCCGTCGATGGCGAAGGCGATGTCGCCCATGACGTTCATGTTGAACCCGGTCGCGGTCACGATGACGTCCGCTTTCAGGACTTCGCCGGATTTCAAAAGGATGCCGTCGGCGACGAAGCGGTCGATCTCCTCGGTCACGACCGACGCCTTGCCCTCGGCGATGCCCTTGAAGAGGTCCGCGTCCGGCACGAAAGCGATCCGCTGCCGCCAGGGGCGATAGGACGGGCCGAAATGCTTCTCCACGTCATAATCGGGACCCAGCACTTTACGCACCTGCCCCAAGAGTTCGCGGCGAACGATATCCGGCTTATCGAAACACATCTCGGTGAAAACGGCCTGATCGTAGAGCATCTTCTTCCGGGTGATCTCGTGGATCCAGGACTCCTCGATCTGCAGTTCGCGCAAGGTCTCGGCAATCTCGATAGCGTTCCGTCCGGTCCGGAAATATGTGGGCGAGCGTTGCAGCATCGTCACATGCCCCGCCGTTTCCGCCATCGCGGGCACGACCGTCGCCGCCGTCGCGCCGGAGCCGATGACGACCACCCGCTTGCCGGCATAGTCCAGGCCTTCGGGCCAGTTTTCCGGATGGGCGATCGCGCCCTTGAAGTCCGCCATGCCGGGCCAGTCCGGCATGTAGCCTTCCCGGTGGCGGTAATAGCCCTGGCACATCCAGAGGAAGTTGGCGGTGAACCGCACGGTCGCGCCCGTATCGAGCCGCTCCGCCGCGATGCGCCACAGGCTGTCGGCATAAGACCAGTCCGCCGACAGGATTTTGTGCCGGTAGCGGATGTGCGGCGTCAGATCGTTCTCCGCGATCACCTCGCCCATGTAGGAGAGGATTTCTTCCGCCGTTGCGATGGGCGGGCCGATCCACGGTTTGAAGCGATAGCCGAAGGTGTGCAGATCGCTGTCGGAGCGAATGCCGGGCGAGCGATGGGTCCACCAGGTGCCGCCGAAGCTATCCTCGGTCTCCAGAACGACATAGCTGACGCCTGGGCATTGCCGGCCGAGATGATAGGCGGCCGCGACGCCCGAAATTCCGGCGCCGACGATCAGGCAATCGAAATGCTCGGGCGGCGCATCGGCCAGGGCTCGGGGAGCGGTATCGGACATTGGGGGCGTTCCTCCAGTTCGGTCGGACGAAGCCGCGGGGGCGCCCGCGGGGTCGCATCCGTCAGATGCTATACTGAAACGCGGCGTCTGCCGATTGCCCGAATTCAGCGCTCCCCAAGCCCGGATAGGCTACCGCGCCCGGGTTCCGGACCAGGTCGCCTCTGGCGTCAGCGGGCCGTCGCAATAGCTCCAGTTGCCCTTGAACCGGTCCTCGGCGAATTCGAACCGGAGGCGGCCCCAGAAATGGCGGCCGTCGCGGGCCGTCGCACAGCGCTCGCCGGCGCTGTCCTGGGTCCAGATGCCGACCAGGATGCCGCCTTCCATCACGCCGACGATTTCACCGCTGCCTGTCGCGTAGCGACCGGCGACCGATGCGCCGTCCTGGGTCAGCGTCATCGAGCCTTCGGTCGTGTCCCAGCTTCCGGCGACATCGAGGAACGGCGGCGGCGGCCCCTGCAGCCGCGCCGGATAGTCCGCTTTCAGCCAGAGCGCGAGCGCGGCGCCCGTCGCGGTGTCGGACGCCTCGGCCCAGGACGAGGCGGCGACCGCGCCGCGATAGCGCATGCGCCGGTCGATCTGGGCGACGACGCTGGCGGAAGCCCGGTCGCCGGCGGCGGCGCCGATCGTCCCCCAGAAATAGGCAGCCCGATAGTTCCGCGCTTCGCCCTGCCCGCGCAGATAAGCGAGGGCGCGCCGGCGGACCGCCTCGATCGGCGCATAGCCCTGGACGACTTCCGGCGTCGCATCGGCCGGCAAACTCGAAGCTTGCATCTCCAGCACGACCGGGGTCGCGAGCCTCGTCTCCAGTCGGTCAAGCAGTCCGGGCGCGGAAACGGCGCCCTTGGCGCCCGCAAGCAAGGCGTAGCGATATGCGGGCTTCGGATCGGCCTCGATCAATGTCTCCGCGAGGATCAACGCGGCCTCCATATCCCCGGCGTCGGCCAGGGGAAAGAGCAGCGCCTGCGCCGCCTTCGCCGCCTTCGGCGTGCCGAGGCCCGCCGCCAGGGCCTTGCCGGCGCGGAGGCGCTCTCGATCCGAAAGGCTGGATGGATCGGCGAGCGCCTGGGCGATGAGCGCGGCGGGCAGAATCTGCCGACGCGCCGCGGGCGCCCGGCCGATCGCCGGGTTGAGCGCCTTGAAGGCCACGGCAGGATCGGACCCAAGCTCCGGCGACAACCGGATCGGCCGATCCAGTCCCGTCCCCAGCACGAGTTGCCCCGGCGCTTCGACAAAGCTGCGGGCGGCGGCGGCGGCCGACGCCACGAACGCCGCCTGATCCGGCTGCATTGCGGGTCCGGGGCTGCCGTCCGGGCCGGGCGGGCTGAAGACCTGCGTCAGCGCTTCCGTGACGAATGCGGCGGCGGCGTCTGGCGTCGCGGCGTCTGGCGGCAGCACCTGCTGGGCCTTCGCCCAGAAGCCCAGATCCTCGAGAATGATCTCGGCCCGCGCAAGATCGAGCGACGGCTCTTCCTCCTCGGCCTTGAAGGCGACATAGGCAAAATCGACATCGAAGGACAGGGCCAGCAAGTCAGGCGACGTCATATGGCCCTCGACGCGCAAGGCGGAGGAGGAGATGCGATAATCGACATCGAAATAGATCCGGTCGATCGCGATCGTCTCAAGCCCGCCGGCGGCGGCCATGCCGTCCATGCCGGGCGCCAGACATGCCGGCGGGGCGGACACCCCGAGAAATTCCACGTGCAGGCGGATCATGTCGAGGTTCATCAGGTCCATGCCGGAAAAGCGCGCCTTGTCGACCCGCACCGCACAGGCGCGCTCGACATCCCACGGGGCGTCCGGCCGGATGGTCAGGCCGTTGATATCCATGCTGTCGGTATAGAAATCGGTGGCGATCGAGTCGAAGGTCAGATCGACGAGGGAGCGCGCGGACATCAGCGCGATCCGGCCGAACATGTCCGACAGCTTGCTGGCTGAAACCATATCGGAAAGCGGGGGCCGCGGATCGCCCTCGGCATGGGCGGGCGCCAAGGGAGCGGCCGCGATCATGGCGCCCAGCAGAAAGCTTGCGGCGCGTCTGGAAACTGGCATTGACATGGGTCCCCCTTGGCTAAGGCCGGAGCATGGACCGCACGTTCGCATGGGCGCGCCATGCCCTATCCGACGGCCCGATCACGAAGGACGGCGCTTGCCGCCACGTCCGGGCGCGTTCCGACCAGCCTCGCCAATTTTCACGCCTTTGGCAATTCTTGCCCGCGCGGACCGAAGCCTTTGGTGACGCACGTCACTCTATCGAAGGACCAGTTCATCCGGCGCTTTCAGGCAGCCGCGGCCTCGGCTTTCTCGTCCTTGCGCTCGGCGCGGGCTTTCGCAAGGAGCAGCACGACAGAGCCCACGACGCCCGACAAGAGCGAGCCCGCGATGACGCCGATGCGCACCAGGTTCTGGTTCTCCGGGTCCGAATATGCCAGCCCGCCGATGAAGAGCGACATGGTGAAGCCGATGCCCGCCAGGCAGGCGACGCCATATAGCTGCATCAGACTGGCGCGCTGCGGCGGCGCGGCGAGGCCGAGCTTGATCGCCGCATAGCCGAAACCGAACACCCCGACCTGCTTGCCGACGAAGAGGCCCAGCATGATCGCCAGCGACAAGGGCGCAAAGAGCTGCTCCGCATTCAGCCCGGCCAGCGGCACGCCGGCATTGGCGAAGGCGAACAGCGGCATCACCAGATAGGACACCCAGGGATGCAGGCCATGTTCGGCCGCCTTGGCGGGCGACCGCCCTGCCTTGTCGAGCGTGAGCGGGATGGCGAACCCGATCGCCACGCCCGCCAGCGTCGCGTGCACCCCGGATTTCAGGACGCACACCCAGAGCACGAGGCCCAGCAGCACATAGGGCGGGAGTTTCTTGACGCCCAGCAGATTGAGGGCGATCAGGCCGCCGCCGGCGATCGCCGTCAGCGCCAGGGCGAACAGGGAAAGCTTGCTGGTGTAGAACACTGCGATGATGAGGATGGCGCCCACATCGTCGACGACCGCGAGCGCCAGCAGGAACGTCTTCAATTCGCCCGGAACCCGCTTGCCAAGCAAGCTCAAGACGCCGAGCGCAAAGGCGATATCGGTTGCGGCCGGGATCGCCCAGCCTTTCGCGGCCTCGCTGTCCCAGCCGACGACCGCAAGGAACGTCGCGGCCGGGATCGCCATGCCGCCGACCGCCCCGTAGACCGGCAGAGCCGCCTGCTTCCAGCTCGACAGCGCGCCTTCGCGCGCCTCCCGCTTGATCTCGAGCGCGATGAGCAGGAAGAAGATCGCCATCAGGCCATCGTTGATCCAGAGCAACAACGGCTTGGCAATGCCGTCCCCGTCGATTTCGACGGCCAGTTGGGCCAGAAGGAATTTGTCGTAAAACGGGCGCACGGCTTCGATATTTTCCGCCAGCACGCCAAGCAGGGCCGCCGCCCCGAGTAGGAGCCCGGCTTTCGCCTCCGGCCCGAGGCCGCCTTTCCCTGTCGCCGCCATCCGTCCAATTTCCTCCGTCGGGTCTGATCGGGTCATGCGGGGTTCAACGCGCCCGGCCTTTCCGACATAGCCCGCAGGCGCTGGATTTGAAGCCTCGAGCGGCAAGAATCCGACATGAAGTTGCTATCGGGCCCCAGCCGCAGCACGCGGCGTCCATATCGACGCCGACCGCCGCATCTGCGACCATCGCGCCGCGAACCGCCGCCCCGACGGCAAAACGAACAAAGGACGATAGACCCCGTGACGACCATAGAGACCGGCGAAAGCACGCTGCTGTGCGACCTGACAGATCGCGTGCTGACCATCACCCTCAATCGGCCGGAGGCGCGGAATGCGCTCTCGCCCGACCTGATGTTCGCCTTCCGGCGCATGCTTGCGACATACGGCGATCATGCCGATGTCGGCGCCGTCGTGATCACCGGCGCCGGCCAGGCTTTCTGCGCCGGCGGCGACGTCAAGCGCATGGCGGCGGGCGCCCCGGTCGAACGCACGGCCGAGGAAAAGTTTCGCGACATGCGCGCCCGCCATCATGAGACCGCTGGCGTCATCCGGCGGCTGCGGGTTCCGACCGTCGCCGCCCTGCCGGGACCGGCCGCCGGCGCGGGCCTGGCGCTGGCGCTGGCCTGCGACCTGCGCATCGCCGCCGAAAGCGCCTTCCTCAGCACCGGCTATGCGCGGATCGGCCTGCCCGGCGACTATGGCGCGTCCTGGCTGCTGACCCGGGTCGTCGGCCCCGGCCGGGCGCGGGAACTGATGCTGACGTCGGAACGGGTCGGCGCGGCGCGCGCGCTCGAGATCGGCCTGGTCAACCGCGTCGTGCCAGCCGACAAGCTGCGGGAGGCGACGCTGGATCTGGTCCGCCCGCTGGCGAACGGCCCCCGCATCGCGCTTTGCTACATCAAGGACAATCTCGACGAAGCGCTCGATATCGATCACGGCGCGGCGATCGACCGGGAGGCCGAGCGCATGCTCCGCAGCCAGGGCACGTTCGATCACAAGGAAGCGGCGAGAGCGTTCGTCGAAAAGCGCGACCCGAAGTTCGAAGGCCGCTGATCAACCGACCCGCGGCGCGCCGGCCGCGTCCAGCTCCGCGTCGAGCGCCGCCGCCGCTTCCGCCGGGAGCGGCTGCAAGGGAAAGCGCGTCGGCCCTGTCTTGAGGCCGGCGCGGGCCGCCCAGTGCTTCAGGGCCGGGACGGGCGAGCGTCCGTGGTCGAGTTCGCCCATGACCCATCTGTCATAGGCGGCGCGCAAGGGCTGCAGCCGGCGCCAATGGGCATAGGCCGTCGGCGCGTCGCCCACGATGAGCGCATCCCGGTAGGCCCGGATCGGCTGGGATGCGCCCGATTGATAGAGATACGGCTCCGGGTTCGCGTAGAGCGGCGCTTCGGGATTGCGGGCGAGTTCGACGAGAAACTGGTCCTCGTGGGGATTGCAGATCAAGCGTGCATCCGCGACCTGCCGGCGCAGGCCTGCGACCGCCTTGTCGCCGCCGGGCGCCTTCACCGCGAGCACAAGGCCGCGCCGGGCCAGGCGATCGATGATGTTCGCGCCGAAGCTCATGCCCGGCGCCGGCGATTCGAAAATCACCAGCGGCCGCCCCGCCGCGTCGACGGCGGCCGCAGCCAGCGCGATCAGTTCGTCGTCGAGATACTGCCCGCGCGGCCGCATCAGGATGATGTGATGGGCGCCCGCCTGACCCGCGTGACGAGCGAGCGTCAACATTTCCGCGGGCGCATGATGGGTGACGACGACGCCGACAGCCATGGCGTCGCCGGCGCCGGCCAGCATCGCCGTCAGGACATCCTGCCGCTCAGACAACGTGAGCGCAAAGCCTTCGCCCATGATGCCATTGCAGAAAATGCCGTCGCAGCCGAAGCGGTCCCGATACAGCGTCGCGTTCCCGGCGACGCCTTCAAGGTCGACCGCCCCATCCGCGAGAAACGGCGTCGGCACGGCGGCCCAGATGCCCGCCAGCGCCCCGACCGATGCCGCCTGTTGTCCCATAGGTGTCGCCACGTCGCATCTCCGATCCACAGATTGCCAAGCAGGGCGCATCGCCCGCTTCGCCGGAACAGGATGCTAGCACGCCCTGGCGCGGCTGCTACTCCGCCGCCTGTCGCGCATCCGACGCCGACAGATCGATATCGAGGCCGAGGTCCAAGCTCTTGGCGCTGTGCGTCAGCCAGCCCGCGGAGATGAGGTCGACGCCGCTTGCCGCGACCGCCCGAACCGTCGCGGCCGTGATCCGGCCAGAGGCTTCGGTGACGGCGCGGCCGGCGACGATCGCCACGGCCGCGCGCAACTGGTCCGGCGTCATGTTATCGAGGAGCACAGCATCGGGCGCGGCGGTCATCGCCTGCTCCAATTGCTCCAGGGTATCGACTTCCACTTCGATCTTCACGAGATGGCCGACGCGGGCGCGGGCGCGTTCGATCGTCGGCACGACGCCGCCCGCAAGCGCGACGTGGTTGTCCTTGATCAGCACAGCGTCATCCAGGCCGAAGCGATGGTTGGCGCCGCCGCCGGCCCGAACCGCGGCCTTCTGCAGGGCGCGCAGGCCCGGCGTCGTCTTGCGGGTGCAGGTGATCCGGGCGGGATAGCCCTTGGCGCCCGCGACCAGGTCCGCCGTGGCGCTCGCCACGCCCGAGAGGCTGCAGGCGAAATTGAGGGCGATCCGTTCCGCCGAGAGCAGCGCCCGCGCCGAACCGGAGACCCGCATGACGGTATCGCCGGGACCGACCCGACTGCCGTCCGGGGTCACGACTTCGATGCGCATGTCCGGATCGAGACAGCGAAACGCCAGCGCCGCCGCGCGCAGTCCGGAGACGACGCCCGCCTCCCGCGCGACCATCGCCGCCGTCGCGCGCAAGCCGGCGGGCACGATGGCGTCCGTCGTAATGTCGCCCGCCCGCCCCAGGTCCTCCAACAGGGCGGCGCGAACCAGCGGTTCGATCAGGATATCGGGAAGGTCCAGTTCAGCAGCAGTCATGTCAGGCGCTCCATGCGTATTGTCGGATAGGGAGGCGGCGGGCGGATCAGCGAACCGCGAGCATGCGGTCGACGGCGGCGCGGGCGCGAACGGCGATCCGGGGATCGATCGTCACCTCCGGCTGCATCGTCTCCAGGGCGCGGCGGATCTTCGGCAGCGTGATCCGCTTCATATGCGGGCAGAGGCCGCAGGGCCGCATGAACTCCACGCCGGGCGTCTCGGCCGCGATATTGTCGCTCATGGAGCATTCGGTCAGCAGCAGCACCCGCTCCGGCCGCTTCGCCTTCACATAGGCGATCATCTCAGCGGTCGATCCGGCGAAATCGGATGCGTCGATCACGTCTGGCGGACATTCCGGATGGGCGACGACGACCAGCTTGTCGATGGCGCCCCGATATTGGCGGATGTCGTCGCCGGAGAAGCGCTCATGCACTTCGCAGCGTCCGCGCCACTTGATGATCTTCACGGACGTCCGCTGGGCGACATAATCGGCCAGATATTCGTCTGGCAGACAGATCACCCGGTCCACGCCCAGGGATTCGACGATCTGGATGGCGTTGCCGGAGGTGCAGCAGATATCGGACTCCGCCTTCACTTCAGCCGACGTATTCACGTAGGTCACAACCGGCACGCTCGGATATGCGGCCCGCAAGGCCCGCACGTCCGCGCCCGTGATCGAAGCCGCGAGCGAGCAGCCCGCCGCCATGTCCGGCATCAACACGGTCTTTTCGGGGTTCGTCAGCTTCGAGGTTTCGGCCATGAAATGGACGCCTGCCTGCACGATCACCGCAGCGTCGGTCTCAGCCGCCATGCGGGCGAGCGCCAGGGAGTCGCCCACGATATCGGCGACGCCGTGATAGATCTCCGGCGTCTGGTAGTTGTGGGCCAGCACGATGGCGTTCCGCTCCCGCTTCAGTCGGTTGATCGCATCGATCTCCGGCGCGAAGCCGGGCCAATCGAATGGCGGAATGACATGCTTGACCCGTTCGTAAATTGCAGTCGTGCGCGCTTCGACTTCGGGCGTGAACGGCAGCCGGGCGACGGGCTCGGCGTCGGACTGGGGGGCGGCGAGTGACATGGATCGCTCCTTCTGCTCAAATCGAGCATAATTTATGCTCCCGTTGAGCATAAATGGCGTTAAAAACAAGAACGCTGGCTGGCTCTCACAGACATTGGCCGCCGAACGCCTTATAGTCAATCTGAGCATAAGGCGATCGAAACTGCTGTCAAGGATAGCTTCCGCGCCGTGTCGCGCGCAGGCGGACGCCGGGCGCCGGCCGCTCCACCGTCACCTCCCGGCGGAACCGGACGAGCTTCGCCGGCCGGCCGCCGGTCCCGGTCGCCATCGCTCCGGTGTCTTCGACCAGGCCCTGCTGGGCGACGAGGCGGCGAAAATTCTGTTTGTGCAACGGCACGCCGGACAGCGCTTCGGCCGTTCGTTGCAAATTGGTCAACGTGAAGGCGGCCGGCATCAACTCAAACAACACCGGGCGATATTTGATCTTCGCGCGGAGCCGGCTGATCGCCGTCGCCAGGATGCGCCGATGGTCGGCAAACATCGGCAGGCCCGGCATGCCATTGGCGGCGGCGGACGGCTCCAAGCCCAGGTCCAGCGCTGCTTCCGGCGCCAGATCGGCCTCGTACAGCATCTCGTACCGCTCAAGCGCCCGTTCCTCGTCCCAGGCCGCGCCGTCGGCGCCGAACGCCAGCCGGACCCGCTCGACGCAATCGGCGTCCCCGGCGTCGCGCTGGGCTTCGGCCCAGGCGAAGAGCCGCTCCAGCAGATGCGCGCGCGCCGCCGGCCCGCCGCCGCGCCGGTCCTCCCAGGGAAAGAACCCGTACCAACGTCGCCAGCGCCCTTGCAGCGTAGCGCTGTCCTCCGGACTCGCGGCCAGCGCCAGATAGGCGATCGAGATGGTTTGATGATCGGCGCCATGATCGGCATTGGGCTGAAATGGCGCATGATCCGCGAAGGTATAGAGCTGCTCCACATAGCCCAGCTTGCGATGCGTGAGATCCTCGACCCAGCGGCGGAGGCCGGTCTGCAAGGTCGGGTGGCCGGCCTGCAAGGGTCCGAACGGCAGGGCGACGCCGGACGCCCCGTCGTTCGCCACCGTCAGCACATGGGGTTCGCCGTCCCGCATCGCGATGACGACCGCGGTCAGATCCACGCGGACGCGGCTTTCCCGTCCCCCCTGATCGCCGCCGCCGCCCATGCCAGCCCTCCCCGCGGCCGTTCTTCGTTTCAAGCCGCTTTCCCGTCTCGTGCATACACGAACGTCGACGGATTGGGCAGAGTTCGAAGCAAAAGTCGGCAGGCATTGCCGCATTATTCTCCGCAATTCGATTGCGGGGTTCAGGAATTATCGGCACTCTCGCCGCATTGGGGGAACAGTCGATGGCCTTGAGACGAGAGCGTCCGACGCGCGCGCAAGGCCGGTCCGTTGGGCCGGCGCCGCTGAAGGCCTGGGCGCTTGCCGGCCTGCGGCTCCCGCCAGCCCGGATGCGCGCCGACCGCCCGATGCGGCGCACTGCCGAATGCTCGATTGCCCTCCTGGAGTTGGGAAAGACCCGCGGGGGCTTTCGGACCGGACTGACGCCTTCAACTTGCCAATAGACAGGACCCCAGCCATGGCGGCGGACGCGATCGATTTTCAAATCAAGGGCGAGGATATTCAGTTCGTCGAAATCGAACTGGACCCTGGCGAGAGCATCGTCTCCGAAGCTGGCGCCATAATGTACAAAAGCCCAAGCGTCGAAATGGAAGCCGTATTCGGCGACGGCGGACAGGGCAATCGGGGCTTTTTCGGCGCCCTTGCCGGCGCCGGCAAGCGCCTGCTGACGGGCGAAAGCCTGTTCATGACCGTCTTCAGCCACAAAGGTCACGGCAAGGCGAAAGTCGCGTTCGCGGCGCCATTTCCCGGCACGATCATCCCCGTGCATCTGCCGGATGTCGGCGGCAAGCTGATCTGCCAGAAAGACGCCTTCCTGGCGGCGGCCAAAGGCGTCTCCATCGGGATTGAATTCCAGAAACGCCTGATGGTCGGCATGTTCGGCGGCGAAGGCTTCATCATGCAGAAGCTGGAAGGCGACGGCTGGTGCTTCATTCATGCCGGCGGAACGCTTGTGAAAATGAACCTGAAGCACGGCGAAGAGTTGCATGTCGATGCTGGCTGCGTGGTCGCCTACACGCAGGACATGGGCTTCGATCTGGAGCGCGCCGGCAGCGTCAAGTCGATGATCTTCGGCGGCGAAGGCGTCTTCTTCGCGCGATTGACCGGTCCGGGACAGGTCTGGGTTCAGTCGCAGCCTTTCTCTCGCCTGGTCGGCCGCATTCTGGCGAACATCCCCAAAGCCTCGTCCGACAGCGGCTCGAACTGAAAGGAGACGTTATGCAACCGATTGAGGATCGCCTGGCGATCGAAGACCTGCTTCATGCCTATGCCCGCGCCATGGACTTCGGCGAGATCGACGCCGTCGCGGCGCTGTTCGCCAGCGACGGGCGCGTGCGCGATATTCAAGGCCGGCTCTGGGACAGCGCCGCGGGCGGCCCTCGCGCCTTCGCCGCCCGCTGGCTTGACCCGCCAGGGGCGAAGCGCGGCCAGCATTGGATTCAACGCATGCGGACGGACGTGATTTCGGCCGACTGCTGCCGCCTCCTCTCCTATTGGTCCTCGACCCGCTGGACGGCCGCAAGCCCAGCGCCCCAGATGACCGCGCTTGGCCTCTATACCGACACCGTCGTCCGCCAGGACGGGCGCTGGCTGATCCAGGAAAAGATCATCGACCGCTGGGAGACCGCGGGTTAGCAGAAGGCGCGGCAGCGGCGCCGAGCGACACGGCTGACGTGGCGAACCCGGCTGGCTCGACGCTCCGGCGGAATTCTGGCTAGACTTCCCCCGAAGGTCCGGGGAGCTTGCCATGCAAGAGCGACTGCCGACGATTTCGCTGCGTAACGCCTTGTCCGGCGATGCGGCCGCATTGGCCGAGACCGCGGCCGCCGTCGATGCATCGCTGAGGCGTCTTGGCTTCTTCATCGTGACCGATCATGGCGTGCCGGGGGCGACGATCGACGGCGTCATGGCGGCCGCTCGCGCCTTCTTCGCCCAGCCGCTCGCGGATAAACGCGCCATCCAGAGCGACGGCGCCGGCTCCCACCGCGGCTATATCGCCGCTGGCGTCGAGGCGCTGGCCCATACCCTGGGCGACAGAACCCCGCCCGACCTGAAGGAAAGCTTCGGCATGGGGCCGCCTGCCGTGACCGCCGACCGGGAGGCGGTCGCGGGCTTCGGCCCGACCTATCGCCCGAACCGCTGGCCTGCCGCGCCCGTCGACTTCAAGCCGCGAACGCTGGCCTACTATGCCGAGATGGAGCGCCTGACCTCGACCCTGATGGGCGTGTTCGCCGCAGCGCTCGACCTGGAGCCGGCGTTCTTCCAGCGCCGCTTCCAGGACCACAACAGCACGTTCAGGATCGCCCATTACCCGCCGCTTGCAGCGCCCCCCGCGCCGGGCCAGCTTCGCGCCGGCGCGCATACCGACTATGGCGCGCTTACCATTCTTCTCGGCGAAGACACGCCGGGCGGCCTTGAGGTCATGACGCCGGAAGGCCAGTGGCTGCCCGCCCGGACCGCGCCCCATGATTTCGTGATAAACATCGGCGATCTGATGATGACCTGGTCGAATGATCGCTGGCGGTCGAGCCCGCACCGGGTCGCCAACCCGCCGCCGGAAGCCTGGCCCGGCCAGAGCCGCTTGTCGCTCGCCTATTTCTGCAACCCGGACGATGCGCTCGAGATCGCCTGCCTGCCCGGCTGCGCGACGCCCGCCCGTCCGGCCCGATACGCGCCCGCCACCGCCGGCGAACTCCGCCACCGCAAGATCGAGGCGGCGAAATCGGCCGCGGCCGGGGCGTGATCCCGGCCGGGCCGTCCGGCCACGCTCGGCAATCGAAGGAAGATAGAAGATGACGTTCACCGTAGTCGCCCGCTGCCCCAAAAGCGGCATGCTCGGCATCGCGACCGCGACCCGCTCGCTCGCCGTCGGCGCGCGGGTGCCGCACATCGCGCCCCGGTCCGGCGCCGCCGCCATCATGGCGATCGCCGATCCGCGTCTCGGCCGGACGGCGATGCAGCTCCTGGCGCTGGGCTACAAGGCGCCCGGCGTCGTCAAGGCGCTGGTCGACGCCGACCCGCAGCACGAATACCGCCAACTCGCCGTCATCGACGCCGATGGCTATGCGGCGGCCCGCACCGGCGCGCACAATCGCGCCTGGGCCGGGCACCACATCCGCGACAACCTGATCGCCCTGGGCAACGTTCTGGTCGGCGAACATGTGCTCGACGCCATCGAAGCTGGGTTCGCCGCCGCGCCCGACGCGCCCTTCGAGGAGCGCTTGCTGCAAGCCCTGGAAGCGGGACGCGACGCCGGCGGCCAGCATGGCGGCCAGAATTCAGCGGCCCTCCTGGTTTACAGAGATCGCGCCTACCCCTGGGTCGACCTGCGCGTCGACGTCCACGAAGAGCCAGTCGGCGAACTCCGCCGCGTCTTCGACGCCTTCGCGTCCGCAATCGACTATTACTGGCTCCGCCAGTCCGACCCGACTGTAAAACCCCTGCATGAGGTGGTGCCGGACCAGAATTTCTAGATCGACCCCACTTTTGGCGGAACCGGCAAAAGCGGAGTCGATCCAGCAGGCTGCGCCCGGCTCGCCGTGGCGCTTCGCTTGCCGGTCCTCGCGCTTTCGCTTATATGACCAAGTCATACTACGGAGACTGCAATGACCGTCAAGACGACCCTCAGCTTCACCGACCGTCACCATCAGTTCCTCATCGATAAGGTGGGACAAGGCGTTTACGCCTCGCAAAGCGCTGCTGTGGCGGCGGCGCTCGAACGGATGATCCGTGACGAAGAGGACCGGGAGCTAGCGCTTGGCGCGATCGCCGAGGAGATCCGTGCGCGCCTCAACACGCCGGTTCGGGACTATGTCTCGGCCGAAGACGCGTTCGCCGCCGCACGCGCCCGGCTCCAGGCCGACCGCGAGGCGTGAACTATCGCATCCGGTTCCACCCGGCGGTCGCGGACGATCTCGAAGCAATCATGCGCTGGCTGATCGGCTATGCCGGCCCCGAAGCCGCGACGCGCCGCCTTCAGGAGATCGACGCGGCAATCGCGAGCTTGGCGCATCTGCCGCACCAGGGCAGCCGCCGCGACGAGATCGCCCCCGGACTGCGGGCGATTCCCGCCGGGCGCAAGGCGGTTATCGCCTTCACTGTCGACGACGCCGCGCGCGAGGCATACATCCACGCCGTGTCCTATGCCGGGTCCGACTGGATGACGCGCAGCAGGGCGCGCCCGAGGTAGCTCGATGTATCTGGAGCATCCTCAATTGGCGGCAGAAATAAGGGCCGCCGCCATCATCAAGCCGCCGGGCAAGAAGCGTGAGGCGCTGGATGCCTGGTTCTCGGGGCCGGAGGGCCCGCAGGCGCTGTTCGCGGGCCGGGTTCTCCCCTTCGACGACAAGGCCGCGCTGATCTGGGCGCGCGGCTGAAGGGCATGCCTGGCGCTGATTTCCGCCCCCAATCTCCACAACAGCCCAAATGGCGTAAGCCGAATTTTTAAATGCACGTGGCTCGCACACTTACGATTAAACAGCATTTTCCAGAGAATTTTCGACAATACTTCATACAATACATCGCACTTAATGCTTCGCCCCAAATAACACAGGAGAGAACATTATGCGGTTAACTGGCCGTTATCCCCGCATTCTCGGCGCGCTGGCGCTCTTCACGCTTGGCGCCTGTACGTCGCCTGTGCCGATCAACGGCAAGTATGCCGAGCCGCTTGGCACGGCGCCGGTGATCGATAACCCGACGCCCTATACCCAGGCCCTGTTCTGCCTGGGGCATGCGATCGCGCGCCAGCCTTCGCCCTATATGCTGGCGGTCGGCAAGGTCGAGGACTACACCGGCAAGGACGACCTGGAGACCGGCAAGCGCCTGACCCAGGGCGCGGCGCTGATGGTCATGTCCGCCCTCGGCAAGGCCGCCGTGCCGCTGGTCGAACGCTTCGACACCTCCGTCACCGAGATGGAGCTGAAATACGCCAACAACAAGCTGATCGGCGACGGCCAGGGTCCTTACCGGAAGATCCTGTCGGGCTCGCTGCCCGGCTCCACCCAGCACATCATCGGCGGCATCACGGAGATCAACTACAATATCCGCTCGAACTCCGTCGACGGTCTCTGGGACGTGGTCAGCGGGTCGGCGCAGCTTTATGTGCTGAACGTCGGCCTGGACCTTCGCCTGGTCGAGACCCAGTCGCTCCGGGTGCGCCGGGTGGTCTCCTACCAGAAGCAGGTGCTGGGCCGGGAAGTGCGCGCGGGCCTGTTCGAGTTCTTCGGCTCCAAGCTCCTGGACATCGGCTTCGGCGAACGCTCGCTCGAGCCGATCCAGCTGGCGGTCCGGTCGGTGATCGAGCGCGGCGTCTTCGAGATGGTGCGCGAGCTCTACAACATTCCCGCCGAACAGTGCGGCGCCTACCTGACGCACGGCGACAAGGTGTTCAATGGTCCGACGAAGGCCAGTTTGTAGGACCGTTGGCGACGCCGGCGCGGGGCGCTAGTCCCATAGCCGGCGAACAGCGAGGGCTGGACCGTCGGGGCGACGGTCCAGCCCTTTCGCTTTTTTGTGGAATCAGGGCGCGATGGCGCCCAGCGGAGCAGCGCGCACCCGGTCCAGGCTGGCCGGCGCCAGGCCGCGTTCGACCTGCTTCACCGCCTCGACCAGGAACGCGTTCGCCGGGGCTTCGAGGCCGACTTCCTTCGCCTTCTCGACGACGAAGCCGTTGATCTGCTCGATCTCTGTCCGGCGGCCCTTCTGGATATCCTGGCCCATGGACGGCCGGGAGCCTTCCGCCGTCGTCTTGGTGCTGGCGAGGCGGCTTTCCTCGACTGCAGCCAGGGCCTTCGCGTCGCCATTGGCGGCCGCGATCCATTCTTCGCTGGAATGCTTGTTGATCTCCTCCAGCGCATAGCCGAGCGCCTGGCCGACAGCGATCGCCTCGCCCGCCAGCTTGATCTGCAGGCGACGCGTGAGGGGATCGCGGGCGACTTCGTTCGAGGAAAAGCCCGTCGAAGCCGAAACCCCGTTGCCCATGGCGTTGGCGCAGAGCTTCGACCAGCGCTCGCCCCAGAGATTGGTCGTCGTGCGGGCGCTGTCGATGCGGGACAGCATCTCCATCAGCGCCTGGATGCGCGGGGTTTCGCGGCCATGGGGCTCGCCCACGCGGAAGACCGTGTGCTTGTTGCCGCCGAGCGCCACGCCCCGGCGGACGGTCGCCGGGCCGGTCATCTCGACCGCGATCTTGGCGGCGATGCAGCCGACGACCCGGCCCCAGCCGACGACGCGCGCGATCGTCTCCTCGTTGATGCAGTTCTGCAGCGACAGCACGAAGCCCGTCGGCGCCAGATAATCCTTGATCATCTCCGTCGCCCAGGCCGTGTCGTAGGACTTTACCGAAACGATGGCGATATCGATCGGGCGGTCCCGCATCAGGCTTTGCACCTCGGCGATATGCAGCGCCTTGGCGGGCGTGTTGAAGCATTCCGGATCGGTCAGGCCCGAGAGCGTCAGCCCGTTGGCGTTGATCGCCTCGACATTGGCGGGCCAGCCGTCGATCAAGGTCACGTCATGGCCGGCTTTCGAGAGATAGCCCCCGATATAAGCCCCGACCGCGCCAGCGCCGACGACGGCGATCTTCGGATTGTCCAAGTTCATGTGCGGGATGCTCCCCCTGAAAAGCGTTCTTGCGGCGATAGTGCGCTCGCCCGGCCGCCAGCATGGCCCGTTCGGGCGCGCGCTTCAATCCGCCGGATCGGGCGCGCCGAAGCTCTTCTGCGGGACGCCCCGGAACAGCGAGACGTGGGTATGGATCGAGCGCCAGGGCTGACCTGGCTCATCGCGCACAAAGAGCGACGTCGTCCGGCCCGGCCGCTCATAGGCGGCGCCCGCTTCATCGAACCCGGTCGACGTCCAGGTGACGAGGCCTGACGCCATCAAGCGGTCGGGCGAGACCAGCACCTTCAGCGTCTTCGCCGTTTCGTGGCGGAAATCGCGGATCGTGCCCCAGATCGAGCGCCATTGCTTCGCCTCGAGCTGGTCCAGGCCCTCGACAAGGTCCATCCAGGTGCCGAAGCCGATGGCGGCCGGGTGAAACAGGGCGCGGGCATCCTCGAACCGACGGGCCGCGACCATGGCGCCCCAATCGTCGAACCAGCGCTTGATGGCGGCGATGTCCTCGGCTGGAGCAGTGGACCAGTCCGGCATCGCTCAGCCCTGCCGCTTCAGCATCGGGCCGACCGGGCGGCCGCCCAGAACATGCATATGCAGATGCGGCACGTCCTGGTGGCCGTTATCGCCATTGTTGACGATCAGGCGGTAGCCGTCCGCCTCGACGCTGTCGGCGGTCGTCACGGCCGCGACCGCCTGGACGAACGCCGAGTGTTCGGCCGCCGTGCCGTCGCGGGCGAAGTCGTGCCAGGTGCGATAGGGGCCTTTCGGGATGACCAGCACGTGGGTCGGAGCTTGCGGCTGGATATCGCGGAACGCCAGGGCGTGCGCGTTCTCGAAGACCGTGTCGTTCGGGATCTCGCCCCGCAAAATTCGGGCGAAAATATTGCCCTTGTCATAGTCCGCCAAGGTTCGGCTCCCCATTGTTCGTGCGACGCCGAGCCTATCTGGAGCGCTTGGCGAGCTCCGCCCAGACCGCGTCCGGCGTCACGTCGCGCGCCGCCCACAGCACCAGCAGATGATACAGGAGGTCCGCGCTTTCGGATACGAGGCGGTCCTTCTCGCCGGCGACGCCGTCAATCACGGTTTCGACGGCTTCCTCGCCGACCTTCTGCGCGATCTTGGCGACGCCCATTTCGAACAGGCGCGCCGTGTAGCTCGCTTTCGGATCGCCGCCCTTGCGGCTGGCGATCACGGCATAAAGCGCGTCAAGCGCATGCGCGTCTTGGGTTTTTTCCGCCATCGGTTCAGGCCGTCGCCGCAAAGAGTTCGCGGCCGATCAGCCAGCGCCGGATTTCGGAGGTGCCGGCGCCGATCTCGTAAAGCTTGGCGTCGCGCAACAGCCGCCCCGTCGGATAGTCGTTGATATAGCCGTTGCCGCCGAGGCACTGGATCGCCTCGAGCGCCATCCAGGTCGCGCGTTCGGCCGTGTAGAGGATGACGCCAGCCGCATCGATCCGCGTCGTATCGCCCCGATCCGCGGCTTTCGCCACCGCATAGGCATAGGCCTTGGAGGCGTTCAGGGTGACGTACATGTCCGCGAGCTTGCCCTGCATCAATTGAAATTCGCCGATCGGCTGGCCGAACTGTTCGCGCTCGTGCAAGTACGGCACCGCCACGTCCATCGCCGCCTGCATCAGGCCGAGCGGGCCGCCGGCCAGAACCAGCCGCTCGTAGTCGAGACCGCTCATCAGGATGCGGACGCCGCCGTTGACCGCGCCGAGCACGTTCTCCTCCGGCACCTCGCAATCCTCGAACACCAGTTCCGAGGTCGAGGAGCCGCGCATGCCGAGCTTGTCGAGCTTCTGCGCCGCGCGAAAGCCCTTGAAGCTTTTCTCGATGATGAAGGCGGTGATGCCTCTCGGCCCGGCGTCGGCGTCGGTGCGGGCATAGACGACGAAGGTATCGGCGTCCGGCCCGTTGGTGCACCACATCTTCGAGCCGTTCAGGATATAGCGGTCGCCGCGCTTTTCCGCTTTCGTGCGGAGGCTGACGACATCGGAGCCGGCGCCGGGCTCGCTCATGGAGAGCGCGCCGACATGCTCGCCGGAAATCAGCTTCGGCAGGTAGCGGCGCTTCTGCTCGACGCTGCCGTTCCGGCGCAATTGATTGACGCAGAGGTTCGAATGGGCGCCGTAGCTCAAGCCGACGGCGCCGGACGCGCGGGAGACTTCCTCGACGGCGATCATGTGCTCGAGATAGCCCATGCCGGCGCCGCCGAACTCCTCCTCGACCGTGATCCCGAGCAAGCCCATCTGCCCGAGCTTCGGCCAGAGGGCGCGCGGAAACTCGTTCGATGCGTCGATGGCCTGGGCGAGCGGCGCGACCTCGGCCGCGGCGAAGCTCGCCACGCTTTCGCGCAGCATCTCCGCCGTCTCGCCAAGATCGAAGTCAAAGGGCGGCAGGCTGTTCGAAATCATTCCGCCAACCCTCCTGCTGCTGTCGCGCGGACGCTACTTCTTCAGGCCGAAGCTCTCGAAGCGCTTGTTGAAGCGGCCGATGCGCCCGCCGGTATCGACGATGTGCGCGCTGCCGCCCGTCCACGCCGGATGCACCTTCGGGTCGATGTCCAGGCGCAGGGACGCGCCAGCCTTGCCGTAGGTCGAGCGGGTCTTGAATTCGGAGCCGTCGGACATGATGACGGTGATCTCGTGGTACTCGGGATGAATATCGGCCTTCATGGGAGAGGCTCCAAACAATCTGAATGACGGCGATCGGGCAGGCGCACAGGCTGCTGGACAATGCGTCGCCCGCCGGGAAGGCGGCGTTATAGAAGGACTCGGGCCTGTCATGCAAGCCCGACATGGCGCGGACAGGGCCGCAGCTCCAGCCACGGCGCCGCACGCCCACGCTGACTTGTTGCACAAAAGCCACAGGGTCGAGTTTTGTGCAACAACTTCGCCCAGTTCGATTGACCCTGTTCATCGGAAGCGTCTAAAAATGCGTGCGCTGGGTCGAGGGGCCTGGTCAAACACCTTTTTGAGAGAGGGTTACATCAATGAAGAAGTCGCTTCTTGCGACCACGGCTCTGGCGGCGCTTGGCGCTGTCGCAGTCGCTGGCTCCGCTTCCGCTGCCGAGAAAATTCAAGTTACCGTCGGCGGCTATATGCAACAGTGGTTCGGCTTTGCCGATTCCAGCAAGAATGTGAACCGCAACAACACGGGCTTCGATCAGAAGACCGACTCCGAAATTCACTTCAAGGGCGTGACCACGCTCGATAACGGCATCAAGGTCGGTATCCACGTGGAACTTGAAGGTCAGACCGAGAGCGGCGGCGCCGCCGACCAGATCGACGAACAGTACCTGTTTGTCGATGGCTCCTTCGGCCGTTTCCTGATGGGCTCGGAGAATTCCGCCTCCTATCTGATGCACTATAGCATTCCCAGCCACGGCGCGACGCTCGATTCGGGCGACATCACCGACTGGATCGCCGGCGGCGATTTTACCGGCGCCCGCACCAACGGCCGCGGCATCGACAACGACTCCGAGAAGCTGACCTATTTCACGCCGCGCTTCTCCGGCTTCCAACTCGGCGTCTCCTACGTTCCGGCGCAGAATCAGGATCTCGACGGTCCGCAGAACACCAATGACGGCGTGCGTGACGATGGCTTCTCTGTCGCCGCGAACTTCAACCAGTCCTTCGGCGACTTCAAGCTGTTGGCTTCGGCTGGTTATCAGCACTTCGGCGAAGACGATGCAGTCGCTGGCAGCGATCTGGAATCCTACCAGTTCGGCCTGCGCCTCGGCTTTGCCGGCTTCACGCTTGCCGGCACCTATGGCGAGGAAGATCGCGCGAACGCCGCGCAGGTCTTCACCGATACGCAGGAAACCTACGGTCTCGGTTTGTCCTATGCTGCCGGCCCGATGGGCGTCTCATTCGCCTATATCGGTTCGGACCGCGATCGGGCGACCGACGCGCATCAGGATGCGTTCGAACTCGGCGCCAAGTACGCGCTCGGGCCGGGCGTCGATCTGAAGGGCTCCGTCTACTACCTCGAGCGCGAAGCGGCTGGCGTCGACAGGGCGAAGGGCTTCGCTGTCGTCGGCGGCCTGGACCTCAGCTTCTAATCCAGACGCTCACTCGACGATCCCATGACGGGGGCGGCCGTAAGGTCGTCCCCGTTATTCTTTTCAGCGTCACAAAATCCGCCGTCCTATCGCAATATGTTGCAATATGGCAACAGTCCGCTCGATTAGTGTTGCTGAATTCCTTGGGCGATTGACGTCGCTTCCCTGTCGGGTCTAAAACCGGCGTGAGGTTAGGGATTACTCCCATTCCCGAACGAGAGAGGGTTCTTCCAATGAAAAAATCGCTTCTTGCGACCACGGCCCTGGCGATGCTTGGGGCTGTGTCTTTCGCTGGCTCGGCTTCGGCTGGCGCTGAGAAAATCAAGGTCAGCGTCGGCGGCTATATGCAACAGTGGTTCGGCTTTGCCGATTCCAGCAATGATGTGAACCGCAACAACACGGGCTTCGATCAGAAGACCGATGCGGAAATTCACTTCAAGGGCGAAACGCTGCTCGATAACGGCATCAAAATCGGCATCCACGTCGAACTTGAAGGTCAGACCGAAAGCGGCGGCGCCGCCGACCAGATCGACGAACAGTACATTTTTGTCGATGGCGCCTATGGCCGTTTCCTGATGGGTTCCGAGAATTCCGCCTCCTATCTGATGCACTATGGCATTCCGAGCCATGGCGCGACGCTCGACTCGGGCGACATCACCGACTGGATCGCCGGCGGCGATTTTACCGGCGCCCGCACCAACGGCCGCGGCATCGACAACGACTCCGAGAAGCTGACCTATTTCACGCCGCGCTTCTCCGGCTTCCAGCTCGGCGTTTCCTACGTCCCGGAATTGAATCAGGACGATGACCGTGCGCGCCCGGCGACGGCGAACACCCGCAATGATAGCGTCGCGATCGCCGCAAACTTCAACCAGTCCTTCGGCGATTTCAAGCTGCTGGCCTCCGCTGGCTACCAGCACTTCGGCGAACTCGGCGCCAACACGAAAGACCTCGAGTCCTACCAGTTCGGCCTGCGTCTTGGCTTTGCCGGCTTCACCCTTGCCGGCACCTATGGCGAGGAAGATCGCTCGAACGCCGCGCAGGTCTTCACCGATACGCAGGAAACCATCGGCCTCGGCCTTTCCTACGCAGTCGGCGATATGGGCGTGTCCCTGGCCTATATCGGATCGGACCGTGACTCGGCGACCGATGCTCAACAGGATGCGTTCGAACTCGGCGCCAAGTATGCGCTCGGGCCGGGCGTCGATCTGAAGGGCTCCGTCTTCTACCTTGAGCGCGAAGCGGCTGGCGTCGACACGGCGAAGGGCTTCGCTGTCGTCGGCGGCCTGGACCTCAGCTTCTAAGCTCTGCGATCCGCGAGTTGCGACAGCGGGGGCGGCCATCGGGCCGCCCCCGTTTGCGTTTTGGGGCAGAGCGCAAAAGCCGCATTGGGCCGTTTCCGCCAAGCGGATCGCCAGCCCCCATGATGAGCGATCACCTGCTCCGCCCTTCGGCAAACCCGCCGAAAGCGATTTGACCCAGACGAGACGCGCCGATGACCATTCTCTGGCTCGCATCCTTTCCGAAGTCCGGCAACACCTGGGCCAGGGCCTTGCTTGCGAACTATCTGACCGGCGGCGACAAGCCCGTCGCCTTGAACACGCTGCCGCAATTGGCGGTCGCGGACAGTCAGCTCTGGCCCTATGAGAAGGCCGCCGGCCGGAAGCTGCCGGACGCCAGCCTGAAGGACATCATGCCGCTGAAGCCGCGCGCCCATGCCCTGCTCGCCGGCAAGCCCGACGCTCTGATCTTCGCCAAGACCCATTCCGCGCTGACCCTGTTCGACGGCGTCGCGACCATCACGCCCGCCGTCACCGCCGGCGCCATCTACATCCTGCGCAACCCGCTTGACGTGACGCTGTCCTATGCCGACCACTATGGCCTGACCCACGCCCAGACGGTCGAGGCGATGGCGAGTCCGCATCTGATGACCAAGGGCCGCGCCGACCGGGCGCCGGAATTCCTTGGCGACTGGTCGGCCCATGTGCGCGGCTGGATGCGCGCGCCCGGCCTGAAGCGCCTGATGCTGCGCTATGAGGACATGCAGACGGACACGGCCGCCAGTCTGACCCGGATCCTGACCTTCCTGGAACAGCAGGTCGATCCGGACCGGGTCGCCCGCGCTGTCCGGCATTCCAGCTTCGAAACGCTGCAGGGCCAGGAAGCGCTGACCGGCTTCCGGGAGCGCTCCCGCAATCAGAAGCGCTTCTTCCGCGCCGGGACCGCCGGCCAGTGGCGGGAAAACCTGGCGCCTGAACTTGTCGCCAGGACCGTGCAGGCCCACCGTGACGTAATGTCGGAATACGGGTATCTGGATAGCGACGGCAATCCGGTCTGACCCTAAGGGACGGCGCCATGACGAGCATTGAAGAACACACGATCGCCCAGAATATTGCCCGGAATCTCGCGGACGTGCGGGCGGCGATCGCCCGCGCCGCCGCCGATGGCGGCCGCGACCCGGCATCGGTCACGCTGATCGGCGTCTCCAAGCAGCAGCCGGATGCGCGCATCGACGCGGCGCTTCAGGCGGGCTTTCGGATTTTCGGCGAGAACCGCGTCCAGGAAGCCGGGGAGCGCTGGCAGCCGCGCAAGCCGGACTATCCCGACCTGGAGCTGCACCTGATCGGCCCGCTCCAAACCAACAAGGCGCGGGAGGCCGTCCGCCTGTTCGACGTCATCCAGACGGTCGATCGGCCGAAGCTCGCCGCCGCTTTGGCCCGCGTCATGGCGGAGGAAAACCGGCCCCTGCCCTGCTTCGTCCAGGTCAACACCGGCGAGGAACCGCAGAAAGCCGGCATCGCGCCCGGCGATGTCGAAGCTTTCGTCGCCGCATGCCGGACGGAGCACGGTCTGAACATCGTCGGCCTGATGTGCATTCCGCCAGCGGAGGACGCGCCCGCCCCGCATTTCGCCTTCCTGAAGGACATGGCCGACCGCCTTGGCCTCGCCCAGGTCTCCATGGGCATGAGCGCCGACTATCCGGCCGCCGTGACGCTGGGCGCGACCCATGTCCGGGTCGGCAGCGCCATTTTCGGCGACCGGACGCCGCGTCCGGCTTAACGCCCGTCGACCGCTGGCGCAGATCCCCGCATCCGCGCCGTCGCCGCCATGGCGGCCGCGAGGCCGATCAGCAACAGCCCGGCGCCGATCAACAGCGCCATGCCCTCGGCCGTCAGCATCACGTAGAACGCCGCATAAAGCAGCGCCAGAACGCCCCCCGCCCCAGCCCCGCGCCGGGCGGAGCGCAAGGCGAGGCCGACATAAGCCCCGTTCATCGCCGCGATCGTCAGAGCCGCCGCGACATAGGCGAGCAGAAACCCGACATGTTCCGCGAGCGCGATCAACAGCAGATAGAACAGCGCCAGCGACAAGCCGACCAGGCCATACTGCGCCGGGTGCAGCCGCTCCCCGCCGAACCGCTCCAGCACGAAGCAGGCGAGCAATGTCAGCGCGACGAAGAGCACGCCATACTTCACCGCGCGCGTCGCGCCGACATAGAAGTCGTCGGGACGCGCATGCCGGAAGCCGACGCCGGTTTCCGCCGCAAGCTGCATTAACGTCGCCGCCTCATGCTCGGTCCATACGGCCCCGTAGCCGCGCGCCAATGCCGGGATGCTCCACGACGCCGTAAAGCCTGTGTCATCGACCGTGCGCCCTGCCGGCAAGGGCGCGCCCTGGAAGCTCGGGTGCGGCCAGTCGCCCGCGATCTTGAGATCGCTCAAGCCCGCCAGCGGCGTCAGGAAGAATCCGCCGGAGCCGTTCAGCCCAAGCGTCGCCTCGAACTGCGCGGCGCCGCCGACGAACAGCGTCGCCGGCGCCGGGATGTGAAAGAAGCGCAGCGACGTCCGGGGGCCGTCGCGCCCGGCGAACAGGCGCGCGGCAAAGGCTGGGGCGCCCGGCTTGAACGCCGCCGCCCGGCCGTCGACCATCACGCCGTCGGCTTTCGCGAGGCCGGCCAGATCCGTCACGCCAAAGACCAATGCCGCCCGCGACCAGTCGGCGCCCAACATATTCGGAACGGCCGCCGCCAGGTCCGGCTGCACGAATTCGCCTGCAAGCTCGATCGTGCTGCGATAGACCGGCGCCTCATAGATTCCGCGATTGCGGATTTCGTGGCTGAGCGCGGCCGAGACCGCCAGCCGTTCCGGCAGAATGACCGCGACGGCTTCCATCCGGTCGATGACGTCGCCGTTGCTGCTGTCGTCCGGGGACGGGGCGACCCGCCGCTCATAGGGCACGACCAGAATTGGCCCGACCACATGCTGCTCGCCGCCTTGCTGGCTGGCGATATCGGCCAGCACGGTTTCGCGCAAGGCCGCCCGCTCGCCGATGACCTCCTCCACCATGGCGAGGGGAATCAGCAGCAGCAGGGTCAGTCCGGCGATCAAGGCCAGTTTCCAGCCGCCGCCGGCGTCCGTCCGCAACAGGCCCAGATATTGTCGCATCGCCCTCTCGCCTCCCTTGATGTCCGAAGCCGCGAGTAAGCTTGGGCAATGGGCCGCTGGCGGGGCGGCGCTTGGGCCGTTCCATGGAAAGGCTGGCGTTTCCGTGTCCATCCGCCTAGCTTGTAAGGACTGCATTGTCCTTGCACGAAGGGAGCGAGCATGACCGCCATTCTTGACCCGACCGCGGAGCGCGCGCCGACCGCGCGCCCGGCGGCGGCGCGGCCGAAGGCGTTCGACGGATTGACCGTCGGCCTTCTGGATATTTCCAAGCCGCGCGGCGACTATTTCATGATCAAGCTTGGCGAGGCGCTCGGCCAGGCGGGCGTCGCCGTTCGCCACTATCAGAAGCCGACCTTCACCAAGCCCGCGCCGACCGCGCTCCGCCAGGAAATCGCCGAGGCCTGCGATCTCGTGGTCGAAGGGCTCGCCGATTGAGGCTCGTGCACGACGTGCTGTACGCATGACGTCACGGACTTTGAGGCGCGCGGCATTCCGGCCGTGGGCGTCGCGACGACGGAGTTCATCGACGCCGCCGCCGCGCAGGGCGAGGCGCTTGGCTTCGATCCCGCGATGATCTTCGTGCCGCACCCGATCCAGGACCGCACCGACGCGGAGCTGGAAGCGATGGCGCTGGACTGGCGGGACCGGATTCTGGCGAAGCTGAAGGGCTGAGCCGGCGATCCGAATTTCGGCTGCCGGTAGCGCTGCGCGGCCTGATCTGTTAGATCAACCCGCCTTTCAGGGGATTCGCTGAAAGGCGGATAAGTCGATCGCTCTCAGTCAGATGGAGCAAGGATGGCTCATCCTTGCTCCAGGCCGCGTGCGCCGCCCCCGGAAGTGAGCCGTTTCGCCATGTCCCTGCCTGTCACCGTCATCGTCGGCGCGACCGACCAGCGCCTCTGGAGCCTGCCGTCCGATGTTCGGCTCGGCCGCCTTGCGGCGCGCGCCGGCGCAGGCCCGGTCCAGACGCTGGACGCGCTGGACGACGCGACCCCGGCATTCCTGATCCGCGCCGACGCCGTGATCGAGGAACGCCTCGCCCGGGCGCTCATCGCGAACGAGAACATCATCCTGACCGCGCCCGCCCGGCGCACGCGGGAGACGA
>CALAHN010000073.1 GCA_937891825.1 uncultured Alphaproteobacteria bacterium
ACCCCCAGATCGGAATACAAGCAGGGCTGGCCTCGCGCTTGGCGCGGCCGGTGAAACGCCAAAGGGCCTCTAGCGTTTCACTTGCGTTTCAGGTAAACCCCTGATTTAACGCCATAAATCCCAAACGTAACGCGAAACGGATGAAACGGGGAAATCCTTATGCACATGTGCATGCGCGCGCATGCGCACGCGCACGCATTAGGGTATAAGTGTGTTTCATTCGTTTCACGTTACATTTACATAATTCTCATTGATATTCATTCAGTTAGCTGAAACGCAAGTGTAACGCAGGTGTAACGCAAGGCGGTCTTCCCGCCAGCGTCACTGAAATGTTGCCATCAGCGGGCGGCTGCCATATAGCTGCGGCTTGGCGCATGAAATTCCCCGATACGGGGAATAATGTTGCGCGGCGGCGCTTGTCTGACGATAAGCGATTGATCCCAAAGAATAAAATATGAGGGGTAAATGGCGGAACGGGACGAAGTGCGAGGCTTGCAGGATGCTTTAGAGGCGATGCCTCCAAGCCAGGCGCAGCTTTTTCCAGGGCTGGCCGATGCGAGGGCGGCGGATGCTGCTGCGGCTCGAGCTGCGGGGCGGCCGCCTGGCGCGCAGAATAAGGCGACCATCGCAGCCCGCGAAGAAGTGGAGCGGCTGGCGGCGGAAACCGGGCTGACGCCGCTGGCGTACCTTTGGAACCGGATGGTGGATCCGAGGGTCGACAAGGATGAGCGGCACAAGTCAGCCGTGGCGCTGCTGCCCTACACTGCCCGGAAGACGCCCGTCGACGTCAACGTCGAGAACCGGACGTTCAGCGTGACCATGCAGCTAGGCGAAGGCGATGCGGTCGGCGAAAGCGGCGACCTGGTGATCGAAGGCAGATCAGACGAATGATAATGCTGCAAAATCAAGGGCTTGCAAATTCGTGGCACTGCCTCTTACACACTTATGCAAGAGCATGGCTATGCGTTTTCGTTCTACATCAATGGTTTGTGGCATTGTCGCCGCTGCTCGCCAAGCAGAGGCGCGGCAGTCAGGCCGCCGCATATGGGCGACCTTCGCCGATCCGCCGGCGGCCGACCGATGGGGGGGGCCGCCCGCGCCTGAATGTCTCTCTCCCTTCTTCGGGCAAGTTCGGATTTTGGAAAGCGCAGAATTCGACCGGGTCTAAAATCGAGCGTCGATCACAAGGGTTCGGGGTGGCGGGGGCCGGGCGTTGAGCTACCCCGCGCTGAACCGGACCTACCGGCTATGGGACCGGGACGTGACGCTCCGGGCGTTCATCAATGACGTCGAGGCGCGGGTCATGCCGCTGATGGGGCCGATCGGCGGCGGCAAGACGACGGCGGCGATCATGAAGTCGGTCATGAAGGTCAACCGGACGCCGGCGAACGGCCAGGGCGTGCGCCAGCGCCGGCTGCTGATCGTGCGCGATACCTACCGGAACCTGAACCGGACGACGATCAAGAGCTGGCGGGAATGGATGCCAAGCGAGGCCGGCGACTGGCGCGGCGGGCGGAACGAGCCGGCGGAACACGATCTGGTCTGGGGCGGCGCGGGGGGATCGGAGAACCGGCTGCATGTGGACTTCGTGGCGATCGGCGACAACGACGTGGAAGACGTGTGTCGCGGCTACGAAGTCAGCGATGTGTATCTCAACGAAATGGACCGCCTGCCGCGCGAGGCGATGCTGTACCTGAACGGCCGCATCGGGCGCTGGCCGGGTCCGGCGCTGGGCGGCTGCTGGGCGCCGCAGCTATGGGGCGATCTGAACGCGCCGGACGTGGATAACTACGTCTACCAGAATTTTATCGAGGATCTGCCGGAGACGTGGCGCTTCTACCGCCAGCCGGGCGGCCTCGATCCGAACGCCGAGAACCTGCAAAACCTGATGCAGACGCCGGAGACGCTGAAGCACATGGACGATCCCGCCTGGCGGGAGCGGATCCTGGCGCAAGGCCGGACCTACTACACGGCCCAGATGATCGGCCAGCCGGCCTGGTACGTCCGCCGGATGATCCACAATGAATTCGGGTACAGCCGCGAAGGCGACCCGGTCTATGAGGAATATGACGACCAGGTGCATTGCGCCATCCAGCCGATCCGGCCGGACCCGTCCCTGCCCCTGGTCATCGGCGCGGACGCCGGGCGGACGCCGGCGGTCGAGTTGGCGCAAGTGACGCCGGACGACCAAATGCTGGGCATCACGGAAATGGTCGCGAAGAACACGACCGCCGGCGCGTTCGGCGAACAGGTCTCGGCGTTGCTGGAGCGGGATTTCGGCGCGAGCTACAAGATCCCCTGGATCATGGTTGACCCTTCGGCCTTCATGCCCCACGACACCGACGAAGTCGCCTGGGCGGAGATCTTCGAGGAAAAGACCGGCATCCCCTGCATCCCGGCGGAAAGCAATGCGCTGGAGCGCCGGCTGAATGCGGTTTCCGGCCGGCTGCGGCGGTTCCTGCCGATGGACGGGCGCAACGTGCCAAAGGCGGCCCGGGGCGGCGTGCAGGGCCGGCCGGCCATGCTGATATCGCCGGAGCAGCGGGTTCTGCGGCGCGGATTCAACTCCGGCTATATGTTCGAGAAGGTCAAGATCGGCAAAACGGAGCGGCTGCGCGACGTGCCGGCGAAGACGGCGGAAAGCCATCCGCATGACGCCTGGCAATACCTGACGATGGGCTGCGACGGCGAGGCGGCGGCCCTCTCCCGCGACGAGCGGCGCAACAAAGCGCTTGACGCCAGCGCTTCGCCACGTCAGAAATTTCACGTTTTCGGAGAATATCTGTGACTGTTTCTCCAATACGAGGATTTTCATGGACCATGGCATAGCCACAGTCGCCGGTCAGGAACCCGCTCCGGCTGGTTTCATGGTTTCCCGGTTGGAGCAAGCGGGGATCGCAATCTTCCCGCTGCTGGCCGGCGACTGCGCCTATGTCCTGGATCACCTGCGCCGCCACGATGCGCGGGAGCTGCGCGCGGCGCTTGGGCCGCATGTCGCCCGCGACTATGCGGTCGCCGGCTTCATGGAAGCGGCTGCGGCGGCCTGGTCGAGCGGATCAGTGGTCGAGAAGGCCACGGGCGCGCCGGTGCTGATCTGGGGCGTGACGCCGGCCTATCCGGGGGCGCGGCGCGGCGCCGCCTTCGCCATGGGAACGGCGCGCTTCACGGCGCGGATGGCCGAAGCGCTGGCGGCCTGGTTCCTGGAATTTGTCGAGCCGCATCTCAGGGTTCTTGGCGTGCGGCGGATCGAGGCGCGCGCGCTCGCCGATCATGGCGCGGCGATCGCCTGGATGAAAAGCCTGGGCGCGGCGAAGGAATGCCATCTGCATCATTACGGCCATGACGGCGAGGACTTCGTCCAGATGGTCTGGCTCTGAAATGGGGGCGAAATATGTCCCGCGCCCGAACGCCCGGCCGCCAAGCGCTGACGATGGCTATTGGGAAGTGACGGGGATTCCGTCGATTACGGTCTTTGAGGCTGATGACGGTTTTGAGCGGACGGGCTTGCTCGACAGCATGGCGCGGCCGCTCTACCGGGCGCCGCGACTGGCGCGGATGGGGTTCGACACAACTGGACGAAAGGGCTAGGCCATGTGCGTTTTTGGGTCTGCGCCGAAACTGCCGGAGCCTAAGGCGGCGACGATACCGTCGCCTTCGGATCCGGCCGTGACGGCGGCGGGGGAGCGGCAGCGGCGGCGGGTGAGCCGGGCGCGGTCGGTCTCGACCTCGACGTTTTTCGGCGCGACGCCGCGCGCGGCCAATATCGGGCCGGCGCTGGCGGTCAAATCCGCATTGGGAGTTTAGGCCATGTACCCGTCGATCGAGACGCCGGACGGCGTGAAGGCGCTGCTGGCGCGCGCCATGGCGGCCAGATCGGCGCGGGCGAGCGCCGAGGATCCCGTGCTGCAACGGCTGGCGCGCATGTTCCGGCCAAGCCGGGCGCACTTCAACACGACGCCGTCGCCGGGCCAGGATCTGTACCGCCACCTTTATGACAGCACGCCGCAATATGCCGCGACGAATTTGGCCGCCGGCCTGTTCGGATCGGTCATGAACCCGGCCAACAAATGGTTTGCGCTCAATCCGCGCGGGGCCGCCAAGGGCGACGACGCGGCCGTGCGTTACATGGACGGGGCGACGCAAGCGGTCGCGGAAAGCCTGGGGCCGGACGTGTCGGGCTTCTACGCCGAAGCGCCTTCGTTCCTGACGGATCTTTCGGTGTTCGGGGCCGGCACGTTCTATTCCGAATTTCAGCCGGAAAAGAAGCGCTGGCTCGATAAGTCGATCGCGCTCTATGGCGTCTGGATTGAGCAGGACGCCGACGGCATGGTCAGGACGTTCTACTGTTGCCGGCAAATGACGGCGGATCAGATCCTGCAAGAATACGCCGGCGATCAAGACTATCAGATCCCTGAGTTCATCCGGAAGGCGAACGATCCAACGGCGAAATATCCTGTCTGGTGGGTGTCCGTGCCGAATGCGATGGTCGATAAAACCGTCGCGACGCGGGCCAGCCGGGAATATCATTCTATTCACGTCATGGAGCGGCGCGACGAAAACGGCAAGCCGATCGTGCTGCGGAAGCGCTCCGACGACAGCCTGGCCTGGATGGCGGCGCGCTGGGAGCGGCGGCAGGATAGCGCCTATGGCGACGGTCGCGGCCATGTGGCGCTGGCGGACGCCATGTCGCTCCAGGTTGCGCGGAAGTCGCTGCTTGAGGCTGCGTCCTGGGCGGCGCGACCGCCGATCCTGGCGCCGGAAGAAAAGTATTTCCGCAATGCCGAAATGCAGCCGGCGGGCATTGTCTACGGCGGCATGAACCGGGCCGGCCGGCCGATGGCGCAAGCGCTGGAGACCGGGCAGCGGATGCCGTTCGCGAACGAAATGAGCCAGCAGCTTGGCGAGACCGTGCGCGAGGCGTTCTACTTCTCGATCCTTCAGCTCGTCAGCCGCTCCGGCATGTCGGCGACGGAGGTCGCGGAAAAGAGCCAGGAAAAATGGCGGCTGATGGGGCCGGCGATCGGCAACCTGCAATATGAGAAACTGTCGCCGTTCCTGCAACGGCGCTGGAGCCAGATGCGCCGCTACGATCTTCTGCCGCGCGGGATGCCGGAAAGCGTCCGCCAGATGGGGATGCCGGCGGTCGATTTCGTCTCGCCGATGGCGATGGCGCAGCGCTCGGCCGACGGCGTCGCGGCCCAGCGCTTTGTCGAGGCGGCCTTGGCGCTCGCGGAATTCGATCCCGAAGCGGCGGATATGATCGACATCGACGCGACGATCGCCGAGTTCCGCGAGACCATGGGCGCGCGGCCGAACCTGATGCGCGCGCCGGCAGAGGTTCAGGAACGCCGCGAGCTGCGCCGCCAGCAACAGCAGCAGCAGCAGGCGGTGGAAGCCGCGCCGGCGCTCGCCGCCGGCATGAAGGATATGGCCGCCGCCGGCGCGGCCAATGACGATAGCTCGCTCGCCGGGCTTGGCATTTCCGCCGGCTAACCTGAAGGAAGACCTATGTCGAAGAAACTGGAGGCCGCCAGGGATGCGGATCGCGCTAAGCTCGCGGAAGCAGTACGGGCCAAGTATGCCGGCCATGCCGCCGGCCGCAGCGACGCCAAGAAAGCCGGCGACCAGATCGCGGATCATATCCTGGACGCGCTGGAATTTGTCGGGCCTGAACAGACCCAGGTCGAAGCGGAGGCGGCGAAAGCCGAAGTCAAAAAGCTGACGAAGCGGATCGAGGAGCTTGAGGCGACGGCGAAGGCCGACGATCCGCCGCCGCCGCCGCCGAAAGCCCACAATCTGAAGCCGGAGAAGTAGCCGGACCATGAGCGCCAGCGCCAGCCGTTGGGCGTTGCTCTGGTGGCCCGTCCGCCAGGTCGAGCTGCGCCGCCAGTACAAGCTGCTTGGCAATTATCTCCGGCGGGACGCGCCGCTGGCGCTGGCCGATCTGGCGATCTTCGGATCGGCCGATCAATCCACCTATGTCGCCGAAAACACCCATGAAACCGCCTACCGGGAAGGCGCGCGCGCCATGTGGCTGCATATGAAGGCCATGATGCGCCTGACCGACGCCGACCTTGAAGCCCTACGAGAGGAACAGATTTATGAACGCTCCAGCG
>CALAHN010000074.1 GCA_937891825.1 uncultured Alphaproteobacteria bacterium
GCAAGATGGTGGGCGCGACAGGGATTGAACCTGTGACCCCTGCCGTGTGAAGGCAGTGCTCTCCCGCTGAGCTACGCGCCCTGAACCCTAGTTTAGGCGAGATTGACCTACGGCATTCGGCGCCGGACTGTCAATGCTTTCCCTGAGCCGCGGCGACGCCGCCTGAGTTCCTTGAAATGAACGCATTCGGCTTGCATATCATGCGCTGCTGGACCCCAGCGCCGAAAGGACAGGCCCCATGTCGTCGCTCATAATACTCTTGACCGCGCTGATCGCCGCCAGCGTGGGCCCGCTTGCCGCCAGGGCGGCCGAACCCGCCGCCGCCGCGCCCGGCGTCGAAGCCGCGACCTTCGCCTATGTCGGCTATATGGGCGGCATCAAGGTCGGCTGGGCGAACGCCGATATCGCCGTCGCCCCGGACCGCTATGGCGCGGCCCTGAAGATGGAGACCGGCGGCATGGTCGGCTGGTTCATTGAATGGCGTCACGGCTCCAACGCCAATGGCGCCGTCCAGCCGGGCGGCATAGCGCCGCTGGCGCCCGCATTCTACCGCAACGACGCCTATTGGAAGGAACGGGACCGTTTTGTCGAGGTCGCGTTTCCCGCCGGCGTCGCCGGGATCGCCGCCGCCGACCCGCACCCCGTGACGGACGAAGGCCGGCCGGCCGTGCCTGCGTTCATGTTGCAGGACGTGCTCGATCCCTTGAGCGCGATTGTCGCCATCGGGCGGACGATCGAGACGACCGGGCGCTGCGACGCGAGTTTCGGCGTCTTCGACGGCCGCAGGCTCTATCAGTTGAAGGTGACCGACGACGGCGACACGATGCTCTCGTCGTCGAGCCGCGCGCCGTTTGGCGGCGAGGCGCGCCGCTGCCGCTTCGTGTTCGAACGGAAGGCCGGGTTCAAGAACATCCAAAGCGACGATCCGACCGCCGGCCGGGCCTATTTCAGGCGGACGGCGCCGGGCGCGCCGATCATGCCGGTCCAGGTGGTCGCGGACACATCCTACGGCGCCGCCCTATTGAACCTGCAGAGCGCGACGCTGCTCGACGCGGCTGCGACACAGCGGGCGCTTGCGCCCACAGAAGGAGCCTTGCGGCAGTGATCAATCTCTACAGCGACACCCAGACCAAGCCGAGCCAGGCGATGCGCCAGGCCATGGCAAACGCCGAGGTCGGCGACGAACAGAAGGGCGAGGACCCGACGGTCAATGCCCTGAACGAGCGGGTCGCGGACTTGCTGGGCAAGGAAGCGTCGGTTTTCCTGCCGTCCGGGACAATGTGCAACGAGATCGCGCTCCTGGTGCATTGTCGGCCGGGGGACGAAATCCTTTGCGACCGCACATCCCACATCCTGCACTATGAGGCGGGCGGACCGGCCGCGCTTGCCGGGGCGGTGATGACGCCGCTCGACGGGGAGCGCGGCATCTTTACGCCGGCGCAGATCGCCGCCGCCGTCCGCGACCATCGCTATGGCCCCCGCACGCGCGTCGTCGAGATCGAGAATACCGCGAACATGGCCGGTGGCGTCGCCTGGCCGCTGGCGGCGGTCGAAGCGGCGGCCAATGCCGCGAAAGCCGCCAACTTGATCGTCCATATGGATGGCGCGCGGCTCTTGAACGCGGTCGCGGCGACCGGGGTTTCCGCTGCCGCCTACGCCGCGCCGGCGGATAGCGCCTGGATCGACTTCTCGAAAGGCCTTGGCGCGCCGGTCGGCGCGTCGCTCGCGGGTTCGGCCGATTTCATTGCGGAGGTCTGGCGCTGGAAGCAGCGGCTTGGCGGCGCCATGCGCCAGTCGGGCATCATCGCGGCTGCGGCGCTCTACGCCCTCGACCACAATATCGACGCGCTCGCGGAAGATAACCACAACGCCCGCGCCTTCGCCGAAACCATCGCGGCGTCGCCCGCCTTCGATATCGATCCCAGATCCGTCGATACGAATATCGTGATCTTCCGCCTGACGGACGGCGGCGATGCGGCCGCGTTCGTCGCCCGCGCCGAGGCCGAGGCGGACGTTCGGATCGGCGCGATCGGCCCAAGCTTGCTCCGCGCCGTGACGCACATGGACGCCGACGCCAATCAGACCCGCACGGCGGCGCAGCGGCTGGTCCAACTCGCCGGCCAGTAGAGGCGACGCGGCAGTTCTTGCCCGCAGCCCGGCAATTCCTGCCGGTAATATTTGCCGGGTCGGGGCTTATTGCCGGCCTGGGGCAGATCTGGCCGGGCGCCCCGCATCCAAAAACCCGCGGAAACCTGCGGAAAGCAGCCCAGGCCGGCAACTGGCGCCGGGCTTGCTAGGCAGTATACGCCCGAGATCGACCGGGCGGGGCCCTACGGTCAGGAAGACCACTCGGCCCCTTGTGGCAGGAAGCCCGCACATCCTCCAGGACGGAGTTCCTACCAATGGCTCTTAATCTCATCTCGAACTATTCGGCCAATGTCGCGCAGCGCAACCTGACGAAGACGGACATGGCTATGTCCAGCTCGCTCGCCAAGCTGTCTGCCGGCACACGCGTGGTGTCGTCCAAGGACGATGCCGCATCTATGGCGATCGGCTCGCGCATTGCGTCCGAAGTTTCGGCGCTCAAGCAAGCCAACGTCAACGCCGGCCAGGCGTCCTCGATGCTCCAGATCGCCGACGGCGCGATGGGCACCACGGGCGACATCCTGACCCGCATGAAGACCCTCGCGGTTCAAGGCGCTTCCGACAACTTGAGCTCCACGGAACGCTCGATGCTCGATACCGAGTATCAGTCCCTGACAATCGAAATCGACCGTGTCGCCAACGATACGGAATTCAACGGCGTCAAACTCGTCGCCGGCTCGACCGCGGTCTCCTCCGCGACGAACTCCGTCTCTGTGGCGGCGGACAACAAGGTCCAGGCCGCGGACGGCGTGGCGAGCATTGAATTCGACGCGGATGTCGGCGAAGCCGCGTTCACGGTCGAATACAATTCCTCGACCAACGTTATCACCATGACCGACCTGACGAACGGGACGAGCGAAGGCATCGATATCGGTTCGACCGCCATCGCCCAGAACGCGACCCAGGAAGTGCGCTTCGACACCATCGGCGCGTCGATCACCTTGAACGATGCGTTCAGCAAGTCGACCGCCATCTCGGCGGACGGCGGCTCCTACTCCGCCACCGTCGCCGGCGGCACAATCCTTGCCACGTCGGTAGAGATCACCGGCGCCACGGGCAGCGGCGCGCAGGGCGTCACGACCAATCTCTTGAACATCGACGGCACGACCGCGAACGCGGCCGTTCTCTCGATCGGCGCCTATTCCGGCGCCGCGACGGTCGATCTCTCCTCGACCGGCGTCAAGACCGCCCAGCTGACCGACGGCACCAACACCTTCAACATCTCCTTCCAGGTCAGCACCGCGTTTTCGAACACGGACGCGGGCGATCTGGCGGTCGATGGGCTGGGCACGATGGTGTTTGCGGACTCGGCGACGTCAAGCTCGTCCAGCTTCTCCTTCAAGGTGGGCACGGGCACGACGTCTTCGGAAGATGATCTGACCTTCTCCCTCGATTCGATCACCCAGACCGCCCTTGGCGTCAACGGCACCAGCCTGACCGGCACCGATGGCACCAACGCAAACACGGCGCTGACGGCGATCAACTCCGCGATCGATACCCTGAACACCTCGCGCGCCGGCATTGGCGCGGCCCAGAACCGATTGGGCTTCGCCTCCGCCAACCTGGCGACGACGATCGAGAATCAGGAATCTTCGCGGTCGACGTTGATGGACCTCGATGTTGCGGCAGAAATGTCCAACTTCACCTCGAAGCAGGTGCTGATGCAGGCCGGCGTTTCCATGTTGGCCCAGGCCAACCAGGGACCGCAGAACCTGATGCGTCTGTTCGGCTAAAGCTAAACGCGGCGCGGCCGGGAGGGGGTCTTCGGACCCCCTCCTTTCCGTCCGGCTTACCATTAATCGGCTATTAAACCGCCGCCGGTACGGTGCCTTTTTACGCAGGCCAATCAGAGAGTCCGACCATGGTCGACCTCAACGTCAGCAATCTACAAGTCGGGAAGGACGGTCGCGTCAGTTTCTCCGGGCTTGGTTCGGGCATCGACTTCGAAGCCGCGGTCGACGGCATTATTGCAGCCAAGCGCATCCCCATCGATCGGCTCGAAGCCAAGATCGATACCAACAAGTCGAAGATCGCGGCGCTCGGCGTCACCCGCACCCTGCTGACATCCGTCCAGCAATCGCTGACAAGCCTCCACGGCGCGGTCAGCTTCGACAGCTCCGGCAATCTTTTCGCCTCCAAGCAGGCCTTCGCCAGCGCCGCGCGCAGCGACGGCGCCTCGCCCTCCTCCCCGGCCAATATTATCGGCGTCAGCGTCACTGCCTCCGCCTCCGCCGGGAGCCATACCATTGAACTTCTGCAAACGGCGGAAGCGCACCGTGTCGGCAGTTCGGAATTCACCTCCATCAGCACCGACCTCGGAACCGCCCGCGGCCTTGCCGCAAATTCGATCAGCGGAACCATAGAGATCGCTGGCAAATCGATTACCGTCCAGTCCGGCGACTCACTGAACGACCTGGCGGACCGCATCAACAACGCGAATACCGGCGACGCACCGACCGGCGTCACCGCCAGCATCGTCTCGACGTCCGCCACAGAAAACTTCCTGGTGCTGACCGTCGACAGCACCGGCAAGACCCTCGGCTCCGACGTCGCCCTGGCCGACCCGGACAACATCCTGGAAGCCCTGGGCGTGCTGGACGACGGCGGCGGCTTCGCGAACGAGTTGCAGCAAGCAGCGAAAGCGCGGTTCCACGCGGATGGCCTCCTGGATAGCCGCAGCCATTCGAGCGACCCGCAAGCGAACGCTGCGACCCCGCTCGGCCTCGCCGGCACGCTGACCTTCAAGGATACATCCGGCGGCACGATCGGCACGCTGGCCTATGGGGCGGGCGACACGCTCGCCGATATCGCCGACGCCATCGCCAATGACATCACCCTCGCCGCGGCTGGCGTCTCGGCCGGGATCACGACGAGCGGCGGCGAATCCACGCTTGCCATCACGGGCTCGTCGGCCTTTAACCTGACCGATAGCGGCGCCCTGAAGACCAGCCTTGGCATCGCCAAGGACCCGTTGGTGATCGAGCGCGACAGCAACACGATCTCCGATCTGTTCGATGGCGTCACCTTGACCCTGTTCCAGGCGGAAGTCGGGACGACGATCAGCATCGACGTCGAACGCGACTTGAGCGCGGTCAAGACCGGCATCGTGAATTTTGTGAATGCCTATAACGGGCTGCGCCAGGAACTGAACCGTCAGCTCAACACCGACCCCGAGACCGGCGAGATCCCCGAGGACGCGGTGCTGTTCGGCAATTCCGCCTTGAAGCAGATCGACCGCCGCCTGGAAGAAATCGTCGGCTCCGGCGCCGACGGCATTTCGGGCGCGTTCGCCGTTCTGGCGCAGATCGGCGTCGACTTCGTCGCGAATGGCGAGCAGGAAGACGCGACGCTCCGCGATACGCTGGAGATCGACGAAGCGGCGCTCGACGAAGCGCTGCTGAACAACCCCGACGACGTGAAGAAGCTGTTTGAATTCAGCTTCTCCTCCTCCGACCCGCGCGTCGTGCTGTTGGGCTTCAATGGGTCTACCACCCACAAGTCCGGCGGCTATACGATGGACATCGACTACGATGAGGGCGGGGGGGCGCTGAACTCGGTCGCCATGAGCGAAGGCGGCGGCACGGTGAACGGCCAGGGCATCACCGTCACGTCCGGCGGCGCCAAAGGCCTGAAGCTGTTCTATTCCGGGGACACGGACCTGACCGGCGTCCAACTGAACTTCACCGTCGGCGTCGGTGCAAAGCTGTTCTTCGATCTCGGCGACATGCTCGATCAGACCAACGGCCTGATCGCGACCGAAGTGAACAATCTGACGACGCAGAACACGACCGCCGAAGACCGCACGACCGCCATGATCGAGCGTCTCGACCGGCAGCGCGAAAGCCAGCTCGCGCGCTTCATCAAGATGGAAACGGCGCTGGCGACCATGAAGCAATTGCTGGAACAGATCACCCAGATCACCGACGCCATGTTCCAGGACCGCTAACGCAATGACGACAGCCGTACCGCCGCAAAGCAAACACAAGGCAGCAGGATGAACCGCTCAGCAGCAGATGCCTACAAGACCCAGGCGATCATGACCGCGCCGCCGGCCAGACTGGTCGCGATGTGCTACGAACGCGCCATCGGGTCGTTGAAGGATGCGATCCGGGCGATCGAGGCGAACGACATCCAGTCGCGTTGCGACAATGCGACCCGCGCCGCCAACATCATCGCCCATCTCTGGTCGACGCTCGACCTGGATAAGGGCGGCGAGATCGCCGCCAATCTGGCGAACATCTACGGCTTCGCCATGCGCCGCATGAACGACATCAACATGAAGAACGACCCGAAGGCGGCCCAGGACATCGTCAACCTCCTGACGCCGCTCTGGCGGTCCTGGGACACATTGGCGAACCGCGGCGAGCCGATGCCGGTTGCCGCGCCCGCGCTGGCGCCGGCGCCGCGCCGCAGCATGGCGCAGCCGTCATCGACGCGGCCCCTGCAGGCGGATCGGCCCGGCGGCGGCATCGCCATCAGCATTTAGCCAGGCGCCCGCCGCCCGACGGGAGAGTCGACAAACCGGGCCGAGGGCGCCTATATCCCGCGCCATGACCCATGACGCCCGCAATCCCCTGATGACGCCGTTCGTGAAGATGCACGGCCTAGGCAACGACTTCGTCGTGATCGACGCCCGTGACCGGGCGTTCCGTCCCGATCAGGCGCTCGCCGCCGCCATCGCCGACCGCAAGACCGGCGTCGGCTTCGACCAGATGCTGGTGATGCGCCGGCCGAAGGATCCCCGGGCGGACGTGTTCATGACGATCTACAATGCCGACGGCGGCGAGGCCGAAGCGTGCGGCAACGGCACGCGCTGCGTCGCCCGCCGCATCATGGGCGAACTTGGCCAGGATCGGGCGATCGTCGAAACCGTGGCGGGCCTCCTGGATGCGCGCGCCGGGCCCGACGGCCTCGTCGCGGTCGATATGGGCCTGGTCGAAACTGCCTGGGACAAGATTCCGCTGGCCGAGGCGTGCGACACCCTGCATGTGCCCCTGGCGCTCGGGGTTCTGGCCGATCCCGTCGCGGGCAATGTCGGCAATCCCCATGTCACCTTTTTCGTCGATGACCTCGACGCCGTCGACCTCGCGACCCTGGGACCCCAGCTTGAGCACCACCCGATCTTTCCGGCGCGCGCCAATATCGGCGTCGCAGAGGTGATCGACCGCGGCCATGCCCGGCTCCGGGTCTGGGAGCGCGGCGTCGGCGAGACCCAGGCCTGCGGCACGGGCGCCTGCGCCGCCGCCGTGGCGCTGGCGCGCCGGGACCTCGCCGACCGGGATGTGCGGATCGACCTCATCGGCGGCCCGCTCTGGCTGACATGGCGCGCCGACGGCCACATCGTCATGACCGGCCCGGCATCCAGCGCCTTTGTCGGCGCCTTCGACGCCGCTGAACTGATGCGGCGATGAGCGCGCCGACCCTTCCTGCCCCGGCGGCCGAGGTCGTGACCTTCGGCTGCCGCCTGAACGCCTATGAGGCCGAAGCCATCCGCGAGCATATGACGGCGGGCGGTTTGGAGGACGTCATTGTCTTCAACACCTGCGCCGTGACCGCCGAGGCGGAGCGCCAGGCCCGTCAGGCGATCCGCCGGGCGAAGCGCGAGCGGCCGGACACGCGCATCGTCGTCACGGGATGCGCCGCCCAGATCGCGCCCGAAGCGTGGGCCGCCATGCCGGAAGTCGCCCACGTTATCGGCAATCTCGAAAAGCTGGAGCCGGCGCGCTGGACCGAGGCGGGCCTGGATGAGGGCCGCATCGTCGTCGGCGACGTCATGCGCGCCCGGGAGACGGCCGAGCATCTGATATCCGGCTTTGGCGGCAAGGCGCGCGCCTTTGTCGAAATCCAGCAGGGCTGCGACCATCGCTGCACCTTCTGCATCATCCCCTTCGGCCGCGGCGTCAGCAGGAGCGCGCCGGTCGGCGTGATCGCCCGGCAAGCGCAGGCGCTGGTCGTAGCCGGCGTCGCCGAGATCGCGTTTACCGGCGTCGACATCACCTCCTACGGCGCGGACCTGCCGGGCAAGCCGACGCTTGGGCAACTGGCCCGCCGGGTGCTGGCGGCCGCGCCAGGCCTGAAGCGTCTTCGGCTGTCGTCGATCGATCCGGCGGAAGTCGACGACGACCTTCTGCGGCTGATCGCGGAGGAGCCGCGCCTCGCCGGGCACCTCCACCTGTCGCTGCAGGCCGGATCGGACCTGATCCTGAAGCGCATGAAGCGCCGCCATCTGACGGCCGACGCCCGCCGTGTCGTGGCGCGGGTTCGGGCGCTCCGGCCGGACATGACCTTCGGGGCGGACCTGATCGCCGGCTTCCCGACCGAGACCGAAGCGCTCTTCCAGGAAACCCTCGCCCATGTCGAGGACCTGAACCTGACCTGGCTCCACGTCTTCCCCTATTCTCCCCGCCCCGGCACGCCCGCCGCCCGGATGCCCCAGGTCGACGGCGCCGCCGTGAAGGACCGCGCCCGCCGCCTCCGCGCGCTCGGCGCGGTTCAGGCCGACGCCTATCTGGCCGGCCAGATCGGCCGCGTCCTCACGCCGGTCATGGAGACAGCCCGGCGCGGCCGCACCGATGGCTTTGCCGAGATCGACGTCGACCGGAACAGCACAGTCGCCGCGATGCCGGCCGTCCGCGTGACCGGCGCTGGCGACGGCCGGTTGACCGGCGTCGTGCTGGACGCCGCGGCATGAGCTGGTTCGCGAAGCTCAAGCAAGGCTTGGCCCGCACCTCCGACCGGCTGACGAGCGGGGTCGCCAGCGTCTTCACCGGCCGGCGCCTGGACGCCGCGGCGCTCGAAGAGCTGGAAGACCTCTTGATCATGGCCGACCTCGGCCCGGCGGCGGCGGCGGAGGTTGCCCAGAACCTGCGGCGCACGAAATTCGGCAAGGACGTGACCGAACTCGAGATCCGCGAGGCGCTCGCCGCCGATATCGCGAAGATGCTGGCGCCCGTCGCCGTGCCCCTCGATATCGCGGCCGCGCGCCGGCCGTTCGTCGTTCTGGTGATCGGCGTCAACGGCACGGGCAAGACAACGACCATCGGCAAGCTGGCGAACGCCTACAAGCGGGCGGGCAAGTCCGTGATGATCGCGGCCGGCGATACCTTCCGCGCCGCCGCCGTGGAGCAGCTTCAGATCTGGGGCCAGCGGGCGGGCGTCCCCGTCATTGCGAAGGCTACGGGCGCCGACGCCGCCGGACTGGCGTTCGAAGCATTGGAGCAGGCGCAACAGGCGAATGCCGACATCCTGCTCATCGACACGGCCGGGCGGCTCCACAACAAGTCCAACCTGATGGACGAATTGAAGAAGATCATTCGCGTCATCAAGAAGCTCGACCCATCGGCGCCCCATGAAACCCTGCTGATCCTGGACGCGACGACCGGGCAGAACGCCCATGCCCAGGTCAAGACCTTCAGCGAGATGGCGGATGTGACCGGGCTGGCGCTCACCAAGCTGGACGGCACGGCGAAAGGCGGCGTCATCGTGGCGCTGGCGAAGGCCTACGATCTGCCAGTGCGTCTGGTGGGCGTCGGCGAAGGCCAGGACGACCTGCAGCCCTTCGAGCCGGAAGCCTTCGCCCGGAGCTTGCTCGGGCTATAGATTCTCCCGGCTGACGGCATACAATCCTCTACCATGGCCGTTTGGACGCGGCGGATCGGTCCGCCTGCTTGGGGGAGAGCGCGCAATGTCGAAACCTGGGGATTGGGTCGCCGCCGTCGCGGACGCGCGCGGCCTGAAAATGACCGAAGCGCGCGCCGCGGAAGTCGGCGAGGAAGCGCAGCGGATCGGCGCCGGCGTCGCGACCGTGGCGGCCGCGCATTTCGGCTTCTATGACGAACCCATTCAGTTTCTGGCGGCCCTCGACCAGCTCGCGGAGGATGACGCCTGATGCGCCCGAACCGCCTGCAGTCCTTGACCGAGTTGATGGCCGACCTGGAAGCCGGCCGCATCTCGTCCGTTGAAGCGACTGAAGCTTGCCTGCGAACGACCGAAGCCTGGCAGCCCAGGATCAACGCGTTCATCCGGATCGACGGAGACAAGGCGCTCGCAGCCGCCAAGGCGGCCGACGCCGCCCGCAAGGCCGGCGATCGCCGGCCGCTGCTCGGCGCGCCGCTGGCGCACAAGGACATGTTCCTGAGGAAGGGCGAACGCTCCTCCGGCGGGTCCGCCATCCTGGGCGACCAGATCGGCGACGATGACGCAACCGTCGTCGCCCGCCTCGCCGCCGCCGGCGCGCTGGAGACCGGACGCCTCAACATGTCGGAATTCGCCGCCGGGCCGACCGGCCACAACGCCCATTTCGGCCACGCCCGCAATCCCTGGAACCCCGAGCACATCACCGGCGGCTCCTCCTCGGGCTCCGGCGCCGCGACGGCGGCGGGGTGCGTCTATGCCGCGCTTGGATCGGACACCGGCGGCTCGATCCGGCTGCCGGCGATCATGTGCGGCCTCTACGGCCTGAAGCCGACCTATGGCCGCGTCAGCCGCTTTGGGGCCATGCCCCGCGCGTGGTCCTTGGATACGGTCGGCCCCCTCGCCCGCTCAGCGGCGGACGCGGCGCTGATCCTGGCGACGATCGCCGGCCATGACCCGAAAGACCCGACGACCTCCAGACGCCCGGTCGCGGACTGGCGCCGGCTGATCGACCGGCCGGTCAAGGGCCTGCGGCTCGGGCGCGCCAAGGGCCTGCCCTTCGGCCCGGTCGATCCCGAAACCGCCCAAAGCCACGAGCGGGCGCTCAAGGCGTTCGCCGCGATGGGCGCGGAGATCGTCGAGGTCAAACTCCCGGATTGCCAGCCACTCTACAGCGCCGCCGACGCCATCTCCAAAAGCGAAGCCGCCACCCTGCATGCCCGCTGGATGCGCGCCCGGCCCGTCGATTATTCCGTCCATGTCTACAGCCGGACCGAAGCTGGGTTCGCGATCCCCGCGACGGTCTATCTGGAAGCCCAGGCGGCGCGGGCGAACGTGCTGCGGGCGTTCTGCGACCGGGCACTCGCGGGCGCCGACGCCGTGCTGCTGCCGTCGATCATGACGCCGGTCCCCAGCATTGCCGAAACCGATGAAGGCGAGCCTGGCGCGATCCAGGGCATGGTCGCGGGGATTACCCGCGCGACCCGTCCGTTCAACTATCTGGGTCTGCCGGGACTCGCCATGCCGCTTGGACTGTCGAGCCTCGGCCTGCCGCTATCCTGCCAGTTGATCGCCCGCCCGTTCGCGGAGCGGACGCTGCTTTCCCTCGGCCATGCTTACGGCCAGGCGACGGGCGAGGATGGCGCAGCGCCGCCGCAGCCTGTATAAGCTCCAGCCTGAGCCTGAGGCCTACGCCGCCTTGCGAATGGCGGCGGCCTTGACGGTATCCGTTACCGAGCCTTCGAACTTCTTAAAGTTCTCCTCGAAACGGCCAGCGAGATTGCGAGCAGTTTCGTCGTAGGATTTGGCGTCGCTCCATGCGCCGCGCGGGTTCAGGGCTTCCGTCGGAACGTTCGGGCACGCCTCTGGCACCAGCAGGCCGAAGTTCGGATCGGCTCTGAGCGGCGCCGAATCGAGGTCGCCGTCCAGCGCCGCTTTCAGCATGGCGCGGGTGTGGCCGATCGACATGCGATGGCCGACGCCATATGCGCCGCCGGTCCAGCCAGTGTTGACCAGCCAGCAATTGGCGCCGGTCGCTGCGATGCGCTCGCCCAGGAGTTTGGCGTATTCGGTCGGACGGCGGGTCATGAAAGGCGCGCCGAAGCAGGTGGAGAACGTCGCCTGCGGCTCTGCGCCAAGGCCCTTCTCGGTCCCGGCGACTCGCGCGGTATAACCTGACAGGAAGTGATACATCGCCTGCTCGGCCGACAGCTTCGCGATCGGCGGCATCACGCCGAACGCATCCGCCGTCAACATGACGACATTGGTCGGGTGGGGGCCTTTGCCCGTCTCGCTGGCGTTCGGAATGAAGTCCAGCGGATAGCAGGAGCGGGTATTCTCGGTCAGGCTGCGGTCGTCAAGCTGCAACGCGCGCGTGACCGGGTCCATCACCACGTTCTCAAGCACCGTGCCGAAGCGGTGGGATGCGGCGTAGATTTCCGGCTCGGCTTTTGCGGACAGGTCGATCACCTTCGCGTAGCAGCCGCCTTCGAAGTTAAACAGGCCGTCATCGCTCCAGCCATGCTCGTCGTCGCCGATCAGGGTGCGGCTGGGGTCGGCCGACAGCGTCGTCTTGCCCGTGCCGGACAGGCCGAAAAAGATGGCCGAATCGCCAAGCGGCCCGATGTTCGCCGAACAATGCATCGGCATCACGCCGCGCGCCGGCAAGAGGTGGTTCATCAGGGAAAAGACGGACTTCTTGATTTCGCCCGCATAAGATGTCCCGGCGATGATGATGACCTTGCGGGTCAGATTGGCCGCGATCACCGTTTCGCTGCGGCAGCCGTCGACCGCCGGATCGGCGCGGAAGCCGGGCGCCTGGATCACGGTGTAATCCGGCTCGAAGCCGGAAAGCTCATCCCGGGGCGGGCGAATGAACATGTTCCGGGCGAAGAGGTTATGCCACGCCTGCTCCGTCACGACGCGGACGGACAGGCGGTACTCCTTGTCGGCGCCTGCATAGAGATCCTGCACGTAGACATGCCGGTTCTGAAGATAGGCCTGGACGCGGCGGAACAGCCGGTCGAACGCAGCTTCATCCATCGGCTGGTTGACGGGACCCCAGTCCACGTCGCTTTCGCTCATGCTGTCGCGGACGATGAACTTGTCCTTCGGCGAGCGGCCCGTGTGCTGGCCGGTCTCGCAGAGTAGCGCGCCGCCTGCGGCGACGACGCCTTCCCGCGCCTGCACCGCGCGCTCATAGAGCGCTTCGGCGCCAAAATTCCACGATGCGGAGGCCGTGTGGCCCAAGCCAATGGTGTCCAAACGTTTGTCCACGCCCACTTCAAGGATCCCCGATGTCATTGATGCGATTATTTGGGTTGCTTACAGCCAGCCAACCGGACCGCACCATAGGCGCCCCGGCCGGACCGTTGCAATCGCTCCATGCAGCTTAGTGCGGATTTGCTCCACAATTGCGGCCGTATGTCACGCAATTGTCACAGCGGGAAGGCCAGCTTCGCCGGGTCCAGAACCACCGCGCGCCCGAACCCGGCCACCAGATGCGCGGCTGACGGCTTCAAGCGGTACAGGCGCATGTCCCCAAAGTCGATATAGAGCGCCGCTTCCGGCCGGCGCGCCAGATAGGCGACACGGTCGCGGTCCGCATCGGAAAGCGTGGCGCGGCCGGAGACCGCGAGGCGCGCAGTCTTAAGCGGCTGGTCGGGGTCGATGCTCGCTGCGAACAGCAAGCTCGCGCCGCCATTGGCGCGGAGCGCCCGCCCGTGGGCGGCGAGATCGGACGCGAGGATGAGGAATGCGCCGTCAGCCGCCGCCGCCGGCGCGGTCAGGGCCGTATAGGGCAGCCCATCCGCGCCAATAACGCCGAGCACGGCCGCTGGCGACGACTGGATCAGGCTACGGGCGAGCGCCGCATCGGCCGCGTTGGCGTCGGGCCTGACGGGCTCGCCCATGACCGATCAGAACGACTTGGCGCCAAGCAGCTTCTGGGTGAGCAGCACGGCGACGCATTGGTGGGACTTATAGGCCATTGTCATCGCCGCCTTGATCGTCGGCATGACCTCGGCTTCCGTGTCGATCTTCAGAACGACAAAATCGCAGGCCTTCATCACGCCTTCGATCGATGCGCCCATGGGCATCTGCCAGGGATTGCCTTCGCCAAAATCGCCGCGCATCGACAGGATGGTGACAAACGGGAACCGGCCGAGACGCAGCAGCGAGAACATGTTCACGCAATTGCCGGCGCCGCTGGATTGCATCAGCAGCACATGCTTCTGCCCGCCGAGCCAGGCGCCGGCGGCCATGGCGACGCCTTCTTCCTCGGTCGTCAGCGCGATGGAATGCATATCCGGATCGGCGAGCGATTTGTCGATCAGAACCCTGTGGCCGGCGTCCGGCACATAGGAAATCTGCTTGACGCCCTCGCTTTTCAGATAGTCGTAAACGCCATGGGCCCAAGGCTGATCAGCCGCCATCTAACTCATTCTCCTGATCTCGAAACGGGGTATGCGGGCGATGATAGCGCGGCCGCCCGCCGCCTGCCAGACGGGCGCAAGCATGCGCCCGCCCGCAAGCGCCGATCCGTCAATTGAAGTGCGATTGGATCATCAAATTCGGCAGCCAAAGCGCCAGGATCGGGAAGAACAGCATCAGGATCAGGACGATGCCGTCGGTTATCAAGAACGGAATCGCCCCTTTCATGACCTGGACGACAGGCACCCCTGTCGTTCCGCTGACCGCGAAGAGATTCAGCCCGACCGGCGGAATGACGCCGCCCATCTCGATCGCGATGGCGGCCAGAATGCCCAGGTGAATGGGATCGACGCCAAGCGTCAGCGACACCGGGAAGAAGATCGGCACCGTCAGCACGAGGATCGCGACGCCCGTCAGCCACATCGACAGGAACAGCATGACGACCAGGAGAACCGCCAGGAACTCCATTTGCGTGAAGCCCTGTTCGGATGTCCAGGCGGCGATATCCTGGGGCCAGCCCTTGTTGGCCAGCAGGAACTGAAAGACGCCGACGCAGCCCAGGAGGAAGTAGACGATCGCCGTCAGATTGATCGTGCGCTGGGTCGTCGGCAACAGTTCCTTCAGGAAGCTGTTGTTGCGTTCGACGACCGCCATGCCAAGCTCGAAGACGGCGAGCGCGAGCGCGCCATAGAGGATGTAGGGCAGGAGAATATAAGCGGCCACGACGAAGAGAACGCTCCCGGACTTCTCCTCGCCGGAGAAGCGATCCCAGAACGGCGTATCGACCCAGCCAAACGCGGACATCATCACCAACAGCACTGCGCCGCCGCCGAAGACCAGGATGGCGCGGGTTCTTCCGGGGCGCTCGACGCCGGAAACGATGCCATAGAGGATCGCGTACCCTGCCGCCGCGGCGCCGGCTTCGGTCGGCGTAAAGACGCCGCCATAGAGGCCGCCGAGAACGCAGATCGGCATCGCCAATGCTGGCCAAGCCTGCAATGTCGATGTGCCGATGGCGCGGAAGGAAAACGTGCCCGACGGCAATTTGAAGAACAGCGAAATGCCGACGATGATGATGGCGTCCGAGATCGCGAGCATGATGCCCGGCGTAAACCCGGCGAAGAACAGCGCGACGATCGATTCTTCCGTAATGATGCCATACAGAATCAGGGTGATGCTCGGCGGAATCAGAATGGCGATGCCGCCGCCGCAGGCGATGATGCCGGCCGACATCCAGACCGGATAGCCCCGCCGGATCATTTCCGGATAGGCGATGATGCCCATCGCCGCCGCCATGGCGGTCGACGAGCCGGAAATCGCCCCGAACAACACGGCCGCCAGCAGCGTCGCATATGCAAACCCGCCCGGCACCCAGCCGATCAGCGCGTCGGCGAAGCCGAACAGCCGCGTGATCAGGCCGGTCTTCTCCATCAGGAAGCCTGCATAGATGAAGAATGGGATCGCCATCAGCGTATAGCTGTTCAGAAACTGGAAGAACGCGCGGAACAGCGCGTTCGGCGACAGCATGGGATCGGTGACGACCACCAGAATGGTCGCGCCCGCGAGCGCGATGCCGATCGGCGCCGCCGCCAGCATCAATCCGATCATTGATCCGCCAAGTGCCCACATAGCCCTAAGTCCTTAATAGCGTCGCCGCGGCCTGCCGCAGCGGATCAAATGTCGGTGTGGATTTCGGCCGGCGCCCACGTGAAGACCTTCTTGCCCATGAGCGCGCGGACGTCCTGATACAGGTGGAACACCGTGACGAGCGCCATCAGCACGAACGCGCCCAGCAGGCAGGCCTGGAACGGCCACAACAGCAGGAACATGCTTTGCGACGTCCGTCCCGTCAGCATGGTCCGCTCGACCGTCGGGATCCCCCAATAGGCGAAATAGGTGAAGAAGAAGAGCGAGAACGCGGAAACGCACATGCGCAGGAAGATGACCGGCTTCTCGTAGCCGCGGCCATAGAGCAGGTCGGTGAAGGCGCTCATCACGAGATGGGCGCGCTTGGCCTGGGTGACGGCGAAGTAGACGAACACGGACCCGATGATCATGTAGATCACGAAATCCTGCCCCCACTCGTAGACGACGCCGAACTTGTAGCGGCGGACCACCTCGAAGATGGCGAACAGCGTGCCGAACAACAGGCCGATCGAAGCCAGGTTTCCGAAGATATCGTCCAGAATGTACCGGATAATCCGGTAAATGCGATCCAGTGCAGCGTCCATGGAAATGCGTCCTAACGGATGCCTGCGCGCCCAATCTGCGAGACTGAAGCGTCGTGCGGGCGACTACGGTCCGACACAGCCGGGCAGCGCCATGCAGCAGCGATGGCGGCGGCAAGCCGGCGATGCAAGGGGAGCCAGCAGAAGCATCAGAGGCGGGGCGCCGCGAACCGGGCGCCCCGTCTCCAATTGTCGACTGTCAGCTTACTTCTTGGTGTACTTCGAGAAGTACTCCGCGAGCGCCGCGCAATCGGTCTTCTCAAGCTCGCTCGAGCCGACCGGATGAGCTTCAACGGCGGCGTCGGCTTCGGCGGCGAACTTGTCGACCCACATGGCGGCGTCGGCCGGCGAATTGGCCTTGATCCACTTGCCAGTGGCGCCCGCTGACGCGACCTTCACCGCGTTCGCTTCTTCCTTGGACATGACATAGATGCCCGGCTTCGACGGATCCGTCGTGCCATACTTGTCGACCAAGCGCTTGTCGTTGCACCAGTTGATCTTCTTCTGGAATGGCATCACGTCATTGACCATCAGGTCGGTCACCAGCTTGCGCTGATCTTCTTCCAGGCTGTTGAGCCACTGGTTCGACGCGCCGACCCAGTAATAGTCGCCGACGATGCCATTCAAGCCGGCGATCGTGAAGAACGGCGCCTGCTCCTTGGTCGAGTTGAAGCCGCCGAGCGAGGTCAGCAAGCCGTCGATAACGCCGGTCTGCAGGGCCGGCGGAACATCGCCGAAGGCCATGGTCGTCGGGTTGGCGCCGAGCGATGCCAGCAGCGCGTTTTCAGCCGGGCCCATCGACCGGATCTTCTTGCCCGCAAAGTCTTCCGGCTTCAGCAGGCGCGAGCCTGAGCCAGCGCCCATGTACATCGAGAGATGGCCAGCGGCGAAAACATGCACGTCATGCACATCGTTCAGGCGCTTCACCAGGAACTTGTAGGTTTCGGTGGTTTCGAGAGCATTGATCGCGCCCGGCGTGGTCAGCAATTGCGGGCCGACGATCGCGTTCATGTAGGGGTCGACCGCGGCGGTCTTGCCGAACTGGCCCCAGGTCATCTCGAGGTTGCCCTCGGTCATGGCCTCGACGGCTTCCGGAATGCGATAGAGCGCGCCCGCGAAGTACAGGCGGACGTCGCTGCCGGGAACGGCGGCTTCAAGCTTTTCCTTGAAATAGGTCATGGCGATGCCGGCCGGATGGGGCGGGCCCGTCAGGTCGGCGGCGATGCGGATGATCATCGGCTTCACTTCGGCCTGAGCCCCAAAGCTGAAAGCCGAAAGCGCCGCGGCCGCGACGGCCCCGAGCAGCGCTTTCTTCCCGAATGAGAAGGTCATGGTTGGTATCTCCCTGGTTTCTTCGTCTTGGCGCATAATCCGGCGCGCGATGCCGGGACGCACTAAGACAAAGGTTAATCATGAAATAGGCGGTTGCGCGAGTCTTTTTCCCTGCTGCGACGCAACATAATTGCGGCCTTGCGGGAGATCGGCGCGCGTTCGCCAGCGCCGTTCACGTAATGACGCGAACCGGGTTCCCCGCCATCCACGCACGGATGCATTCGACCGTCTGCCCATAGAAGATCCGGTAGGTATCCTCGGTGACATAGCCGAGATGCGGCGTCAGCACGGCATTGTCGAGCGTCCGGATCGGATGGTCCGCCGGCAGCGGCTCCGTGCCATACACGTCGAGGCCGGCGCCGCCGATCGTCTGTTCCTGCAGCGCCTTCAGCAGCGCCGTTTCGTCGACGATCGGGCCGCGTGAGGTGTTGATCAGATAGGCGGTCGGCTTCATCAGCGCGAGGTCGGCCGCGCCGACCAGCCCGCGCGTCCGCTCGCCCAGCACCAGGTGGATCGAGATGAAATCCGAATCGCGGAACAGGGTCGCCTTGTCGACGAGCGTCGCGCCGTGCTCCGCGGCCCGTTCGGCAGTCAGATTCTGGCTCCAGGCGATCAGGTTCATGTTGAAGGCCCGGGCATAGCCGGCGACCTGCTGGCCGAGCTTGCCGAGACCCAACAGCCCCAGCGTCGCGCCGTTCAAGCTTCTGCCGACAGTCGTCTGCCAGAGCCCCTGGCGCATGCCGCGGCCTTCCTGGGGGATCGACCGGGCGAGGCTGAGGATCAAGCCCATCGCCAGTTCCGGCGTCGGCGTCGCGGAGCCGGAAGTTCCTGTGACGGCGATGCCCCGATCCTGGCAGGCGGCCATATCGATCGCGGCGTTCCGCATGCCGGTGGTCGCGATCAATTTCAGGTTCGGCAGCGCTTCGATCACCTCGCGGCTCAACAGCGTGCGTTCCCGCATCGGGCAGATTATGTCGAACGGCAGCAGCCGCTCGATAACCCGCGCCGGGTCCGCCGTATGATCCCGAAAGACGGTGACGTCGAGGCCGCTCCAATCCGCGAGCGACATCGCCACGCCGTGATAGTCGTCCATAATCGCAATCCTGGTCATGCCCTATGCCTCACAATGGTCTAGATCTGGCTTTACGATGCGCCGTCGGCCTTGCCCCTGTCCAGTCGGCGGGCGATAACCCGACAGTCCGGGGCGAGGCGAGCGATAGGAGAGCCTTTGATATGCGGCGAGCGATAAATATCCGGCAGATGTGCCGGTTCGGCGGGGTGGCGGCGATAGCTTTGGCGCTGGCCGCCTGCGACGCCTCCCATTCAGCCAATCGGGCGACGCGGCCGACGACGGTGACGCCGCCGCCGCGCATTGCAGGCGTGCAGGCCCCGTCGACGCCGGTCGCGCCCCTGCGCGTCGGGCCGATCCGGATCGCCTTGCTGGCCCCCCTCTCCGGCGAATTCCAGGATGCCGGGCGCGATCTCTCCAATGGCGCCGCGATGGGCCTTCTGGAGGCCCCAAGCGGATCGGCAGAGATCCTCGCCTTCGATACGGCCGGCGACATTGCAAAGACAACGGCGGCCCTCAAAGCGGCGATCGCCGCCGAGGCGGATATTGTGATCGGCCCATTGTTCGGCAAGAATGCGGCAGGCGTGGCGCCGAAACTCCAGGCCGCCAATTTGACCGCCTTGTCGTTCTCCAACGATGGGTCGGTCGCAAGCTCCCATGTGCTGATCATGGGACATGCGGTGCAGGTCGAGACCGCGCGCATCGTCCAGCATGCGGCGGCGAACGGGGCCGCGACGATAGCGGTCTTCGGCAAGGCGGACGCGACCGGCGAAGCCGCGCTGAGCCAGGCCAACCGCGAGGACGCCGCCGAACCGGGGCTCTTCATCCGCCCGGCTCTCTATGACGCCGGCACCAGCTACACGGACATCGCCCGCAATGTGCAGGACGTGCTGAATGCGCGCGGCCGGCAGGCAGAGCGGACGGAAACCGCCGGGCGCCTGAAAGCCCAATTGTCGGCGTCGCCCAATCCGGGCGGCGAGTTGCAACGGCTCGCCGTGACGCGGCCGCCGCAGGAGCGGCCGCTCTTCCAGTCGCTGGCGGAACAATTTCAGGGCCTGATCGCCGCCGGCGCCGTTCGCGAAAGCGCCATCAACGCCGTCGTCGCCCGCTATGCGGCCGAAGGCCCGCTTGGCGGCGGCGCCGTCAACGCCGTGCTGCTGACGATCCGGGGCGGCGAGCTTTCGACCGTGGCGCCCATGTTCCAGTTGTATGACGCCGAAGCGTCTGGCGTTCGCCTGCTTGGCCTCTCGGGCTGGCTCGATATGGATCCCGCCCGCGCCAGGGAACTGCACAACGGCCGCTTTGCCGCCCCGCCCGCTTCCGAGGCCTTCGACAATCGCTATGAAGCATCGTTCGGAAAATTTCCGTCGGAACTCGCGGCCGTCGCCTATGACACGGTGAAACTGGCGCTCGCCGCCAGCGCCGCACCGACGGCCCGCCCCATTCCGCCGGCCGCGATCAAAGCGCAGGGCGAAGTGATCGGCGCTGCCGGTCCGGTCCGGATGTCAGCCGCCGGTCTGGCGCTGCGCCCGCTCGAAGTCCTTGAAATGCGGCCCACCGGCGTATTCCCGATCGATCCAGCTCGAATTGTCGAGCCCGCCCATCCGTCGAATGCGGTCGGGACGCCAGCGCTGATTACCGCGCCGCGACCGGCTGGGTCCTAGAGCATGGCGCGTCCAGGCGGACGCGCCATGCTCTATCTAATTGATATCGATCAAATTATCCAATATTAGGCGATTGTTCCTAAGGTTGGTTTGATTTAGATCGTCGCCAACGGGATGTCGCCGCGCTTGGTTTCGACAATTGCGGAACCGCCGAATTCCGGCATCCGGATCATCAGGGCCATGCCTTCGCCGGCAGGGGTGAGGCGTTTCCGGCCGTAACGCGGCAAGGGCACGCCGGACGTCCGGCAATGCAGGATCAACGCCGCCGCCATCTCGATATAGGTCAGGTCAAGCTCGCGAAAGCCATCGCCATCGCCTGTGAAGCGCAGGCGTACATTATCCATGTTTGCAGTCCCCGGCACGACGCTGATCAGACGGCCCGGCGGCGGCTTCGTTTCCTGGCGGCTGCAATAGGCATAGGCCGCCGACACCAGCTCTTCCTGGTCGAAAATTATCGTTCGGGTTTCGATCGGCATAGCCTGCAGCTTTCATCGCGCCGGGTTCAATCCCGAAGCTGCGCCAGGCATGGTAAAGGCCGCCTAAACGGCAAGCGCCGCCGTCAGAAGTTTGGTTGTCTCGATGAAGTCCGGAATGGTCATGGCCTCGTCGGGATTGTGGCTGCCATTGGCATTGCGGATGAACAGCATCGCGGTCGGCGCGCCGGCATCGGCGAACGCCGCCGAATCGTGGCTGGCGCCGCTGGGAATATCCATCGCCCGCACGCCAAGCGCCGCCGACGCCGCCCGGTATCGGTCGATCAGGGCGCCGTCCATGACGCCGGGCGCGGCCCGCGTGATGGCGCCCAGGTCGAAGGTCACGCCATGGCGCGCGGCGATATCCGCCGCCAGCGCCGGGACCCGCGCCTCCAATCGCGTCAGCACCGCCGGATCGACGCTCCGCATGTCCAGGGTGAAGGCGACCTTCCCCGAAATCACGGTCATGGCGTGGCGTTCGGCGTCGGTCTGGAACTTGCCGATGGTGCAGGCGAAATCCTCGCCCTTCGCCTCGGCTTCGTCCCAGAGCCGGTCCATCGCCTGCACGAATGCGGTCGCGGCGACCACGGCATCATGGCGCACCCGCCGGGGCGCCCCGCCGCAATGGGCATATTCGCCCAGACAGACCGCGTTCGGAAACCGCCTGTTGCCGCGAATCCCGGTCACGATTCCGGCCGGAAATCCTTCCTCGACCAGCACCGGTCCCTGCTCGATATGCGGCTCCAGGAATGCGGCGATATCGGCGACGGCCAGATAGGGCGCGCCGTCCCTGACCCGGTCGGGATCGCCGCCGCAGGCCGCCATATGCTCGGCCAGGGAGACGCCGTCGTCCATGCGCTTCGCCGTCTCCAGTGAGCCGTCCGGCAGAACCCCAAGCGCCGCCCGGCTGCCGATATAGGAGACGCCGAACCAGCAACTTTCCTCGGCGCGCACGCCCATCACCGTGATATCGCGCTCCGGCCGATGACCGATGGATTGCAACGCCCGGATCGCCGTCAGTCCCGCAACGACGCCGGCCGCGCCGTCGAAGTTCCCGCCCTGGGGCACGGAGTCCAGATGGGAGCCGACCATGTATTTGGGCTTCGAGCGGTCCTGGCCCGGCCAGGTCATGTAGGTGTTCGCCGCCGCGTCCTGGGCGATCTCGAGGCCAAGGCCGCGCGCGGTCTCCGCCATCAACGCGTGGGCCGCCTGCTCGCCCTTGCCGTAGCTGGCGCGAGTGACGCCGCGCACATCGACGCTCGCAGCGCGCAGGCGGTCGAAGACATCGGCGGTGAAATCGCTCTGCGCCGCGACAGCGCTCGCCAGGTCCGGCGTCATGTCGTTTCCCCCGGGTTCAATGAAGCAAAGCGTGCAGCCAGCCGGCCGCCGCGATCGCGCGGGCGTCGTCGCCGAGCATCCCGATGATCTGAACGCCTACCGGCAAGCCCTTCGGTCCTGTCAAGCCCGGAACCGTGACGCAGGGCGCGCCGGCGAACGTCCAGATGCGATTGAAATCGGGCGAGCCCGTAAACGCCAGCCCCTCCGGCGCCTCGCCCGGGGCCGCGGGGGTCAAGAGGACATCGACCGACCGGAAAGCTTCCGCGAGGGTCGCGCGGCATTCGGCGCGGACGTCGAGCGCCTGCCGATAGTCCGCATCGGACGCAGCGGCGCCGCGCTCAAGCACGGCCTGGAACGCCGGCGACAACGCGTCCCAATGTCGGGTCCGCTCATGGGCCAGCATGCGGCGCGCTTCGTAGGTCATGACGATGTCATGGGCGTCGAGCGCTTTGCCGAACGGCGTCGGCAGCTCCACGTCGACGACCGTGGCGCCCGCCTGCCGCGCCCGGTCCGCGGCTTCGTCGAGCGCCGCGGCGCTGGCATGCTCGACCGTCGGCCAGGCGGCCGTATGGCAGATGCCGAAGCGCGGCGGGCTGGCAGCAGGGGCTGCCGGATCGATCGTCGCGCCGGCCATCGCCTGCACGAGCGCGTGCGCGGCGGCCGGCGTCGTCGCCATGGCGCCGATCACGTCCAGGCTTTCCGCCAGCATTTTCAGGCCGGCGCGCGGCACGGTTCCCCAGGTGGGTTTGAAGCCGACGGCGCCGCAGAACGCGGCCGGACGGATGACCGAACCCGAGGTCTGGGTCCCGATCGCGAGCGGCGCCTGCCCGTCGCCGACGGCGGCGGCCGAGCCGGAGGACGATCCGCCCGGCGTGTGCGCCAAATTGTGGGGGTTGCGCGTCTTGCCGGGGGTCCGCATCGCAAACTCGGTCGTCACGGTCTTGCCGATCACGACAAGACCCGCCTCGCGGAGCAAGGCGACGCAGGCGGCGTCCGCCAGGGGCCGCGCGCCCGCATAGATCGGGGAGCCATAGGCCGTCGGCAGGTCGGCTGTGTCGAGGACATCCTTGACGCCGACCGGGACGCCATGAAGCGGGCTGCGGGGCTGTTCCCGGTCCCGCGCCGCCGCATTGGCGAACGCCTGGTCGCGGTCGATCGCCTGCCACGCGCCGACATCCTTGTCGCGGGCGTCGATCCGCAGGAACGCCGCCTCCAACGCCGCGACGGCGGTCAGTCGGCCAGCGGCGATCGCCTTGCCGATTTCGAGGGCATCCATCTAGGCGTCCTTCTTCAATGCATCCTGCAGCCAGGCGGCATGGGCGAGCGTTCCGGCCGCTCGGCCGGACGGCCCGATGACCTGCATCCCGATCGGCAGCCCATCCGGCCCGAACACGCCCGGCACGTTGACGACAGGGGCGCCGACCATGGTCCAGATCTGGTTCGCGACGGGGGAGCCGGTATCGGTCGGGTTCGGCGGCGCTTCGCCCGGCGCCGATGGGGTCACCAACACGCCGATCTCCGCGAACATCGGCCACATCACCGCGCGGCAGGAGGCCTGGATATTGCGGGCCCAGTCATAGCGTTCCCGCGTCATCTCCGCCCCGGCCGCGACATAATCCTTCAGCGCGCGGCTGACATCGTCGGACCGGAAGCGCAGTTCGTAGGCAAGCGACCGCGACGCTTCATAGCTCTGGATCGCCGCCTGGGCGTCAAGCGCCTCCCGGAAGGCCGGCGGGAGTTCGACTTCCAGCACGCTGGCGCCGGCGGCGCGGGCGCGATCGATCGCGTCGCGGCCTGCCTTGTGGGCGGCCTGGGAGAGATGCGGCCAGGCGGGCGTGCGCGCGAAGGCGAGCCTTGGGCGCGTCAACGTCGCCAATGCCGGCCCCTCGATGGCTTCCAGGATCGCAGCGAAGGCCGCCGCGTCGGCGACATCGCGGGCAAAGACGCCAATGGTGTCCAGGGATTCCGAAACGCTTTTGACGCCGGCGCGCGGAATCCGCCCGAATGTCGGCTTGAACCCGACGACGCCGCAATAGGAGGCCGGCCGAATGACCGAGCCGCCGGTCTGGGTGCCAATCGCCAGGGGAACCTGAAAGTCGGCGACCGCCGCGGCAGAGCCGGAGGACGACCCGCCCGGCGAATGGCTTGGGCGCAACGGGTTGCGGGTCTTGCCGGCCGTCCGGAGCGCGAATTCCGTCGTGACCGTCTTGCCAAGCGGCACCAGGCCCGCATGCCGCGCCAGCGCGACGGCGGCGGCGTCGCCGATCTCCGGCTGGGCGTCGGCATAGATCTTCGAGCCCATGCGCGTCGGCGCGCCGGCCATGTCGATGATGTCCTTCACCCCGAACGGCACGCCATGCAGGATGCTCCGGGGCTTTTCGGCGTCCCGGGCGCGCGCCTCGGCCAGGGCGGCCTCCGGATCGAGGTAGGTCCAGGCGCCGACCTGCTCGTCGCGCAGCGCGATCCTGTCCAGGCAAGCGCGGGTCAGCGCTTCGGACGTCAGGTCGCCACGCGCAATTGCGGCAGCGGCTTCCAGGGCGGTCAACCCATTCGGCGTATCATTCGACATACAAAGGGGAGCTCACATGGCAACGGACGGCGCAAGCGATCACCATAGGGCTAGAGGATGGCGCGCTCAAGCGAGCGCGCAGCCCATCCTCTATCTTCATGATATCGATCAAATAATCCGATCTCAGACATCGCCGATAACCGGAATGTGGAAAGCCGCGTCCTTCGACAGCACCCCAAGCAGACGCGGATCGGGAAAGATGCCGACCGTCCGCCGATAGGCCCGGAAGCCGTGGCGAAGGTAAAATGGCAGCGCGTGCGGATGGTCGTGAGTGCAGGTGTGCAGCCAGACCCGGCTGGGGCTGTCCCGCCAGGCGCGCGCCAGAGCCGCCCGCATCAGGCAATGGCCGGCCTTGCCGCCGATCTCGCTCGCCGCGACGCCGAAGAATGCAATCTGGACCTCATGGGCGACGCGGAAGTCCAATTCCAGCAGGCCGACATCCGCCGCTTCCCGCCGCAATACGTAAACCTCGTTCCCCGGATCGCGCAGAATCGCCGCGATTTCGCCTCTTGGCGTCACAAGCCGGCTTTGCCAAAGCCAGGCGGCGCCGATCGTGCGGTAGAGTCCGAGATACCAATCGAGATCGGGCTTGAGGCGGCGCTCCACCCGCCAGGGGCCAGCGCATGGCGCCAGGTCGGACGGCGTCAGATCGGGCGGCGGAGCGCGCATTTCCAGGTGGGTCACGACCTCCGCCAGCATGCCGTCGGGCACGGCGATTTCCTGGTAGTCGGCCGACATTGCGGCGCTAGCCGATCAACGCCAGCCGGCGCGTCCAGATAAGCACATCGCCCGCCTGCCAGCGGTGGCGATAGGCGAACTCCGGCCGCACATCGCCCAGTCGGGACTGGAGATCGCGGTCGGCGAAGCCGATGCCATCCCCCAGCCTGAGATTGGCCGGCGCGGCAAGCACGCCGCCCAGTTCCGCGCCGCAGAGATCGGCCGCCAGCCGCCGCGTCCCATCGACGGACGCTGGCTGGCGCCGAAGACAGATGAGCCGGCGATGCTTGAGCGCGCGCCGCAGGCGCCTCGCTTCGCGCTCGCCCGGCCTGACCGCTCCGTCGAAGCCATAGACCGCCATCCCGACAATGCGGCTGAGCGGTTGCAGGCCCGCGCCGGTGACTGTGCGATTCTGACCGTTCCACGTCATCGCGTCAGCCCTTGGCGTCCGGGACATAAGCGATGGCGTCGATCTCGAGGCCGCAATCGAACGGCGTGCCGCCGGCCTGGATGCGGGTGCGCGTCGGCAGATCGTCGACGCCGTCGAAATAGCTCCGATAGATCTTGTCGAACACGGCCTGTTCCTTCTGGTCGCGCAGCCAGACCACGACCTTCAGCATGTGCTCCAGCCCGGAGCCTGCTTCCTCCAGGAGCCACTTCAGGTGGTTCATGACGATGACGGTTTCGTCCTCGATGGACTTCCGCTGATACTTCTGCAAGGGTGCCCCGGTTTCCCGCGCCAGGCGGAGGCCTTCGCAGAAATCTTCCTGGAACGGCGGCAGGCCCGACACGTAAACCATGTCGCCGCGCCGGACGCACAAGCTGAAGGGACCGCCGGTCTCTGGCACCTTCGGCGACCGGATAACAACCTTGTTCATGCTGACTTCCCCTTGTGGCGGCGTTTTTCCAATAATTCGGCGACGACGGCGCCCGCGAGGCGCTTCGGCTCGTCGCCATCGAATGCGCCCGCAAGCGCTTCGATGCCGGCGCGGGCGGCGTCGACCGGACTCATGGCCTCCCAACTGCGCATCAGCGATTTCTGCGTGCGGACGGCCCTGGGACCGGCCTTGACGATGGGCGCGACGAAGCGTTCGACGGCGGTTTCAAGCGCGCCCTTGGCCGCGACCGCCTCGACGAAGCCCCAACGCTCGGCGGTTTCGGCGTTGATGTTCTCGCCGGTCAGCATCATCTGCCGGGTCTTGCCCCAGCCGATCAGACCCGGAAACAAGCTCGCCTCGACGACCGACGGCAGACCGACGGCGACTTCCGGCATCCCGAAAATCGACGTGTCGCTCGCGACCCGAAGGTCCGCCGCGGCGGCCAGCTCCATGCCGGCGCCGATGCAGAAACCGTCGACCTTGGCGATCACCGGGGCCGGACAGGACCGCAGGGCGTCGCAGCAGCGGTGGACGGTCGTGATGAACGCGCGCGCCGTCGCCGAGGTCAGTTCCGCCAGTTCAAAGATATTCGCGCCGCCGACGAACGCCCGGCCGCCCGCGCCTTCGACGATGACGCAGCGGCAATCGTCGGTCAGCGACACGGTCTCCATGACCGCGAGAAACGCCGCCATCAGGTCGCGGCCCATGGCGTTCAGGCGCCGCGGATCGTTGATCACGACCCGCGCGACCCGCCCGCCTTCGGCGCGCTCCGTCCAGTTCAAGGTGACCAGGTCGGCCATAATCGGAAAATCCTCTAAAACAGCGAATAGGCGCCGTCGATCACGAAGGTGTCGCCGGAGTGGTAGCGGCTGGCGTCGCTGACGAGGTAGACAGCGATGCCGCCGAAGTCCTCTTTCTCGCCCCAACGGCCGGCCGGCACCCGCGGCAGGACCGCTTCCTGGAAGCGGTCCCAGGCGAGGGTGTTGTGGGTCATCGGCGATTCGATCCAGCCCGGCAGAATCGCGTTCGAACGGATGCCGTGGCGGCCGTACTCGACCGCAAGCGCCCGCGAGACCGAGATCACCGCGCCCTTGGTCGCGCCATAATGCTCGCCTCGCGCCTGCCCCATGATCGCCGCGAGCGAAGAGGTGACCGCGAGCGAGCCGCCCTGACCGCGCGCCACCATGTGCTTGGCGGCCGCGCGAAGCGTGAAGAAGACGCCATCCAGATTGACGTCCAACACCCGGCGCCATTCCTCGAACGACATGGCGGCGAAACCGTCTTTCGTGGCGCGCCGGTTCGAGGAGACGCCGGCATTGGCGAAGCAGGCGTCGACATGGCCGAGGAAACTGACGGTTTCGGCAAACTTCTGCGCGGTATCGGCCTCGCTCGCGACATTGACCTGCATGCCCTTGGCCTTGACGCCCCGGCCTTTCAGGTTGGCCTCGGCGTCGGCGAGCTTCTCCGCGTTCGTGCCCCAGATGACGACATCCGCGCCGGCGTCCGCTACCGCTTCGGCCATGCCGAGGCCGATGCCGCTGTTGCCGCCGGTGATCAGAACTTTTTTCGACGAGAGATCGAAGGGCGCATAGGCCATGAAGCGGTTCCTTTCCGCGCGTGAGGTCAGGCGGCCTTCGGCGGCGCGCCGAGGCGGTCATAGGGGCGGCCAAGGACGCGCTGGCAGGCCAGCAGTAGCCCGACAGCGTAGATATCCGCGCCGTCGCGGGTCATGACCTGCAAGCCGACCGGCAGGCCCTGGGCGTCCTTGCCCGCCGGGATCGTGAAGCCGCTGAGCTTCAGGAAATTGCCAACGACCGTGTTGCGGAGCGCCAGCATGTTCCGGTTGACATAGCGGTCGCCGGCCGCGACTTCCTGCACGGTCGGCGGCGCGATCGGTACGGTCGGGCCGACCAGCGCGGCGACGCCCGCCGCGTCCATGGCCGCCGCCGCGGACGCCTGCATCGCCGCCAGGGCGTCCAGCCGGCGGAGATACTCGACCGCCGTCGCCTTCTCGATCGCGGCGAAACGCTGCAACACGTTCGGGTCCAGCGTTTCGCGCCATTCGGGGAACCGGTTGGCGATATTGGCCGCGAACTCGATGCCCGCGACCCCGCCGACCTTGAAGAGATCGAGCGCCTGCTCGACTTCCGGCAAGGTCACGTCCTTCAGGATGGCGCCGGCCGCTTCCAGTTCCTTCAGGGCCTGGTCGACAGCTTCCGCGATGCCGGGTTCGGCGCCGTCATAGGCCTGGCGGAGCACGCCAAGGGTCACCCCGGCGACGGCGCCCGGCCAGGCGCGCCGGATGAAGCCTGGGTCCGCCTTGGCGATGGGATCGATCGCCTTGAAGGCTTCGGCGACGATCTCGGCGTCAAGCGCCAGATATCCGGCCGTATCCAGGGTCGGCGACAGCGGGACGATGCCGTCGAGCGACCAGCGGCCGTGGGAGGTTTTCAGGCCGATGGCGCCCGTGAAGCTCGCCGGGACGCGGACGGAGCCCGCCGTATCCGACCCAAGGGCGAGAACGGCGGTTCCGGTCCACAAACTGACGCCCGCGCCGGAACTGGACCCGCCGGAAACCCGGTCCGCAGCCTTGTCCCAGGGATTGATCGGCGTCGGATAATGGGGGTTCGTGCCGATGCCGCCGAACGCGAACTCCACCGTGTGCGTCTTGCCCATGATGACGACGCCCGCGTCCCGGAGGCCGCGCACGACAGGGCCTTCCGCCGGGAAATGCCCATCCAGCGCCCTGGTCGTGCCAGCGAAGGTATCGTAGCCCTCGACCACGTAGAGGTCCTTGGCGCTGATCGGCAGGCCCGTCAGGACGGGCGCGCCGGCGTCGATCGACCGGCGCGCGTCGGCGGCGGCGGCCTCGGCCCGGACGCGGGTCGGGTTGACCGTCCTGTAGGCGTTCGACCCAGCCGAAGCCTGAATGGCGTCCAGCGCCTGCTCCGCCAGCGCCTGGGCGCCCCCCGGAGCGGACAGCCGCGACTGGAGCTCGGGCCACGTCGCGGCATAAAGCGGCTGGTTCGGCATGGGGCTTCGGTCTCTCGATGCTTAACGAAATCTTAAGGCGCAGCATAACTGCGCAAACCGCTTCAGCGAAAGGGCTTAACCGCAACGCATCGTCGGTCATGATCTGGTCAACATTCCGGCCTAGCCCTATTGTACTCATACCGAAGCAAGGGAATGTTCGACTCATGGCGATCGCCCCGCCGCCGACCCGGCCGAAGCCGAGGCGCGGTATTGCCCGACGATTGATGATCTGGCGCGCGCTGTTCAATGCCCGCCTGCGGAATTACCTGCTGACCGGCATTCTGGTGACGGCGCCGATCACCATAACGGTCTGGATTTCCTGGCAGATTCTGAAGTTCTTCGAGGCGACGGCGCGGCACCTGATTCCGCCGTCGCTTTACCCGGATATCGCCATCCCCGGCCTTGGCCTGATTGTGGTGTTCTTGGGCCTGATCGTCATCGGCGCGCTCACGGCGGGCCTGGTCGGGCGACTGTTCGTCAAGACCAGCGAACGCATCCTGGGCCGCATGCCGGTCGTGCGCAGCGTCTACAGCGCCATCAAGCAGATATTGGAGACCGTGCTGGCCCAACGGGCGACCGCCTTTCGGCAGGTCGTGCTGGTGGAGTATCCGCGCAAGAACATCTGGGCCGTCGGGTTCGTCAGCGGCCCCACCAAAGGCGAAATTCAGCGCGAGCTGGCGCGCGACCTGGTGAATGTGTTCTTGCCGACGACGCCGAACCCCACATCCGGCTTCCTGCTCTTCGTGCCGAAGGACGATGTGCGGCCGCTCGCGATGACGATCGAGGAAGGCATCAAGCTCGTCGTATCCGGCGGCATCGTCACGCCAGGGCGCGACACAGGCGCGCCCGCCGTTGCGCCGATAGCGCCAGTCGTTCCGCCCGACGTCAGAACGCCCGATTGACGCCGCCGCTTGCAGGAGAGGCCCGCCATGGTCCAAGCCGCATACATCTTCGATTGCGACGGCGTCCTGATCGATTCAGAGGCGATCTATATCGATGTGGAGCGGGCGCTGCTGGCCGACATCGGCCTGACCTATCCGCTGGCCGACTACCAGGCGCGCTTCGTCGGCATGTCCGACCGGGACTTTCAGGCCGCGCTCGCAGCCGACTATGGCGCGCTTGGCCGGGGCGCATTCCCGGAAACGCTGTTTGCGCGCCGCGCCGAGGAATGCTGGCGCCGCTTCGAAACCGAACTGGCGCCGGTCCAGCGCATCACGGACCTGCTGGCGGCGCTCGACGCGCCGAAGGCGGTCGCCTCATCCAGCACGCCCGACGCCCTCGCCCGCAAGCTTGCGATGACGGGGCTTGCAGGCCATTTCACGCCCCATATCTATTCCAGCGCCATGGTCGCCCACGGCAAGCCCGCGCCCGATCTTTTCCTGTTCGCCGCGGAGCGCCTGAGCGTCGAACCGAGGGATTGCATCGTGATCGAGGATAGCGCCAACGGCGTCAAAGCCGGCGTCGCCGCGGGGATGAGGGTCTGGGGCTTCACCGGCGGCGGCCACGCCGACCCCGGCCTCCACGGCCGGCTCTTCGCCGCCGGCGCCGACCGCGTTTTCGCGAGCCATGACGCGATCCTGGGCCGCATTGGCGCTCCAGGATCTTAAGCAAGCCGCGCTCAGTAGCGATCAATCCTGAAGGGCGACAGGTCGATCGACGGCGCGCGGCCCGCGACGAGGCTGGCGATGTGCTCGCCTGTGATCGCGCCGCCCGTCAGTCCCAGATGCCCATGCCCGAAGGCGTAAAACACCCGGCGATGCTTTCCGGAGCCTGCGATTACCGGCAGCGAATCCGGCGTCGCCGGCCGCTGGCCCATCCAGCGCTCGGCGCCGGCAAGGTCGACCTCGCGAAAGACCTCGCGGGCGTGGCGCAGCAGCTTGTCGGCCCGGCCCCAGGTCGGCGGCCCATCGAGGCCGGCAAACTCGACCGTGCCGGCGAGGCGAAGGCCCTTTTCCATGGTCGTCGTCATGAACTTGCGTTCGTTGAAGCTGACCGGCCGGCGGGTCGTGAAGCCGGGCGAAGGCAGCATCATGTGGTAGCCGCGCTCGCTCTCCAGCGGAAACCCCTCGCCCAATTGCGCCGACAACCGGGCCGACCACGCGCCGGCCGCGATGACCAGCCGGTCGAGCGGCCGGTCGCCCCGGTCGGTCTTCAGCACGGTCGGCCCCTCCGGACCGATCTCGAAGCCAAGCGCGCGCGCCAGGACGATCTCCGCGCCCATATGGCGGGCGGTCGCGGCATAAGCTTCGGTCAAGGCCCCCGGATTGACGGTGTGGCCGCTGTTCGGCGCCCAGGTCGCCCGCTTGAAGATGGGCGCGAGGCCCGGCTCCAGTTGTGCGATCTCATCCGGCCCAAGCTCGTGGATCTCATGGCCCTTGGCCCGCTGCCGGTCGCGGCCCGCGGCATCGCCCAGAAACGCCGCCTCTGTCTCATAGACCGTGAGCGCGCCCTGGCGATGGATCAGGTGTTTCACGCCAGCCAGTTCGGCCAGGGCCTCGTGGGCGTCGATCACCGGCGCGTGCAGGGCGGCGAGCGCGTCCGATTGCGCGGCGATCTTCGCCGACGATCCGGCGGCGACGAATTTCATCAGCCACGGCATCGCCTTTGGCAGATAGCGCCATTTCAGGGCGAGCGGTCCCAGGGGATCCAGCAGCCAGCCCGGAAGCTGCTTCAGTACCCCCGGCCCGGCCATCGGGTTGATCGACTGCGGGCTGATCGCGCCCGCATTGCCGTAGGATGTCTGCGAGCCCGGCGCCTCGGGGTCGACGATCGTGACCCGCCAGCCGTCCTGCAGCAGATGCAGCGCGGCGGACGCGCCGACGATTCCGGCCCCGATAATGGTGACGTGCCCGTCTCTCGCATCCGCCATGACGCTTCAGCCCCCCGATTTCGATCGGGGGAGACTAGCCTTGCTCAGCCGTGGTGATAAGGCCGTCCGCCCAAGATTTCCTGCACGCGATAAAGCTGCTCCGCCAACATGGCGCGCGCCAGGAGGTGCGGCCAGGTCAAGCTGCCGAACGCCAGCAGCAGATCGGCAGACCCGCGCGCTTCGTCTGTCAGCCCGTAGGCGCCGCCAATAATGCAGGCGATGTCGCGTCCGTCGTCGCGCCACGCGCCCAACCGGGCCGCCAGGGCTTCGCTGGTCAGGTCCCGACCGCGCTCGTCGAGCACGACCCGGACGGCCTGGGCTGGGATGGCCGCTTCGATCCGGCGCCATTCATCGGCCGCGTCCCGGCTTTTGCGGCCGTCCAGTTCGATGAGAACAGGCTTCGGCCGCATCCGCTCCAGGTAGCGATCGACCAGGCGGGCTTCCGGCTCGCCGCGCGCCCGGCCGACCGCGACAATCGTCAGACGCGACTATTCGTCCTCCGCCGCATCATACTGGGCGACAGGCGGCATTTCCGGCGCCATCTCCATCGCCAAGAGATCGGGCGTGTCCATGCCCCACATCCGCTCCAGGCGATAGAACGCCCTGACTTCCGGGCGGAAGACGTGGATGACGACATCGCCGCCGTCGACCAGCACCCAGTCGCCCTGGGTCAAGCCTTCCGCAGGCGGGGTCGCGGGCAGCAAGGGCTTCAGCATCTCGATCAGATGTTCGGCGATGGCGCTGACCTGACGCGCCGACCGGCCGGATGCGATCACCATGAAATCGCACATGGCGGACTTGCCGCCCATGTCGATCACCGTGACATCTTCGGCCTTGTCGTCGTCAAGCTGTTCCAGAACCAGTTCCAGCAGCTTGCGGTTCGGGGTCTGGCCGGGAACGTCGACCGCGACCGGCTCAGCCGGCGGGGCAGTCGACAGGGAAGCCTGTTCGCTCAGTATGCTTTGGGTCCTCCAAAAGGAGTCTGCCGGCCTCTGCGAATTTCAGTCGCGGACGCCGGATGCAGACGGGTGGTTACATAAGTCCATGCGGGCGCGGCGCGATTGGCGAGGGTCTTCGCCGCCCGGTCCGGAATCCGCGCATGGCGGAATCGCGAGGCTGCCTTACCATGCATAGCGTTCCAACAATAGGCCGGCCGCGCGATCACGGCAACCGGCACGGTATCGAAGATTTCGGCCCACCGTCGCCAGCGGGGAATCTGGGTCATGTTGTCGGCGCCCATCAGCCAGACGAACTCCACGTGGGGAAACCGGCGTCGCAGCCGTTTCAGGGTATCCGCCGTATAGCGACTGTTCAGCGACCGTTCTATGTCCGTCACGTGAATGCGCGGATGCCGGGCGGCGGCCCGGGCGCTCGCCATGCGCTCCGCGAGCGGCGCCATCCCCGCCGTCGGCTTCAGCGGATTCTGGGGCGAAACCAGCCACCAGACCGCATCCAGCCCAAGCCGCTTCAGCGCGACCCGGCTGATATGCAGATGACCGGCGTGAGCAGGGTTGAACGAGCCGCCCAGCAGCCCGACCCGCCCCGCTTCACGGCCGGGTCTGACCGTCGCCGGTGAGGACATACTTGAAACTCGTCAATTGCGCCGCGCCGACCGGCCCGCGCGCGTGAAACTTGTCGGTCGAAATGCCGATCTCCGCCCCGAAGCCGAACTCGGCGCCATCGGCATATTGCGTCGATGCATTGACGACGACGATGGCGCTATCGACTTCGTTGACGAACCGCTCGGCGATGTTCCTGTCCTCGGTCATGATCGCGTCCGTGTGGCCAGAGCCATGGCGCGCGATATGGGCGAGCGCGCCATCGAGGCCTTCGACGACCCGGACCGAAATGATCGCGTCCAGATATTCCGTATCCCAATCGGCCGGCGCAGCCGACGTCACGCGCGCATCGGCCGCGAGGGACGCCTGGTCGCCGCGCACGGCGCAGCCCGCCGCCAGCAGATCCCGGATCAACGGCTGGAGCGCCCGATCCGCGATGGCCCGGTCGACCAGCAATGTCTCCGCCGCGCCGCAGACGCCTGTCCGCCGCATCTTGGCGTTGACGACGACGGCCCGGGCTTTCGCCAGATCCGCCGCGCCGTCCACATATACATGGCAGAGGCCTTCCAGATGCCCGATCACCGGCATCTTCGCTTCTTCAAGGACCCGCGCCACCAGGCTTTTGCCGCCGCGCGGCACCATCACGTCGATGGCGCCGCGGCCGCGCAGCATCGCGCCGACAAACGCGCGGTCCTGGGTCGGGGCCGTTTGGATCGCATCTGCCGGCAATCCGGCCGCGGCGATGCCGATGCGGAGCGCATCGACAATCGCCGCCGACGAATGGGCGCTTTCCGATCCGCCGCGCAGGATCACGCAATTGCCGGCCTTCAGCGCCAGCCCGCCCGCGTCCGCCGTCACGTTCGGCCGGGATTCGTAGACGACGCCGACGACGCCGAGCGGCACGGAGATGCGCTGGATCTTGAGGCCGTTCGGCCTGGTCCAGTCCGCCAGCACGCGGCCGACGGGGTCTGGCAGGTCGGCGACGGCTTCGAGGCCGGTCGCGACGCCTTCCAGACGGCCCGCGTCGAGCATCAGCCGGTCCAGCATGGCGCCGGAGAGGCCCTTTGCCTGGGCAGCCACCATGTCGACGGCATTCGCCTGAAGGATCGTCGGCGCATCCGCCCTGATCCGTGCGGCGGCCGCACGGAGCGCCTCGGTCTTCGTAGCGGGCGAGGCCAGCGCCAGCACGGGCGCGGCCGCCCTGGCGCGCTGGCCGAGCGCCGCCAGCATGCGATCGGCCTCGGCCGGGTCAAGCGCATCGTCGGCGGCGGCGAGGCGGGCGCTATCCCTGCTCATGATGCAGCTCCTTCCGTCTGGCGCGTCGCGGCGGCGCGGCCAGTCAGGCTTAGATCGTCGCGGTGGATCAGGGCCGTCCGGCCCCGGTAGCCAAGTTCGTCGGCGATCGCCGTCGAGCGTTTGCCGAGGATACGCCGCGCATCCTCCGTTCCATAGGCGATGAGGCCGCGGGCGACTTCCCGGCCATCGGGACCGACGACGACGACCGGCGCGCCGCGCTCGAACGCGCCCGAAACGCTGACGGCGCCGGCGGGCAGCAGGCTTTTGCCGTCCCGCAGCGCCTGCACGGCGCCCGCGTCGATCCGCACTTCGCCTTCGGCCGCGAGCCCGCCGGATATCCAGCGCTTCCTGGCCTGCACCGGCGTTTCGTCGCCGACGAACCAGGTACAGTCCTGCAATGCCGCCAACTGGGCGATCGGGTTGAGGCGCCGGCCGTCCGCGATCGCCATGGCGCACCCGGCGTCCAGCGCGATCCGGGCCGCCGCCAGCTTGGTCGGCATGCCGCCCGATGAAATATCGCTGCCGGCGGCGCCGGCCATGCTCTCGATCTCGGGCGTGATCGCGGCCACGAATTCCAGTTTCCTGGCGTTCGGGTCGCGCCGGGGATCGGCGCTATAGAGCCCGTCGACATCGGAGAGCAGGATCAGAACATCCGCGCTCGCCATCGCCGCGACACGGGCGCCGAGGCGGTCATTGTCGCCGAAACGGATTTCTTCGGTCGCCACGGTATCGTTCTCGTTGATGACCGGGATGGCGCCCATGCGGAACAGCGTCGCGAGCGTGCCGCGGGCGTTCAGATATCGGCGCCGCTCTTCGGTGTCGCCAAGCGTCAGTAGGATCTGCGCGACCGGAATGCCGTGCGGATCGAAGACGTCCTTGTAGGCCGCCGCCAGGTCGATCTGGCCGAGAGCCGCCGCGGCCTGGCTTTCATCGAGCCGGAGCGGGCCGCCCGGAAGCCCAAGCCGCCGCCGCCCGAGCGCGATCGCGCCCGATGAGACAAGCGCCACTTCCTGCCCGCGCGCCCGGAGCGCCGCAATATCGTCGGCGACGCTCGCGAGCCAGTTCCGGCGGAGCGCGCCGGAACTGCCGTCGACCAGCAACGCCGAGCCGATCTTGACGACGACGCGCTTCGCCCGGCCGAGCGGGTTCAGAGGGGCGACCACGCGCCGTCCTCCGATGGATCGGGGGCGCGCGCCGCCGATGCAGGCGCGGCCGCTGCTTCACGGCCCTTGATGGCATGGCGCCAGAGCGCTTCCTTCGCTTCCGCGACGCCATGCCCGGCGGCGCCGGAGAGGCGGATGATGTCGCCCGGCGCGCATCCGGCGGCGTCCGCCAAAGCCGCGCGCCGCTCGGTGATCGTCGCCTCGTCGAGGGCGTCGACCTTGTTGAGCGCCAGGATTTCCGGCTTTTCGGCAAGGCCGGCGCCGTAAGCCTCAAGCTCGCGCCTGATCACCCGGTAGGCTTCGCCGACATCCACGTCGCCCGCGCCGTCGACCAGATGCAGCAAGGCGCCGCAACGCTCGACATGGCCGAGGAAGCGGTCGCCGAGGCCGGCGCCGTCATGGGCGCCTTCGATCAGGCCTGGAATATCGGCCAGCACGAACTCCCGCTGATCGTCCAGGCGAACGACGCCGAGATTGGGAATGAGGGTGGTGAACGGATAATCCGCAATCTTCGGCCGGGCGGCGGAGGCCGCCGCGAGGAACGTCGACTTGCCGGCGTTCGGCAGGCCGACAAGGCCGGCGTCGGCGATCAGCTTCAGGCGGAGCCAGAGCCAGCGCTCCTCCCCCGGCCAGCCGGGCTTGTTCTTCCGGGGCGCCTGATTGGTCGCGGTCTTGTAGCGGATGTTGCCGAAGCCGCCGTCGCCGCCCTTGGCGAGCACGACTTCCTGGCCCGGCGTCGTCAGGTCCGCCAGCACTGTCTCGCGGTCTTCGTCGAGGATCTGGGTGCCGGGGGGCGCTTGCAGGATCAGCGGTTCGGCATCGGACCCGGTGCGTTGCCGCCCCGCCCCGCCCTTGCCGCTTTTCGCGCGGAAATGCTGGGCATAGCGATAGTCGATCAGGGTGTTCAGGTTGGCGACGCAGCGCAGGATGACATCGCCGCCGCGGCCGCCGTCGCCGCCGTCAGGGCCGCCGAACTCGACATACTTCTCGCGGCGGAAGGAAATCGCCCCGCCGCCGCCGTTGCCGCTTCTTACATAGATCTTGGCTTCGTCGAGAAACCGCATCAGCCGTATCCTTCCTGAACCGGGGGCCGCTGGCGCCCTGGGGTCGGATCACGACCAGGGGAGGCGCCCGTCAGGCGCCCCGCATCCCCTGCCTATTCGGCTGCGGCCGCCATCCCATCATCGTTCGCCGGCGGCAGCACAGACACATACATCCGGCCGCGCGCCTTCTTTTCGAACGTCACGTTGCCGTCGACCAGCGCGAACAGGGTGTGATCCTTGCCCATGCCGACATTCTCGCCCGGATGCACTTTCGTGCCGCGCTGGCGGATGATGACATTGCCTGGAACGACGAGCTCGCCGCCGAACTTCTTGACGCCGAGGCGCCGGCCAGCCGAGTCGCGGCCGTTTCTGGAACTGCCGCCTGCCTTCTTGTGAGCCATAGCTTGGGTGCCCCTATCTTTAAGCGGAAATGCCGGTGATGCGGACCACGCTCAGGTGCTGGCGATGGCCGTTCTTGCGGCGCGAATTCTGGCGACGGCGCTTCTTGAAGATGATTACCTTCTTGTCGCGCATCTGCTCCACGAGCTCCGCCGTGACCGTCGCGCCATCGACGAGCGGCGCGCCAACCCTGGCTTCGCCTTCGCCGCCGACCATCAAAACCTGGTCGAAGGTTACGGAGCTGCCAGCTTCGGCATCCAGCTTTTCAATGCGGATGACGTCATTCTCGGCAACGCGGTACTGCTTGCCGCCCGTGCGGATCACTGCGAACATCGGTCCATCTCTCATGATCGCTCCGGCGCGCTTGACTGCGCCGGATGCTCAACAAAAACCGCCGCTGCTCTCGAGACTCATCCCAAGCGCGCGGCGCGAAGCCGGGACTTATAGCGAACTCGGCAGAAAGGTCAACGGCAAAGCGCTCATGCAACGTCCCTCCCCCTTGCAAAATCGCGTCACGCCGACCGGCGAAATCGAGGCCGTACCGGCGCGTGGCCTGTATACAGGCAATCGCGGCGTCTTGCACGGCGACGGCTACACGCTTGGGGCCGCGCGCTGGAAGCACCGGAACTGGATCATCTGCGCGCTCGCCTTCAAGGGCCGCCGCCGCGCGCTTATGACGCCCCGGCGCTGGACCGAACTGTTCTTTCTGGACGAAGCCGTCGCCCTCGCCGCCGGCCACCGACCTTGCGCCGAATGCCGGCGCGCCGCTTATAATTCTTGGATGGCCGCCGTGACCGAGGGTCTCGGCCGCCCGCGCCCCGCCGCGCCGGAAGCCGACCGGCTGCTGCATCAGGAGCGGGCCGTCCCCGGCGCCCGGCGCCTGAAGACCCATGTCGCCGCGATGGCGGGCCTGCCCGACGGCGCCTTCGTGCTGACGGCCGAGGGGCAGCCGGCTCTGACGCTTGGCGATTCGCTCCGACCCTGGACCCATTTCGGCTACGGCCCGCCGGTCGCCCGGCCCAAGGGCCAAGCGCGCCTGCTGACGCCGCCCATGAACGTCGCGGCGCTGCGCGCCGGCTACCGACCCACGCTGCATCCAAGCGCCGCCGCTTGACAGCAAGCCGCGCCCTGCCGGACTTTGCAGCACATGATCGCCAGCACATAGTCGAAAGCCGCCTCCAGAGGAGCATCGCCCCCATGACCGTCGCCGTCAGCCCGCTCTACGATCCGAATTGCGTCGTCGCCGAAGTCGCCAGCCATGAGAAGCGCTTTCCGCCCGTCGCAGCCGGCGCGGCGTTCCCGGAGGAAACCCTGGAGATCGCGCCCGAGTTTCAGGCGGCGATGCTGAACTTCTCCGAGATCGACGAGAGCGTCTATCCGGGCGAAGTCGATCCCGGTCTTCTGGCCCGCCGGCCGATCAGCGTCATTGGCTCCTCGCTGTTCGACAATCATCCCGAGCGCGGCTACGTGCACACGATCCAGCATGTGCGCCGCTTGCTGCCGATCTCAATGGGCGAACGCATCCGGATGTCGGGCCAGTTCACCCGGATCGACGAGCATCCCCGCGGCTGGATCATGCATGCGCGCTTCGAATTCCGGCGGGCCGACGGCGCGCTCGCCCTGATCGTCTCGCCCTCAGCGCTGATGGCCGACCCCGAACGCAACACCGATGCCCCCAAGTCGAAAGCGGCTTCCAGCGACACCCCGGCAAGCCGCAAGGCTGCCCTCGAGGCCGCTGGCTGGACCCTACTGCACGCCAAAACCTGCACGCCCGAGCGCGTCGTCGGGTATTGCGGCAAGACCCGCAACCTGATCCACACCGATCCCGAATACGCGAAGGGCTTCGGCTTCCGGGCGCCGATCACGGCCGGCAATCAGATGATCGAATGGCATCTGGAGGCCGTGCGCCTGAAAGGCCTCGGGGAGCAGTTCGAAGGCTCGGTCACGCTCCAGCGGCCGGTTTTCTGGGACGACGCCCTTGAGATCATGACCCGCGACAACGACGGGGCGCTGGATGTCGCCGTGGTCAAGGACGACGGCCGCATCGCGAATACCGGCCGCTTTCAGGCGCTCGCCTGATGGCTGAAAGCAGCTTGAGCGAAGAGCAGCAAAAAAAGCTCGCCCTGGATCTCTTCCTGGGCGCCTGGGACAAGGCGTGCGAGGCCGGCGTCGAGGCCGATCTCCTGTGTGAGGTCATGATCTATCTTGCGGTCACCGATCTGGTGGCGGATCGGGGGGAGGACGTGACGGCCAGCCTGTTTGCGACCCTGCCCGACCGGATCGCGGACGGCGAGTTCACGCTCGACGACGATGACGACGACGAAGCTGGCGACGGCAAGGACTAGGCCAGTGTTCGCAAAGCTCGGTCTGAAGGCGCTGCATCTGCTTGATGCCGAGCGAGCCCATCGCCTGGCCCTGAAAGCCCTCGCGGCCGGCCTTGCGGGCCGCGATGACGGCCCCGACCCGGCGTCGCTTGCCACGACCGTCTTCGGCAGGCGCTTCGCCAATCCCGTCGGCATCGCCGCTGGGTTCGACAAACATTGCGAGGCGCTGGCGGCAACGCTGCGGCTTGGGCCGGGCTTCACAGAAATCGGCGGCGTGACGCCGCTGCCGCAATTCGGCAACCCGAAGCCTCGCCTGTTCCGCCTGACCGAGGACCGCGCCGTCATCAACCGTTTCGGCTTCAACAGTCAGGGCCACGCTGTGGTGGCGGCGCGCCTCGGCAAGGCGCGGGCGACCGGGGTTACGGGCATCGTCGGCGTTAACCTTGCGATCAATAAGGATAGTCCCGACCCGGCGGACGATTACGCCAGGGGCATCGCCACGTTCGGCGCCGACGCCGATTTCGTCGCGATCAATGTGTCCTCGCCGAACACGGCTGGATTGCGGAACCTGCAGGCGCAAGCGGCGCTGGCAGGCTTGCTGGAGCGCGCGACGGCCGCCCGCGCCGCCTTCGACCCAGAGCAGGCGCCAATCCTGCTGGTCAAGGTCGCACCGGACCTCGATGCCGACGCCATCGCCGCGATCGCCGACGTGGCGCTGTCGTTCCGCGAGCGCGGCCTCGGCGGCCTCGTGATTTCGAACACGACGATCGCCCGCCCGCCGGGCCTCAAAAGCCCGAACGCCAATGAGGCTGGCGGCTTGTCAGGACGGCCGCTGTTTCAGCCGTCGACGGCGGTGCTGATGCAGTTCGCCCGGCGCATCGACGGCCGCCTGCCGCTGATTGGCGTCGGCGGCGTCGCATCCGGGGCCGACGCCTATGCCAAGATCAAGGCCGGCGCGTCGCTGGTCCAGCTTTATTCGGCGCTGGTCTATGACGGCCCGATGGCGATCGGCCGCATCAAGCGCGAGCTTGCGGCACTGCTGGAGCGGGATGGCGTCGCGTCCGTGGCGGACGCGGTCGGCCGGGACCTCAACTAGATCCGGCCGCGCCTGGGCGCGCGCCAGGGAGCGCCTTGGACCGCTGGGTTCGGCGGCGCGGCGCGATTGCCCCGCCCCCGATCACCCCATAGGCTTTCAACTGAAGCCGAAAACAAAAAGGGACGAATGCCGCGATGAGTTGGGAACCGGAACTTGAGGAACTGCGCCGTCGGGAAGCGCTGGCGAAGCAGATGGGCGGCGCCGATAAGGTCAAGCGCCAGCACGATGGCGGACGGCTGACCGTCCGGGAGCGCATCGACGGCGTCGCCGATCCGAAAAGCTTCCATGAAATCGGCGCCATCGCCGGCAAGGCCGCCTATGACGCGAACCATCAGCTGACCGATTTCCTTCCGGCTAACTGCGTCATGGGCCGGGCGACGGTCGATGGCCGGCCGGTCGTGGTCTGCGGCGACGACTTTACCGTGCGCGGAGGCTCCGCCGACGCCACGATCAAGGAAAAGCCGCATCTGGCGGAAAACATGGCCTATGAGCTGCGGCTGCCGCTGATCCGCATCATCGAAGGCTCGGGCGGCGGCGGGTCGGTCAAGACCATCGAAACGACGGGCCGCGCCAACCTGCCGGGCGGCCAGGGAACCTCCAGCCGCTTCGACCTGATGGCGCGCAATCTGGCGCATGTGCCGGTTGTCGGACTGGGGCTTGGTTCGGTCGCGGGCCTGGGGGCCGCCCGGCTGGCCGCGAGCCACTATTCGATCATGACCAAGGAGACCTCGGCCATGTTCGTGGCGGGGCCGCCGGTCGTCAAAGGCATCGGCCAGGACCTGACCAAGCAGGAATTGGGCGGCTGGAAGATCCAGACCCGCGCCGGCGGCGTCGACGATGCGGTCGACACCGAGGAGGAAGCTTTCGAGCGGGCGCGGCAGTTCCTCTCCTACCTGCCAAGCTCGATCGACCAGATGCCGCCCCGCGGCCCCGTCTCTGACGATCCCGAGCGCCGCGACCCTGGCCTGATCGACGCGATCCCGCGCGACCCGCGCCGCGCCTATAAGATGCGGCCGATCGTCGAGAGCGTCGTCGATCTGGGCTCGTTCTTCGAGATGGGGAAGATGTTCGGCCGCTCCCTGATCACCGGCCTCGCCCGCATTGATGGGCGCCCGGTCGCGCTGATGGCGAGCGATCCCATGCACATGGGCGGCGCCTGGACGTCGGAAAGCTGCCAGAAGCTGGTGCGGTTCGTCGACATGGCCGAGACGTTCCATCTGCCGGTCGTCTATCTGGCCGACTGCCCTGGCTTCAACATCGGCCTGGAAGCCGAGAAAGCCGCCACGATCCGCCACGGCGTCCGCGCCATGGCGGCGGTCAACCAGACGACGACGCCCTGGTGCGCTATCGTCGTCCGGAACGCGTTCGGCGTCGCGGGCGGCGCGCACCTGCATGTCGGCCGCTACTGCACGCGCTATGCCTGGCCAAGCGGCCGCTGGGGCTCCTTGCCGCTCGAGGGCGGGATCGAGGCGGCCTATCGGGCGGATATCGCCGCCGCCGACGATCCGGCCGCCGAATTGCAGAGCATCGAGGATCGCCTGAACGCGCTCCGCTCGCCGTTCCGGACGGCGGAGGCGTTCTGGGTCGAGGAGATTATCGATCCGCGCGACACCCGGCCGCTCCTCGCGGATTTCGTCCGCCTCGCCGCCCACGCCGGCAAGCCCGGCCCGCGGAGCTTCGGCATCCGCCCCTGAGCCCATCCGGCGCAAGGCCCGTCCCGACGGACGGGCCTTGCTCTCCCTCGGTCGATAACGCCTCGCCGCCAGGAATAATAAATTTCAGGCGACGGCTGTGGCGCACTTGCAAACATACCAACCGGTTGGTATGTTTTGCGAATGAAAGCAAGAACCCGCCCAACCCCCAAGCCTGACGCCCGCGCCAAACTGCTGGACGCGGCGTTCGCCCTGATCCGCCAGCAAGGCTATGCGGCGACGACGGTCGATGATCTCTGCCGGGCGGCGGGCGTCACCAAGGGCGCGTTCTTCCATCACTTCGCGTCAAAGGATGCGCTCGCCGTCGCCGCCGCTGACTGCTGGACCGAAACGACCAGCGCCTTCTTCGCCGCCGCCGCCTACCACGACCATGCCGATCCCCTGGACCGGGTGCTGGGCTATGTGGACTTCCGGTTGAGCATCCTTCAGGGCGAGCTTAGCGATTTCACCTGCCTCGTCGGCACGATGGTGCAGGAAGCTTACGCGACCAAGCCGGACATCGGCGCGGCCTGCGGGGCGAGCATCGGCGGCCACATCGACGTGCTCACGCAGGACATCCAGGCAGCCCGGGCCAAGCATGCCGCGGCAGGCGACTGGACTGCGCGCAGCCTCGCCCGCCACATGCAAGCCGTCATCCAGGGCGCCTTCATCCTGGCCAAGGCCGGCGGCGGCGCGGAAGCGGCCGCTGAGTGCCTGCATCACCTTCGCCGTTATATCGCGTTGCTGTTCAAGCAGCGCCTGCCCAAGGAGAGCCAAACCCAATGACGCCCGAAACCGACCCGCGCGACCTGTCGCTCGAGCTTGTTCTGAACGCGCCCCGGCGCGCCATCTGGCGCTGCTGGACCGAGGCGCCGCTCCTGACGCAATGGTTCACCCCGGCGCCCTGGACGACGCCTGAAGCCGACCTTGACCCGCGGCCGGGCGGCCGCATGAATACGCTGTTTCGCGGGCCGGACGGCGCTGAAATGCGCAACCGCGGCGTCTTCCTGGAACTCACGCCCCATGAGCGGCTGGTCTTCACCGACGCCTTCAGCGAAGGCTGGCTGCCGGCGGCCGAACCGTTCATGACCGGGATCATCGTTCTAAAGGACGCCGGGCCCGGGAAAACCGCATACAGCGCGCTCGCGCGCCATTGGACGGACGCCAGCCGCGACGCCCATGTCGCCATGGGTTTCGAGGCCGGGTGGACGCAAGCAGCCCGGCAACTGGAGGCGCTCGCCCAATCCTTGCCGACGGACGACTAGGTCGGCCATGGCCAAGTGCGGCCACCACCCCTTCGAAAACACCCATAGCGCCCATTGAAGGAACATCCCATGAGTTATGTAGACGGGTTTGTCGCCGCCGTTCCAAACGCCAATCGCGAGGCTTTCCGGAAACATGCGGAACTGGCGGCTGGCGTATTCAAGGAGCATGGCGCGCTCCATGTCGTCGACTGCTGGGGCGATGACGTGCCCGAGGGCGAGGTCACGTCCTTCCCGATGGCCGTCAAGCGGAGGGACGACGAAACCGTGATCTTCGGCTGGATTGTCTGGCCCTCAAAGGACGTGCGCAACCGCGGCATGCAGGCCGCGATGGAGGACGCGCGCCTCATGTCGGATGACAATCCCATGCCGTTCGACGGCCAACGCATGATCTACGGCGGCTTCGAAATCATCTCCGAGGCCTGAGCGGGTTTGAACCTAGACTCCGCCAATACCGCCATTGCGGCGCGACCAGCCGGCCGCGTCCGCGGCGAACGCCTCGATGACGCCGAGCGGCCCTGGCTCCAGCAGCGCGTGCGCCCGCGCCGCCGCCAGAATGTCGGCGAGCGTCATCAGGGAGCCGATGTCGCCGCCGGCGCCGAAGACCCGATAGTCCAACAGCACGAACACGCCGACGACATCGGCCTCGGCGGCTTCAAGCGCCCGGCGAAAGTTCGCCTTGGTGCGGCCGTCGGTCGTCAGGTCGTCGATGAGGAGCGTGCGGGCGCCGGGGTCAAACGCCCCTTCAAGCTGCGCCAGCCGACCGAAGCCCCGGCTTTGCTTCTTCGCGACGACCAGCGGCAGGCGCAAGCGGTCCGCGACGATCGCCGCGAACGGCACGCCGGCAAGTTCGCAGCCGGCGATCTGGTCGAATGCGCCCTCCCCATAAAGCGCTTCGATCCGCGCCAGCGCCAGGGCGATCAACCGGTCCCGCGCTTCCGGAAACGCGATCAGCCGCTTGATGTCAATGAAGATCGGGCTCGCCCAGCCCGACGAGAAAAAGAATGGGTCGCCGCTCGTGCGCGTATAGACGGCGCCGGCTTCGAGCACGATGCGCGCGGCCTCCGCCGCAGGCGCGGGGGTCATGGACGGTCCCCTTCCGGCTGGACCGCAATATCAAGCAATGTCTGCCCCAGCACTTCGGCGCCCAGAAAGAAATCCGCCATGTCCATCGCCTCATTGGGGTTGTGGCTGCCATGTTCGTTGCGCACGAAGATCATCGTCGCGGGGACGCCGGCATTGGCGAAGACGGCGGTATCGTGCCCCGCCCCGGACGGCATGATCTCCGCCGGGATCGCCTTTGCCGCCGCGACGGCTGCCGCCCGCTCAACCAGATCCTCCGACATCTTGGCCGGTTTGGTCGGCAGGGCCGGTCCCAGGTCGAAGGCGACGCCGCGCTTCGCCCCGATCTGATCGCATTCCGAGCGGATGAGCGCGCCGAAGGACTGCAGGGTTTTCGCATCCTGGCTTCGATATTCCAACGCGAACGACACCTCGCCCGGCACGCGCGAGACCGCATGCTCCCGCGGGTTGGTCTCGACGATGCCGGACGTGACGACCAGGTCCTCGCCCCATTCCAGCAGCACCCGCCAGTGCTCGTCGATCCGCATCAGAAGCTCGGCCATGGCGAGCACCGCGTCATGGCGGAGCCAGCGCGGCACGGCGCCGGAATGCGCCGCCTCGCCCCGGCAGACCACGCGGCGATGGCGGACATTGCCGCGAATGCCAGTGACGATGCCGACGGGCTTTGCCTTGGCGACCAGCACCGGCCCTTGCTCGATATGCAGCTCGATCCAGGCTTGGAAATGCTCGGGCCGCAAAAGCGGCGCGCCCGCCGTCAGCGCAGCCATGTCGGCGCCGCATGCCGCCATCGCCGCGCCCAGCGTCACGTCGGAGCCGCGCCGGGCGCTCGCAAAATCGCTGGCCTCCAACTGGCCGAACAGGGCGCGGGAGCCAAAGTAGCAGGGACCGCCATACCAGGCGCTTTCCTCGCCGCGCAGCACGTAAAGCTCCAGGGTTCGCTGCCGCCCGCCCAGGCGCTTCGCCGCGATCAGCGTCATGAGCCCGGCGATCACGCCGGCCGCGCCGTCGTAGTTGCCGCCTTCGGGCACGCTGTCCACATGGGAGCCGGTCGCGGCGACGGGCAGTTCGGGGGCGGCGCCCGGCAGGCGGACAATCAGATTGCGCGCTGCGTCCCAGCAGGTCTCCAGGCCATGCTGCTTGGCCGCGGTCTCGATCAGCGCCATCGCCTGGGTCTCGCCGGGGCCGTAGGTCTCGCGGCTGATCCCGACGCCGTCGAAGGACATGGCCTTGAGGCCGGCGAACAACTGCTCCGCCAACGCCCGCTCGCCAGCGCCGAACAGCAAGGGCGCGGACCCGATCTCACCGATGAAAGACTGCACAGCCGCCGCTTCCTATCTGACGAGGAAGCGGCGGATCGTACTGAGCCAGCCCGCCCGGCGCAAGCCAGACGGCGATCGGCCGCCGCCTTACTCCGCGGCGGCGGCCGCGCCTCCGGGCGTGCCGGCAGGCGCCGCGACGGGCGTCGGGGTCGGCAGGCGGGTCGGCAAGGCCAGGACGACGACCATGATCAGGAACGCCGTGAACGCCAGGAGATAGAACAGCGTGTCGAAGCCCCAGTTCGCATAGATGAACGCGATCAGCGGCAGCGAGGCCGCGAGCACCGTGAAGCTCACCACATAGCGAACGCCGTAGATGCGCGCCCGGAACGGCCCGCTCGCCATCTTGCCGATCATGAAGTCGTTGATCGGGATCTGCCCGAACGCGCCCAGCATGAACCCGAATGCGGCCGCGAGCGCCAGCGCATCGAACAACCCCGGCATCAAGCTGAAAAACACCAACTGGATCGCAGCGACAGTCAGAAACACGCGCTTCGGCCCGACCCGGTCCAGCATGGAGCCGACGATCAGTTGCGCCATGGACGCCACGGCGAAGACGACGAACGCCAGCATGCCGATCACAGTCGCCTCGCCGCCGCTGCCGCCGCCGTCCGCCCAGGTCGCCAAGTCCGTGGCGAGGCCTTGCAGGCGTTCATCGAAGATCTTCGGCAAGGCGAAGGTCGTCGACTGGAAGACGATCGACGAAATCGCAGTCGTCAGGAAGACGATGATCGAGACGCGCTTCAGGGCCGCCACATAGTCGGGCGCGAGCGGCGCCGCTTTGACCGGGGGCGCCTTGGCGGCTTCGGCTTCGCCGCGGATCGAGTCGCGCCGCAGCAGGAAATACAGGCCGCCCATGCCGATCGAGAAGACGCCCGGCAGGACGAACGCAAGCCGCCAGCCGCCATTGTCGATCAGGTAGCCCGTGATCAGAGCCGCGCTCGCGACGCCCAGATTGCCGAAGACGCCGTTCGTCGCCAGCCGCATCCCGGTGTTCTTCCAGCGCGCCGTGACGATGGCGAGACCGACCGGATGGTAGATCGCCGCAAACATGCCGATCACGAACAAGCCGCAGCCGATCTCGAACGGCGTCGATGCGAAGCTGGTCAGGATCGACGCCGCGCCGATGCCGACGAAAAACACGCACATCATGCCGTCCCTGGACCATTTGTCGGCAAGCCAGCCGGCCGGCAGGGAAAACAGGCCGAACGCGAAAAAGCCGGGCGTCGCATAGGCCAGAAGGTCCGCATAGCCGACGCCCCATTCCCGATGCAGCGCCAGGGCCGCCACCGTCGCGAATACCAGGACGAACAGATGATCCAGGAAATGGCCGATATTCAGATAAGCGAAATGCAGCTGGTCGCGTGACATGGCTCGAGTCCCTTCTTGAGCTGGCAGCGTCTGCGGCAGAGCCTAGATTGCGAGAAATGCGATGTAATACCAGCCTGCGGTGAGGCAGACTCATTTTCGGGATTCCCAAAGCGTT
>CALAHN010000075.1 GCA_937891825.1 uncultured Alphaproteobacteria bacterium
CCGTGGCGGCGGCCAGCCGCGCGTCGTCGGCCCCGGACCGGAGCGCCACCGCAAGCCCGTAAGCCGCCGTCGCGCCGATCAGCGGCGCGCCCCGCACCTGCATCGCCTTGATCGCATGGCAGGCGCTGGCCAGATCGGATATCTGAACGACCTCGACCCGGTGCGGCAGCAGGGTCTGATCGATGATCAGCACCTGCTCGCCCTCCCGCCAGATCGAGCGATAGGCCTTGCCGTCGATCTTCATTGCAGGACACGCCCGGCGACCACGTCCAGCCGCGCCACAAGTTCAGGGTCGCGCAAATGCGGCGGCGTCACGATGGCGACGTCCAGGGCCGTATGACAGCCGGCCGGGCAGGACTGGTCCCGGCCCGCCAGCATCGGCACGACCCGGCGCACGATGTCGCGCGCTTTCTCGGCGTTCTCGGTCAGCACCTTGATGACGGCGTCGACGGTGACGGCGTCATGGTCCGGATGCCAGCAATCGTAATCGGTCACCATGGCGACGGTGGCGTAGCAAAGCTCCGCCTCCCGGGCGAGCTTGGCCTCCGGCATGTTGGTCATGCCGATCACCGACGCGCCCCAGCTCCGATAGAGATTGGACTCGGCCCGGGTGGAGAATTGCGGGCCCTCCATCGCGAGATATGTGCCGCCGCGCGTCACGGCGACCCCGGCGGCCAGGGCCGCCGCCTCCAGGCTGTCCCCCAGCCGCGGGCAGACCGGGTCGCCAAGCGCCACATGCGCGACGCAGCCAGGACCGAAGAAGCTTTTCTCGCGGGCGAATGTCCGATCGATGAACTGATCGACGATGACGAAATGGCCGGGCGGCAATTCCTCCTTGAGCGAGCCGACGGCGGAGAGCGACAGGATCTCCGTCGCGCCGGCGCGCTTCAGGGCGTCGATATTGGCCCGGTAGTTCAGCGCGCTTGGCGGCAAGCGGTGGCCGCGGCCGTGGCGCGGCAGGAACAGCACCGTCTGGCCGTCCAGCACGCCCTCCAGGATTTCGTCCGACGGCGCGCCGAACGGCGACCAGACCCGGCGCCAGCGCTTCGCCTCCAGCCCGTCGATATCGTAGACGCCGCTGCCGCCGATAACGCCGACGACCGGCGGCGTGCCAGGCTTGTTCATCGAGGACGCACTCCTTGCCGAACGAAAAAGGGCCGCTGCTCCAGAGGAGCGCGGCCCTTCTTGAAGCGCCGTTAGCGGGGCGCGTCAACCATTGGCGATCAGTGGACCTTCCGCCAGACCTGCCGCTTCACCAGGAACAGCAGCACGGTCAGAATGATCAGGAAGAACACGACCTTCACGCCCATCTGCTTGCGCTCTTCCAGCGTCGGCTCGGCGACGAACGCCAGGAACTGCGTCAGGTCCTTGGTCATCTGCGCGACGGTCGCCGGCGTGCCGTCATTGTATTCGACGGCGCCTTCCGTCAGCGGCGGGGCCATGCCGAAGGCGTAGCCCGGGAAATAGGCATTGTAGAATTTGCCTTCCGGAATGTCGCAGCCTGCCGGCGGGGCCATGTAGCCGCCGAGGATATTGGACACATGATTTTCCAGCGCCGCGCGCGACTTGAGAATCAGGCTGAGGTCGGGCGGCAGCGCGCCGCCATTGGCCGCGGCGGCGGCCTTCTCGTTCGGGAAGGGCGACGGGAACCGATCCGCTGGACGCGCCGGACGCGGCTTCACTTCGCCTTCGTCATCCGGCTGATCGGGGACTTCATAGAGCGCCGCGACTCCTTTGATCTCGTCCTCGGTCGCGCCCAACTCCGCAAGATTGCGGAAGGCGAACAACTTCAGCGAGTGACAAGCCGCGCAGACATTCCGGTAGACCTCGAACCCGCGCAGCGCGGCATCGTGGTCGTAATGGCCGAACACGCCCTGGAACGACCAGTGTGGCTCCGTGTGGGCCGGCATCGATTTCGGGGCGCAGACCCCGCCGCCCGCGTCGCCGGCGGCCATCGCCGCCGTGCCGCTAGCGAGCAGGAACCCGGCCGCGGCCATGGCTCGAGAAAGGCTCTTCGTAATGCGCATCGAACCTGTCTCCTAGACGGCTTGCGGTTCGGAGGCCGAAGCCTTCGGACTTGAAATACTGAGCGGCAGATTGATCGGCCGCTCATAGAGGCTGAGGAGCGGCAACAGCACCAGGAAATGCGCGAAGTAATAGGCGGTGCCAAGCTGGGACAGGATGACCCAGATGCCTTCCGGCGGCTTCGCGCCGCAGAAGCCCAGCAGGATGCAATCCGCGACCAGAACCCAGAACAGCACGAAATAGATCGGGCGGAACTTGGCGGAGCGGATCGGCGACCGGTCGAGCCAGGGCAGCACGAACAACACCGCGATCGCCGCGAACATGGCGAGCACGCCGCCCAGCTTGTCGGGGATCGCGCGGAGGATCGCGTAGAACGGCAGGAAGTACCATTCCGGGACGATATGGGTCGGCGTCACCAGCGGGTTGGCGGGGATGTAGTTGTCCGGATGCCCCATGTAATTCGGCGCGAAGCAGATGACCGCGACGAAAATCGTGAGGAACACGCCGATCCCGAACAGATCCTTGATCGTGTAATAGGGATGGAACGGCAGCGTGTCGCCCTTCTGCTTGATGTCGATGCCAAGCGGGTTGTTCGAGCCATGCTGATGCAGCGCCGCCAGATGCAGGATCACGACGCCCGCGATCACGAACGGCAGCAGATAATGCAAGCTGAAGAACCGGTTCAGGGTGGGGTTGTCGACGGTAAAGCCGCCCCAGAGCCAGGTGACGATATGCTCGCCGACCAACGGCAGCGCCGAGAACAGGTTGGTGATGACGGTCGCGCCCCAGAAGCTCATCTGGCCCCATGGCAGCACATAGCCCATGAACGCCGTCGCCATCATCAGCAGCAGAATGATGACGCCCAGGATCCACAGCAACTCGCGCGGCGCCTTGTAGGAGCCGTAGTAGAGGCCGCGGAAAATATGGATATAGACGATGATGAAGAAGAACGACGCGCCGTTCATGTGGATGTAGCGGACGAGCCAGCCGAAGTTGACGTCGCGCATGATGCGTTCGACCGAAGCGAACGCATAATCGACATGGGCGGTGTAGTTCATCGACAGGACGATGCCCGACACGATCATAATGACCAGCACGAAGCCGGCGAGGCTGCCGAAGTTCCAGAAATAGTTCAGGTTCTTCGGGGTCGGATACTCGTGCATCTCATGATGCATCATCGAGAAGATCGGCAAGCGGTATTCAATCCACTTGACGATCGGATTGTTGAATTCTGGCGTGCTCATGGGATCAACCGATCTTGATTCGGGTGTCTGTCAGGAATTCGTATGGCGGCACCGGCAGGTTCGTCGGCGCCGGACCTTTGCGAATTCGCCCGGACGTATCGTAGTGCGAGCCATGGCAGGGGCAGAACCAGCCGCCGAAATCGCCTCTGGAATCGCCCGACTTCTGGCCAAGCGGGATGCAGCCAAGATGCGTGCAGACGCCGACCAGAACCAGCCACTGGTCCTCGCCTTCCTTGACGCGGCCGGCATCGGCTTCCGGATCCTTAAGATCGCCAAGCGGCACGGCCCGCGCCGCTTCGATCTCCGCCTCGGTCCGGCGGCGGATGAACGTCGGCTTGCCGCGCCAGACGACCGTGATCGACTGACCGACTTCGATCAGCGCCAGATCGACTTCCGTCGAAGCGAGCGCCAGCGTGTCCGCGGCCGGGTTCATCGTATCGACGAACGGCCATACGGCCGCCACGAGGCCGACCGCGCCCATGGCGCCCGTCGCCATATAAAGAAAGTCGCGACGCCCCTCGTCCATGTCGCCCTCGTGGGCGACGGCTGCTTCTGCCGTATCCGACATGCGCGCAAAACCCCTAACCGTCCCGAAAAAACTCCAGAATTGACTTAGCGCAAAGCGCCGCGTCCGCCCAAGCGGCATATGCATTCAAGCGTCATTATGACGCGCGAATCAACACAAGCAAAACCGCCTGCTTACTCCATGAGCAGCCAGCGTCCCGGCAGGGTCGCGCATGGGCCGGATCGGCCAGGGAGCGGGCCGCATGATCGGGCCGAAATCGGAAATTCGTCCTGTCAGGGGAGTGGAAACGTGCGAGAACGCCATCGATTGACCGGATCGTTTGACCTAGCGCAAATCCAACGCCGGGCGCGCGCGGCATAGCGGTCGGCATCCCGTCGGGCACGGCGCTGACGAAATTTGAGGAACCCCATGCGCATCGCGCTGATCCAACCCGAGATCCCGCAGAACGTCGGCGCAATCCTGCGGCTGGCGGCCTGCATGGGCGTCGGCGTCGATCTGATCGGGCCGCTCGGCTTCGTCGCGACCGACAAGCGCCTGCGCCGGGCCGGCATGGACTATCTCGACCTTGCCGAGCTTCGCCAGCATGTGACGTGGCAGGCGTTCTGCGACGCCCAGCCCGGCCGCCGGGTGCTGCTGACGACACGCGGCGATAGATCGGCGTACGACTTCGCGTTCGCGGCCGGCGACGTGCTTATGTTCGGCGCCGAATCCGCGGGCGCGCCCGACGCCGCGCACGCCGCCGCCGCCGCCCGCCTCCGGCTGCCGATGCGCGCCGGGGCCCGCTCGCTCAATCTTGCCCTCGCCGTCGCGCTGACGCTCGGCGAAGCGCTCCGGCAGACGGACGGTCTGCCGCTTCAGGAGGAAAACCGCCATGTCTGAAATCGAAGTCCGCAAGGAAACCGCGCGCTTGTGGTTCCAAAGCCTGCGGGACCGGATCTGCCAGGCCTTCGAGGCGCTCGAGGATGCGGCCGTCGCGCCGAACGATCTGGGCCTGGCGCCCGGCCGGTTCGAGCGGAGCGCCTGGACCCGACCGGCGGTCAACAACCAGCCGGGCTCGGGACCGGGCGGCGGCGGCGTCATGTCCGTGATGCGCGGCCGCGTGTTCGAGAAAGTCGGCGTCAACGTCTCCACGGTCCACGGCCAGTTCTCCGACGCCTTCCGCGGCCAGATTCCGGGCACGGACAAGGACCCGAACTTCTGGGCGAGCGGGATTTCCCTCGTCGCGCACATGCGGAACCCCCATGTCCCGGCAGTCCACATGAACACGCGCCACATCGTCACCGGCCAGGGCTGGTTCGGCGGCGGCGCCGACCTGACGCCGATGTTCCCCGAAGCCCACGCCGACGACGGCCAAGCCTTCCACGACGCCATGCAGGCCGCCTGCGACGCCGCCGACCCGACCTATTATCCGAAGTACAAGGCCTGGTGCGACGAGTACTTCTACCTGCCCCACCGGGACGAGCCGCGCGGGCTTGGGGGCATCTTCTACGACCAACTGGACAGCGGCGACTGGGACGCCGATTTCGCCTTCACCAAAGGCGTCGGCGACGCTTTCCTGGGTATCTATCCGAAGATCGTGCGCCGCCACATGGGCAGGCCCTGGACGGCCGAGGAACGGGAGCGGCAGCTTGTCCGCCGCGGCCGCTATGTGGAGTTCAACCTGCTGCACGACCGGGGCACGAAATTCGGCCTGATGACCGGCGGCAATACCGAAGCGATCCTGATGTCGCTGCCGCCTGAGGTGAAATGGCCCTGACAGCTGCGTGACCGAAAGCGCTGTGGATAAATCGCCCAGTCTTGGTGTGGACCCCGATTCGCCGCCCCTATAGCTTGTGGCGCAGCCAATGTCGCATTGGGCCTGGCAAGGATGCCGATCGGGTCATGGACCAACGAACGCCATCGTTCGAATCGCTGTCGCCGCGCTTTCGCGGCTTCGACGCCTATTTCGACGCCGAGATCGCCCCCCACGCGCCCGCCCTGGCGCCGCGAGCGGCCGTGCGCCAGCGCATGTCCTGGCGCATTCGCCTGCTGATCGCCGCGGCGGCGTTCTACCTTGCGACGGCGCCCTTCGTCCTGATCCTGTTTCCCGAAGCGACGGCCGACTTCCGGCCCTGGGCCATCGTCAGCTATTTCATCGTATTGCCGGGCGTCCTGTTCGGCGTGATGGCGCCCCAGGATACCGAGACCCGCCTGTCGATCGCGGGCGATGTCTGGGCGGCGGCGCGGCGTCGGATCGCGGCGTATTTCGGCTTCGAGCACGCGCCGCCCCAGCACGAGGATGCGCTTCGGGCATTTGTCGAGGTCTGCCCGGCGCCGCCGCTCGCCGGACAATTCATCGCCCACGAACGCATTGTCGGCCGGGTCCGGAACGGCGCCGCCGCCGGGGTCGTGGTCGAACTGGTGGAAGGCATGGCCGACGGCGCCCCGGTCGCCATGTGCGCCATGCGCTTCGGCGGCAAGGCGTTCGGCATCGGCGCGCTGCTGGATGAGCGTATCCCGGGCATTGACCGCCGCGGCCTTGCGGCGCTCGCCGCCGTCACGCCGCCCGGCCACAGGCATCTTACCGCATATGCCGAGAACCAGGAGGTCGCCGACCGGCTGGCGAACCCCGAAATTCTGGCGGCGTTTGCCGAAATTCGGGACGACACCGCCGCCAAGGCGGTCAATCTGGCTGTCGTCGATGACGCCGCGCGCCTGTACTTCGCCCTGACGGAACCGGTCTTCGCGACCGGCGGCGAGCAGCCCCACGCCATGTCCGTCGGCCACGCGCTCCACGATTACGATGCGCTGGTGCGCATGGCCGAAACCCTGGCGCCGCTGTTCCGCGCCGGCTGACGGGGTTATCCCCCGATCGGGCGGGGGTGACGATATTGTGTGGGGCGCCGCGGCCCCATTGGCCTTAAATTCGTCAAACTGTCCCCGTCTTTGGGTACGTGGGCGGTTGCGATCTACCGGTTGCGACCCCTAAATGACAACATCTAGTGATGTGAGGCTGTTTATGCGGAATATGTTGAAGGCATTTGTCGGCGCCCTGGCGCTTATGGCCGCGCTGCCAGCGGCTGCAGCGCCGGAGAGCGTCGCGGTCGAGGCCGTGACGATTCGGGACGACGACGTTTTTTACGGCGCGGCCGACGCAAAAGTGACGATCGTCGAATATGCGTCGCTGACCTGCCCCCATTGCGCGAGCTTCCATCAGGATATCCTGCCGAAGCTGAAGGAAGGCCCGCTCGCCGACGGCAAGGCCCGCGTCGTTTTCCGGGACTTCCCGCTTGACGGCCTGGCGCTGCGGGCGTCCGCACTGGCGCGCTGCGGCGGCCCGGACCGGCGCCTCGCCATCCTCGACCTGCTGTTCGAAAGCCAGGCGAGCTGGGCGCGGTCCCAGGATCCGCTCGGGGCGCTGGCGCAGATCGGCAAGCTCGCCGGCCTCAAGGAAGAGCAGTCCATGGCCTGCATGGAAGACCGCGGCATGTTCGACAAGATCATCGCCGAAGCCCAGGAAGGCGAGCAGAAGCACGGCGTGCGCTCGACTCCGAGCTTCATCGTCGACGAGACGCTGTATCGCGGCGGCATGACGGTCGAAGAGATGACGGCCGTCATCGACACGCTGGCGAAGTAGCGCGGGAACCGGGGCCGGCAATGGCGGATATCGTTCGACTGAAGGTGACGGGGTTCAAATCCTTCGTCGATTCCGTCGAGTTGGCGATTCCGCCAGGCCTGACCGGCGTCGTCGGCCCGAACGGCTGCGGCAAGTCGAACGTCGTCGAGGCGCTGCGCTGGGCCATGGGCGAAACCTCCGCCAAGCAATTGCGCGGCGCAGGCATGGACGACGTGATCTTCGCCGGCGCGACCGGCCGCCCGGCCCGCAATTTCGCCGAAGTCGCAATCGGTCTTGTCGATCCCGAAGGCGGCTTCCCGACGCCATGGATCGGCCAGCCGGAGCTTGAAATCTCCCGCAAGATCGAACGGGGCGGCGGCTCGACCTACCGGGTCAATGGCCGCGAGACCCGGGCGCGCGACGTTCAGACCCTGTTCGCCGATCTGGCGTCGGGCGCGCGCTCGGCCGCGATCGTCAGCCAGGGCCAGATCGGCGCGTTCGTCGTCGCCAAGCCCGAGCAGCGGCGCAGCATTCTGGAAGAAGCCGCGGGCGTCGCCGGCCTCCGTGCGCGGCGCCATGAAGCGACGCTCCGGCTGAACGCGGCGGAAGCCAATCTGGAGCGGCTGGAAGACGTGCTGCTCGGCTTCGACAACCAATTGGCCAACCTGCAGAAGCAGGCGCGGCAGGCCAATCGCTTTCGCACGCTCTCCGACCTGATCCGCGCCGCCGAGGCGACGGCGTTCCTGGCGCGCTGGCGCATGGCGGAATCCGCCCGCGCGGCGGCGGCGACGGCCGCGCGCCAGGCGGAAGCCGCCGTCGCCGAAGCCGTCGCCCAGTCCGCGGCCGCCGAACGGCTCGCGACCGAAGCGACAGCCGCCCTCCCCGCCGCGCGCAAGGCCGAGGCGGAAGCAGCGGCGGCGCAACAGCGCCTCCGGCTTGAGTTGGAGCGGATTGATTCCGAACGCCGCCGCCGCGCCGACGCCAAAGCTGCGGCCCAGCAACGGCTGGATGACGTGACGCGCGACGCCGCACGGGAAGCCGCCCGCGCCGAAGCTGCGAAAGCCGCGCTCGAGCGGCTCAACGCCGAAGCCAGCGCGCTGGCGAAAGCCGCGGCGCAATTGGCGGACCCAACGGCGCTCGACGCCCGGGTGACGGCGCTCGCCGCCGATGTCGCCGCGAAGACCAAGGCTGCGAACGCCGCCGCCGACGCCGCCGCCGAACTTGAGGCCGCCGGCCGCGCCGCGCGCCAGCGCCTGGACGATGCCCGGTCGCGCGCCGCCCGC